>JBMOGG010000051.1:0-17902 GCA_049318505.1 Sphingomonas sp. | reverse complement strand
GGGCTTCGACCTGATGCACGCAGGCCAAAGCATCCGCTCGGTCGTGGTGTTTTGACGCGGTTCCCAAGCCGCCATCGTTCCGGGTTGCGTGACCTTGGTTGATCCTGCCCTGACGCTTGCCCCCGCCGCGCCGGAATCGGGGCTGAGCCAGTCGCTCAACGCGCGGCATGTCTCGATGATCACGTTCGGCGGGATCATCGGCGCCGGACTGTTCGTCGGCTCGTCAACCGCCATCAGCACGATCGGTCCCGCCGCCGTTATCAGCTACGCAATCGCCGGATTTCTGGTTCTCCTCGTTATGCGGATGATTTCTGAAATGGCGATGGCGCTGCCCGGCCGGCAGACCTTTCCTGATTTCGCCCGTACGGGCGTGGGCGATTGGGCCGGTTTCCTCGTCGGCTGGCTCTACTGGTATTTCTGGGTTGTCGTGATCGCGATCGAAGCGATTGCCGGCGCGAAGATCATCTGCGGCTGGTTTCCGCAGTTCGAAGTGTGGCAGGTCGGCGTGGCGCTGATGGCGCTGTTGACGGGCGTGAACCTGATGTCGGCACGATCGTACGGCGAGTTCGAATTCTGGTTTGCCTCGACAAAGGTCATCGCGATCATCGTCTTCATCGGGATCAGCGGGGCTTATGCGCTGGGCCTGACCTCGCCGAACGGGCCGACTTTCTCCAATCTCACCAGCCATGGCGGTTTTGCGCCTGCGGGTATTGCTGCGATCTTCGTTGGTGTTTCGACAACGATCTTCTCGCTGTGCGGCGCCGAGATCGCGACGCTTGCTGCCGCTGAATCAAAGGAAGGGGCAACGACGATCGCGCGCATGACGATTTCGGTTTCGGTGCGCATCCTGGTGTTCTTTGTGCTGTCGATCCTGATGATCGTGTCGGTCGTGCCATGGAACGAGATCCAGGTGGGGGTCTCGCCCTTTGCGCATGCGCTGCGGCAGATGGGCTATCCCGCCGCCGATCTCATCATGAACATGATCGTGCTCGTCGCGGTGCTCTCGTGCCTCAATTCGGGGCTCTACATCACGTCGCGTGCGATGTTCGTCCTTGCGCAAAATGGCGATGCGCCGCAATCGTGCATCCGGCTCAGCCGGTCGCGCGTGCCCGCGCGCGCCATTCTGATCGCCAGCCTGTTCAGCTATGGCGCACTCGCGGCGTCAGTGTTGTCGCCCGACAGGGTCTTCAATTTCCTCGTGAACTCATCCGGCGCGATCATGTTGTTCGTCTACATGCTGATCGCAATCGCTCAGTTGCGTCTGCGTTCGCGCCTCGAAATCGAAGCGCCCGAACGCCTCCAGCTCAGGATGTGGCTGCACCCTTATGGGACCTGGGCGGCCATTTTGGGGATGGGCGGCATCCTCATCCTGATGGCATTTTCGAAAAGCCGGGTCGAGCTCTGGGCGAGCGTGATCGTGACCAGCCTATTCGCCATCGCCTATGTCGTGCGCCGCGCCGCCGCACCGAATGCCGAGCCCCGGGGCGCGGCATGAAATTTTCCGTTCGCGTTATTCTTTTCAGTCGAACGGTGCCCCGCTGACGCGCCATAGTCAGAACCGGGCAGAACTGTGGAGGACTAGCCGGTGAAACTCGAAAACGATCCGCTGGCGGCCTTCTGGATGCCGTTCACGGCGAACCGTGCGTTCAAGGCAACCCCCCGCATGCTTACCAGTGCCCGCGACATGCACTATATCGCAAGTGACGGGCGCACGATTCTCGACGGGACAGCCGGCCTGTGGTGCGTCAATGCGGGCCATTGTCGCGAACCGATCGTCGAGGCGATCCGCAAGACCGCCGGCGAACTCGATTTCGGGCCGACGTTCCAGATGAGCCATCCACTGGCGTTCGAGCTGGCCTCGCGCGTTGCCGCACTCATGCCTGACGAGCTCAGCCGCGTCTTTTTTACCAATTCGGGTTCTGAATCGGTCGATACCGCGCTCAAGATCGCGCTCGCCTATCAGCGGGTGCGGGGGCAGGGGACCCGGACCCGGCTGATCGGGCGCGAGCGCGGTTATCATGGCACGGGCTTCGGCGGGATTTCGGTGGGTGGGATTGTCAACAACCGCCGCCAGTTTGGGACGTTGCTCACCGGCGTCGATCATCTGCCGCACACCCACTCAGTCGCACACAACGCGTTCACGCGCGGCCAACCCGCATGGGGCGGGCATCTGGCGGAAGAGCTGGAGCGCATTGTAGCGCTGCACGGGGCGGAGACGATCGCCGCCGTGATCGTGGAGCCGATGGCAGGGTCGACCGGCGTGCTGATCCCGCCCGTCGGCTATCTCGAAAAGCTGCGCGAGATCTGCACCAAGCACGCGATATTGCTGATCTTCGACGAGGTTATCACCGGCTTTGGCCGCATCGGCGGCGCAACCGCAGCGGAGACGCTCGGCGTGACGCCTGACATGATCACCATGGCCAAGGGGCTGACCAACGCCGCCGTGCCGATGGGTGCGGTCGCCGTCAGCCGCGAGATCCACGATACGGTCGTCGAAGGCGGGCCCGATGGGATCGAGCTGTTCCACGGCTATACCTATTCGGGCCATCCGCTGGCAGCGGCTGCGGGCCTCGCGACGCTCGACCTCTACAAGGCGGAAGGGATCTGGGAACATGCCGCCAGCCTGCATGGCTATTGGGAAGAGGCGGTCCACAGCCTGAAGGGCAGGCGCCACATCATCGACATCCGCAACATGGGGATCGTCGCCGGTATCGAGCTCGAACCTCGCCCCGGCGCGCCGACCAAGCGCGCGACCGAGCTGTTCCACAAATGCTTCGACAATGGGCTGCTTGTCCGTGCCACGGGCGATATCATCGCGCTGTCGCCGCCGCTTATCCTGGAAAAAACGCATATCGACGAGATGGTCGGGCGGATCGCCGAGTTGGTCGAGACCATTGAATAACGGGACAAACCAAAGCTCATGAGCGTCACCATTTTGGACGGCGGCATCAGCCGGGAGTTACAAAGGCTCGGTGCGCCGTTCCGGCAACCCGAATGGTCAGCGCTGGCGTTGATCGAAAAGCCCGAGCTGGTCGCGGACGCGCATGATCTGTTCGCTGTTGCCGGGGCGAATGTCATCACGACCAACAGCTATGCCATTGTACCATTTCATATCGGGGCGGAGCGCTTTGCGCGCGATGGCGCCCGCCTTGCGGCTCTCTGCGGGGAACTTGCGCGAAATGTGGCAGACAAGCGCAATATCAAGGTCGCTGCGTCGCTGCCGCCGGTGCTCGGCTCCTACCGCCCCGATCTTTTCGACGCGGATGAGGCACGCCCCATTCTGGATGTCCTGATTACGGGGCTTTCCCCCTACGGCGACATCTGGCTCGCCGAAACGTTGAGTACGCTCGCCGAGGCGCGGTTGATCGCAGAAATGCTCGCGGGCGATTCCCGGCCGCTGTGGCTGTCTTTTACGCTCGACGACAGCGCCGCCACCGGCCCGGCGAGGTTGCGTTCGGGCGAAGACGTGGAAGCAGCCGCTGCTCTCGCCAATGCGGTTGGCGCCAAGGCGTTGCTCTTCAACTGCAGCAAACCTGAAGTGATGGCTGGCGCCGTGCGCGCAGCCAAAGCCGCGCTCGAGGGTGTCGACATCGCGATTGGCGTCTACGCCAATGGTTTTGGCGAAGAGGACGATGGTGTGGCCGCCAACGAAGTCCTCCGCGCCATCCGTCCTGATCTCGATCCGCCGCACTATTTGGCGTGGGCAAAAAAATGGGTCGAGGCTGGCGCGACCATTGTCGGTGGGTGTTGCGGGATCGGGCCGGATCACATTGCAGCGCTGGCCAAGGCATTCAGGTCTTAGAGCGTCAGCACGATTTTCCCCACATGGCGCTTGGTCAGGAAAGCTTCCTGCGCCGCAACGATCTCAGCGAGCGGATAGGTTGCGGCGATCAATGGCCTGATCTCGCCGCGCTCGATGATGCGCACGAGGGTCAGAAAAACCTCGGGTTCGAGCACGGTGCAGCCGATGAGCTGCAGATCTTTCAAGTAGAGTGTACGCAGGTCGAGATCGACAACGGGTCCTGAGATCGCCCCCGACACGCCGTAACGCCCGCCGCGTTTGAGCACGTCGAGGATCGCCCCGAACTGCGGGCCGCCTACAACATCGAGGGCCGCATCGAAATGCTCAGCCCCGAACAGCGCCGCCAGGTCAGCATCGCGTCCGACGACCCGATCCGCGCCCAGCGCCCGGACGGCGTCGGCCTTTTCCGAGCCGGCCATGGCCACGACCTCTGCGCCGCGGTACTTTGCGAGCTGAACCGCCGCCGATCCGACGCCTCCCGACGCGCCCGTGACCAGCACCCGCTCACCTGCCGACAGGCCGATCCGCGTCAGGATGTTTTCGGCAGTCGAATAGGCGCACGGGAAACTTGCCAGTTCGGCATCCGACAATGTGGACTCGATGCGGTGGGCTTGGGCCGTGGGCACGCACGCATAGTCGGCGAACGCGCCGTCAACCTCGGAGCCGAAATATCGAACGTCATACCGTCCGGCGCCGCGCAACACGGGCTCGACGAGAACGCGTTCGCCGATCCGCGCGGTATCGACCCCATCGCCGACCGCGACGATCCGCCCGCAGGCGTCCGCGCCCTGAATGCGAGGAAAGAGGAACGCGGCGCCCGACCAACCATCGTCTTTGGCGCCCGCGAGGCCCGAGGCTGCCCCGGCGTCGGTCGCCTCGGCAACGGCTTTAGAATACCAGCCGATGCGCGTGTTGATGTCCGTATTGTTGACGCCTGCTGCCCCGATCCGGACCAGCACCTCGCCCGCCACCGGCACGGGCACGGGCACGTCGTCGCGGATGTCGAGGCAGTCATAGCCGCCATTGCCGGTCAGCAGCACCGCACGCATGACCGCAGGCAGGGTCATTCGGCGCGCGCGAGCCCGAACTGGTTCAGATACCATTTCTGGAATTTGATGACGCTGCCTTCCTGGTCCGAATAGCGGCCCGGGCGGTAGCGGCTCGACATGATCCCGGCCTGGTTATTCTCGGTGATAACCTTGTCCTGCGTGGTGGTTGCATGATAGCCCCAGACCATCTTGTCGATGTCGACTTCGTCTTCGCGGGCGCGGCCATCAACGAGCCAGATCATCTCGACATCGGTTTCCAGCGCCCCGCGCGGCGTGAACTGGAACAGGATCACAAAATAGTCGTCGGCGACGATCTGGCTGAACGGGCTGAAGCTCAGGTGCATGCGGCCGCCATCGGGTGCGGTACGCTTGCCCATCAGGGGTGCAGGCGCCGTGCCGTCCTGCGTTTCGGCGGCCCATCCCTCCTTGTTCATGCGCTGCATCAGCAGGCGGACGTGCGACGAGTCCGGGGCGTCATCGATATTGCCGATTGGGCGACCAAGAGCGGCGGCATTTTCTTCCCAAGCCTTGAGCCGTGGCGCGACGCTGGCAAGAGCATCGGCCGGGCCCGAACTCGGCCCGGCGCCGACAGCCACGATCGAATCCGCCGCATGCATCGAGCAGAACTCGGGATGCGACGGGACGCAATGATAGCATTCGAAGAAATTCTCGACCACGAGCTTCCAGTTGGCGGTCGTCGGATAACTGCCGGCATGGGCGATGCGCGCGTCGGCGATGCCATGATAGTCGAGGATCGGGCCCATATCGCCGAAAGTCGCGTCGAAATCGTCGGGCGCGCCCTCGCTCATGTTAATGAAAATCAGGCCGTGGAACAGGCGAATGTGACAGGCAAACAGGCTGTTCTCCGCCTTGTCGAAATCCTCAGGCATCAACCGCGCGGCGATCAGCCGCCCGTCGAGGCCAAAGGTCCAGGCATGATAGGGACAGACGAGGCGCGGCGCATTGCCGCTGTCGGCCTGGCAGATCGTTGAGCCGCGGTGGCGGCAGACGTTGAAGAACGCCCGGATGCTGCTGTCGTTTTCGCGGATCACGATGATCTGTTCGCGGCCGACGCGGAAGAGGAAATAGTCGCCCTTGTCCGGGATGCGCGAGACGTGCCCGGCGAGCAGCCATTTGCGCCCGATGACCTGCGCCATGTCCGCTTCGAACACCGCGTCGCTGGCATAGAACTCCTGATCGAAGCTATAGCCTACACGCGTGTTCGCGGCGAGGCGGGTCATGATTTCTGCGTGCAACATCAGATTTTGATCCGGGCGTTGGTGGGGTCGTACAGGGGTTTCAGCGAGGCCATGGCGGGATAGCGTACGCCGGCGATTTCGATCTCATAATCGTCAGGCGCAATCGGTCCTACCGTGCCGCCATCGGCGGCTGTCACATAGCCGAGGCCGCAGGCTCCGCCGAGCGTGTGCGCGTACATGCCCGAGCGGATATAGCCCGCGATGCGATCACCCTGCCAGATCGGTTCATTATGATAGAGCATCGGTTCTGGCGATTTAAGCAGGAACTGGACCAGCTTCTGCGTCAATCCGTCCTGCTTTTGCCCAAGCAGCGCGTCACGCCCGATGAACCCGCCGGGCTTGTCCATCTTCACCGCAAAGCCGAGACCCGCTTCCAGCGGCGTGTCTTCGTCGGTGATGTCATGGCCCCAGTGGCGATAAGCCTTTTCCATGCGCAGCGCGTTGAGCGCGTGATAGCCGCAATGCGTCAGGTCGAACGCGGCGCCGGCGGCGACGATCTCGTCATAGACGCCGGTCATGAATTCGGTCGGGATATAGAGTTCCCAGCCCAGCTCGCCGACATAGGTGATCCGCGACGCCCTGACGATCGCATAGCCGAGCTCGATCTCCTGGCTTGTCGCGAACGGAAAGGCTTCGTGCGACAGGTCATTGGGGCAGATCGACTGGAGCAGGGCACGTGCTTTGGGCCCCATGATCGAGATCACGCCCATGGCTGACGACACATTGGTGAGCACAGCGTGCGCTTCGGCGGGGATTTGGCGCTTCAGCCAGTTGAAATCCTTGACCTCGGTCTCTGCACCCGTGACGATCAGATAGGCGGTTTCGCTCAGCCGCGTGACTGTAAGGTCGGCCTCGATCCCGCCCTTGTCGTTCAGCCACTGGGTATAGACGAGCCTGCCCTGCGCGACATCAACATCGTTGGCGCACACGCGGTTGAGCACCGCACAGGCGTCGCGGCCTTCCAGCCGGAATTTGGCGAACGAGCTCTGGTCGAACAGCCCGACGGCTTCGCGCACGGCCTTGCACTCGGCGGCATTGGCGTCGAACCAGTTCTGGCGGCCGTAGCTATAGTCATAGGTCGGCGTGCTGCCGGGTTCGCCATACCAGTTCGCGCGTTCCCAGCCGAACGCTTCGCCAAAGCACGCGCCTGCTGCCGCCAACCGGTCGTGCAGCGCGGACTTGCGCACGCCGCGTGCCGTTTCATATTGCTTGAAGGGGTAGTGCGTTGCGTAGAGCAGGCCCAGGCTTTCGGTCACGCGCTCGCGTAGGTATTTGCGGTTGATCTGGAACGGCATGTTGCGGCGGATATCCACCGTCCACAGGTCTGCCGGGGGAATGCCGTCGCGGATCCAGTCCGCCATCACCTTGCCGACGCCGCCGGCCGATTGCAGGCCAATGGAATTAAGGCCGGCCGCGACGAAACACCCCTTTAGTTCGGGGCTCTCGCCCAGATGATAGCGCACGTCGGGCGTGAAGCTTTCGGGGCCGCAGAAGAATTTTTGAATACCGGCTTTTTCGAGAGCGGGCACGCGACGCATCGCATCCAGAAGCAGCGGTTCGAAATGCTCGAAATTGCCCGCAATTTCGTCGAAGCAGAAGTCTTCGGAGATACCGTCCATGCCCCAGGGGCGGGCATTGGGTTCGAACGCGCCGACGAGCAGCTTGCCGGCGTCGTATTTGTAATAGCCGCAATAGTCATAATCGCGCAGCACGGGCAGGGTGGGGTCGATCCCTTCCACGCCCTCAAACAAGACGTAATAATGCTCGCACGCGTGCAGCGGGGCAGCGACACCGATGCTCGCTGCCAGGTCGCGCGTCCACATGCCGCCACAGATCACGACGAAATCTGCGTCGATCGGCCCCTCATCGGTGTCGACGCCCGTGACGCGTTCGCCATTGTGGCGGATGCGGGTCACTTTCATGTTCTCGAATATCCGCGCCCCGCCGGTGCGCGCGCCTTTGGCCAGTGCTTGGGTGATGTCGACGGCATTGGCATAGCCATCGCTCGGGATATGAATGCCGCCCACGACATCGTCGACGTTGACGATCGGGGCCATCGCCCGAATCTCTTCGGGCGTCACGACGTGCACGGGCAGATCGAACACCTTGGCCATCGAGGCGCTGCGCTTCAGCTCTTCGAAGCGCTCCGCGTTGGTCGCCATCGAGATGGACCCGCACTGACGATAGCCGGTTGCCTGGCCTGTTTCCGCCTCGAGCCCGCGATAAAGTTCGCCGGTATATTTGGCGAGCTTGGTCATGTTGATCGAGGGGCGCAACTGCCCGACCAGCCCGGCTGCATGCCAGGTCGTGCCGCTGGTCAGCTGCTTGCGTTCAAGCAGGACGACATCGTCCCAGCCGATCTTGGTCAGATGATAGGCGATCGAACAGCCGATGACGCCGCCGCCGATGATGACGACGCGCGCCTTTTTTGGGAGGTCGGTTGCCACGGTCAGGCCTTCATCTTCGCGTTGTCGGGGTCATAGGCGGGGTCAGCCAGCACGGTCGCGCGGCGGCGCTCACCCTGCAGCAGAATGTCGAATTGCGTGCCGGGGGCGGCATGGCTGGGCGGCACAGCAGCAAAGAACAGGCTCTTGGCCGTACGGTGGCCAAAGCTGCCCGACGTCGCAAGGCCAATGCACCCGTCGCCCTCGAGGCAGGGCTCGCCGCCACGGACATCGACATTAGCGGCATCGACCTCACCATAGACGATCCGCATCCGGTCCGGCGCGTCGAGTGTCGCCTGCTTGCCGACGAAATCATCCTTCTTGAAGTTGATGAAGCGATCCATGCCCGCTTCGATCATTGTCAGCTCGTTGGTCAATTCGGACCCCCAGGCCTTGTAACCCTTTTCGACGCGCATCGCGTTGGCGGCATAGAGCCCGTAATTGACGATGCCGAATTCCTGACCCGCCGCCCAGACGGCGTCATACAGCGCTGCCAGCTGAGCCATGGGTGGGTGCAATTCCCAGCCCAGCTCTCCGGCATAGGACACCCGGAGTGCGCGCATGTCGATCCCCGCCAGCGTGATTTCCTGTCCGCTCAGCCAGCGGAAGCCCTCATTGCTCAAATCAGCGTCGGTGAGCTTAGCCAGCACATCGCGCGCACGGGGCCCGTTCATCACGAGCACGCCCAGATCCATGGTGAGGTTGGTCAGCACGACGTCTTCTTCGGGTAACTTGCTCTGGATCAGCAGATCCCAGTCGCGCTGCTCGGCGGCGGCGGCCGACAGGCAATAGAAATGATCGTCGGCAAAGCGCGTCACGGTCATCTCGCCGTAGATGCGACCGCCGCGCGAGAGTGGATGAACGAGACCGATCCCACCGGCCTTCCTGGGCATGCGATTGGCGCAGATCCGGTTGAGGAATGCCTCGGCATCGGGGCCGCGCACGTCGTATTTGGCAAAGCCCGACAGGTCGAGCACGCCGACGCCCCTGGCGACGGCTTTGACTTCCTCGGCGACCACCTCGAACACATTGGTTCGGTGATAGCCGCCTTCTTCCTCGCGCCCGTCGAGCGAGAACCATTTCGGTCGTTCCCAGCCATAGGTCTCGCCATAGGCAGCGCCTTGAGCCTTCAGCGTGTCATAGAGCGGGCTGGTCTTTTGCGGACGGCCATCGGGCTCTTCCTCGCCCGGCAGGCGCGTCGTGAAGGTTAGCCGATAATCGAGGAACACCTTGGCCCGGCTGTAAGCCTCGTCGGCAAAGGGGCCGTAACGGCGCGGATCGAATTCGGTCATGTTGATGTCGGCGTCGCCGTCGACGATCCACTGCGCCAGATATTTGCCAGCCCCGCCGCCCTGCGCGATGCCGAACGAGGTGCCGCAGCAGTGCCAGAAATTGCGCAGGCCCACAGCGGGTCCAAGCAACGGCCCACCATCGGGTGTATGCGGAATGGCCCCGTTGACGATGCGGCGGATGCCGACTTCGCCGAACACCGGCATGCGCTCGATGGCGCGCTCCAGCCACTTCGAGATGCGCTCGAGATCGTCGATGAACAGCTCGCTGGTCGATTCCCATTCGGGCATTCCCTTGGGCGCCCAGGCCTCCGCAAGGCCGATATTTTCGTAAATGCCGATCAGACCGCTCTTTTGTTCCTGCCGGAAATAGCCCGAGACATAGGGGCAACGCATCACCGGGATTTCCTCGTCGCGCTCCATAAACGCGGGGATGGGGTCAGTGACGATATAATGGTGCTCCATGTTGGTCACCGGGATGTCGATGCCCGCCATCTGCGCGACCTGGCGTGCGTAGCAGCCCGCCGCATTGACGACGATTTCGGCGCGGACCACGCCTTGTTCGGTGATCACGTCCCACTCGCCCGAGGGCAATTGGGTGAGGCCCGTCACGCGGTTCTTGCGAACGATCTTCGCGCCCAGATTGCGTGCGCCGATGGCCAGCGCGTTGCAGATGCCCGAGGGATCAGCATGACCGTCACTCGTCGTGCGCGCGCCGGCGATGACGCCTTCGGTTGTAACGAACGGATTTATCCGCCGAATCTCGGCAGGATCGATGATCTCCATGTCGAAGCCGATGCTCTTGGAAAAACCAAGGATCGTCTTGAACCATGCCAGCTCACGGTCGTTGGTGGCAAATCGGATGCCGCCCGATTTGTGCCAACTGACGTACTGGCCGGTCATCCCCTCGAGCTTGGGGTAGAGCTCGTTGCTGTACGCGTGGATCTTGGCGAGATTGTAACTGCCCGTAATGCTCGGGCACTGGCCCGCGGCGTGCCAGGTCGATCCCGAGGTCAGCTCATCCTTTTCGATAAGCAGGCAATCGGTCCAGCCCAGCTCGGCAAGATGATAGAGCAGGCTGGCACCCATGATACCGCCGCCGATGATCACGACGCGCGCACTGTTCTGCATCAGGAACCTTCCCCCAGCATAGCTTTCACAGACACCAGCCTAGTCGTACACCCGGCGATGCGACAAATGAGCGTTTCGCTAGATCGGCTGAAAAAATTTTTGACCCCTTCGGAAAGGGTGTGACCTGCGAGGGCACGCTGCACACTGCCAGACGAAAAAATTTCAGCCGTGAGCGTAATTTTTTCATTTGTGGCGTGTGCGCAGCGTCTTTCTAGTCGATGCCTCACAAGGGGGCGTCGAAGAGCTTATGAAAATCGGTTTCATCGGCCTCGGCAATGTTGGCGGGAAGCTCGCTGGAAGCCTGATCCGCAATGGCCATGACGTCACGGTGCGTGACCTTAATGACGCCCTCGTCGCGGACTTCGTGGCGCGGGGCGCGAAATCTGCCGACAGCCCGCGCGCGCTCGGCGAAGCGGTTGATCTGATCGTCACCTGCCTGCCGTCGCCGGCCGCCAGTTCGGCTGTTGCCGAAGGGGAGGACGGTTTCCTCGACGTCATGCGCCCGGGTCAGATCTGGCTGGAGATGAGCACGACCGATTATGCCGAGATCATCCGGCTTGGTGCGCTTGTCGAGGCGCGCGGCGCCCTGTTTATGGAATGCCCGGTTTCGGGCGGCTGCCACCGCGCCGATACGGGAAATATCGCGATTTTTGCCGGGGGCCCGCGCGCCGCATTCGAAGCGGTGCTGCCCGTCCTGACAACCATGGGCCGGCGCATCTTGCACACGGGCGATTACGGGACGGCGTCGCAACTCAAAGTGATGACCAACTATCTGTGCACCGTGCACCTTGTTGCGCTGGCCGAGGCGCTGACGACGTGCAAGGCGATCGGCCTCGACATGAACACGACCTATGAGGCGATCCGCATTTCGTCGGGCAACAGCTTCGTCCATGAAACCGAAAGCCAGGTGATCCTGAACGGCAGCCGCGACATCAACTTCACGATGGACCTTGTGTCGAAAGACATCGGCCTGTTCGACCGGATCGCGCAAGCGGCGGGCGTGCCGGTTGAAATCTCGCCCCTGATCGTGCGGCTGTTCAAGGAAGGCGAGGCAGCCTACGGGCCGCGCGAACATTCGCCCAACATCATCCGCCGTTACGAAGAGCCACTCGGCATCAAGGTGTTGGGCACCGGATTTCCGGCCGAGATGGTCGATGATGAACCCGAAGAGCCCGGTTACGAGGTTGTGCCCCGTCGTTAGCTGACCGTGCCTGCGTGCTGGACGACCCAGTCGATGAAGGTCCGCACGCGTACGTTTTCCTTCATGTCCTTTCGGCAGATCAGGCCCCATTCGCCCGGGCAAATGACTTTGTGGCTGACCGGTTGGACTAGGCGACCGCTGGCCAAGTCCTGCTCGACGAACGGACCGTTGACGAGCGCGATCCCTTCGCCACCCAGCGCCATCTCGAGCGCCACCGCCAGCGTATCGACAACGAGATAGGGTGAACGCGCATCGAACGGCACGTCTGCCGCGGCGAACCACGTCTCCCAATTGCGGGTTTCGGTGTAGATTGTGACAAGTGGCTGACGGAGTAAATCAGCCGGCGTCACCGATTTGCCAAGACGCGCGGCAAACGCCGGGCTGCAAACCGAATAAAGCGCATATTCAAACAACGGCACCCAATGATACCGCGTTGGGTCGGGCAGCGTCTCGCAATAGACCAGCCCCACATCGGCATGGACGTCGTCGAATTCCCATTCGACCGCGCAGGTGTTCAAGGTCAGCTTGATCTTGGGGTTCTCAGCCAGGAATTGGGGGACGCGTCGGGCCAGCCAGCGGATCGAGGCCGTCACATAGGTCTGGACGCGCAGCGGCTTGTCGAGCGCATTGCGGTGAACCGCTTCGACCCCTTCGATAAGGGATTCGAACGCCGAACGGACATAGGGGTAGAGCACGCGGCCTTCTTCAGTCGAAACAATATGCCGTCCATCTTGCTTGAACAGCTGCACGCCGAGCGCATCTTCGATCAGTTGAACCTGATGGCTAACCGCAGGATGGGTGAGGCACAGCTCGTCTGCGGCGTCGCGGATGCTCTGTCGACGTGTCGCCGCTTCGAAGCCCTTCAGCGCTTTCAGTGGCGGTAACTGTTTCAGATCGATCTTGGGTTGCCCGGTCATCATGTGAGTTTGGGCAGGCTTCCAGCAATCCGCAACCGGTAAATTTAATTAACACCTGTCAGGATCGGCGGGCGTGCTCGACGATCAGGGCAGCCCCTTTTTCGGCAACCATCACGGTCGGCGCATTTGTATTGCCCGAGGTGATTGTCGGGAAGACCGAAGCATCGATGACGCGCAGGCCCTCGATCCCATGAACACGCAGCTGCGGATCGACGACCGAAGTGGCAGGATCGGGACCCATCATGCAGGTACTGGTCGGATGATAGACAGTATCGGCGCGCGCGCGGAAATCGGCAAGCTGGGCCTCGTCGCCCATGATATTGCTGCCGGGAATGATTTCCTCGGTGATGATGTCGGCCAGAGGGCGCGTCGCAGCAATCTGTCGCAGCAGCCTGTTTCCGGCGAGGACATCGTCGATATCCTCCTGTGTCGCCAGATAATTGGGGTGGATTGCCGGATGGGCCGTCGCATCCGCAGAGCGTAGCTCGAGATGCCCGCGGCTCGTCGGCCGGCAGGGATTATGCGACAGGAGAAACGCCGAAAACGGATCGGGGTTCAAGAGTTTGCGATCCGACAGCGGCGTCTTTGTATAGCTCACCGGGCTGAAATAGAGCTGCAGGTTGACGTTAGGCAGGGCCGGATCGCTGCGCACGAAGCCGCCGCTCTGGTTGACGCTCAGGGATAGCGGCCCGGCGCGATCAGCCATGTAGCGCAGCCCCGCCCGTATCTTGCCAACCAGCGGGTGCAACAGGTCGTTGAGCGTCGCCGTGCGCGTCTTGTAGAAATAGGAAACCGCCAGATGGTCCTGCAGGTTGCGGCCGACCTGCGGCGCGTGGACGACAGGCTCGATCCCCAGCGATTTCAGTTTTTCGGCGTTGCCGATACCCGACAGCATCAGCAATTGCGGAGAATTGATCGCGCCTCCGCTCAGAATCACTTCACGGCGCGCGCGCGCCTCAAAGGGTTTTCCGCGCTGGGTATAGCGAATTCCGGTCGCGCGCTTGCCCTCGATCATGATCTTTGTTGCGAGCGCGTGCTTTTCGATTCTGAGTGTCTTGCGCGAACGGGCAGGGGAGAGAAAGGCATTTGCCGTCGACGCACGCCAGCCGCCGCGTGTGTTGATCTGGTACATGCCGACCCCTTCGCTGTCGGCGCCGTTTAGGTCGGCACTCGGCTTGAAGCCCAGCGCGCGGGCGGTCTCGACGAAGCTGTGACACACCGGGTGCACATGGGCTGAGATATCGGTGACATGCTGTAACCCGCCACGCCCGTGGTGGGCGCTGTGCCAATCGAAATCCTCGGACTTTTTAAAGAAGGGAAGCACGTCGTCCCATCCCCAGCCGGGATTACCAAGCGCCTTCCAGTCGTCATAGTCGCGCGGCTGGCCACGGACATAGACCATCGCGTTGATCGATCCCGATCCGCCGATCACCTTACCGCGCGGCCAGTAGCTGCGCCGCCCGCCCAGTGCCTCGACCGGTTCGGTATCGTACATCCAGTTGATGCGCCGGTCGAAGAAGGTGCGGCCATAGCCGATGGGCATCTGGATCCAGATCGACAAGTCGCTGCCGCCAGCCTCCAGCAGCAGCACAGTCGTCTTGCCGTCCTCGGTCAGCCGGTTCGCGAGCACGCACCCTGCCGTGCCGGCGCCGACGATGATGTAATCATATTCCGAGGTCACGACACCGGATGCTGCGTCATTTCGAGGTGCAGCATCGTGCCGGTATAGGGAGCGGCGCGCGCCAGTTCCTCGTTCAGTTCGACGCCCAGACCCGGTGCTGTCGAGGGAATGACGTGGCCCTGCTCGAACCGGATCGGCGTCTTGAGGATCTCGCTGTGGAAGCCGCCCCATTGCTCGATGCTTTCGAGAATGAGGAAATTGGGCGAGCAGGTCGCGATCTGGATGTTCGCCGCGCCAACCACGGGCCCGCAATAGAGATGTGGCGCGATCTGGACGTGGCGAACCTCGGCCATGCCCGCAATCTTCTTGGCCTCGAGCAGCCCACCGACACGTCCCAGGTTCATCTGGAGGATCGCGGCCGCCCCGCAATCGAGTAGACGTGCGAAATCATATTTGGTTGCCAGCCGCTCGCCAGTGGCGATCGGAATGCTGGTCGCGCGCGCGACCCTGGCCATTTCCTCGGGCGCATCGGGGGGCACGGGTTCTTCGAGCCATAGCGGATCGGCAGGCTCGAGCCGCTTCGCCAGGCGGATCGCGCCCGCTGCCGTCATCTGCCCGTGCGTGCCGAACAGCAGATCGGCCTTGCTGCCGACCGCGTCGCGCAATGTGCGCGCAAAGCGTTCGCAAAGCTCCAGCGCCTCGAGCGAGAGTTGCCGCCCGTCGAAAGCGGAATAGGGGCCTGCGGGATCGAATTTCAGGGCCGTGAACCCCTGGCTGAGATACTCGGCCGCCCGCGTCGCGGCAAGATCGGGGTCATGATAGACATCGGTCGCATCGCCGGGGCGGGGATAGATATAGGTATAGGCGCGCAGACGCTCGTGCACCTGCCCGCCAAGCAGCTTATAGACCGGCTGGTTCGCGGCCTTGCCAACGATATCCCAGCACGCCATTTCGAGCGCACTCAATACGCCCATCAGCGTCAGGTCCGGGTGCTGCGTGAAGCCGCTCGAATAAACGCGTCGCCACAAAGTTTCGATGTCGTGTGGATCGTTGCCGACAGCATAGCGGCCGAAGACATCCTCGATCATCCGGGCGACCAGATGCGGCTCGAACGGCACGCAATAGGCTTCGCCGATCCCCGATATCCCGCACGCAGTCGTCAGCTTCACGAAGACAAAATAGCGTCCGCCGAAATGGGGCGGAGGATTGCCGACGACGAACGTCTCGATGTCGGCGAGTTTCATGCCGGGAAAAAGCCGTTGACGACCTTTACCTCAAGGAAGTCATGCAGCCCATATTCGCCCCATTCGCGGCCATTGCCCGATTGCTTGTAGCCGCCGAACGGCGATTCATAGCCTTGCCCGGCGCCGTTGATGTGGACGCTACCCGCGCGGATGGCGCGCGCGACGCGACGGGCGCGCTCCAGGTCGCCGCTTTGGACGTAACCGGCAAGGCCATAGGGCGAGTCATTGGCGATTGCGATGGCTTCAGCCTCGGTCGTGAACGGGATCATCACGAGCACAGGACCGAACACTTCTTCCTGCGCGATTGTCATCGCGTTGTGGACACCGGCAAATACCGTCGGCTTGACATAATAGCCGCGATCAAAACCATCGGCGCGGCCGACGCCACCGGCAACGAGCCTGGCCCCTTCGTCGATTCCTGCCTGGATGAGTTTTTGGATCTTGCCATATTGAAGCGCGCTGACGACCGGGCCAAGATGCGCGCCCTTTTCGGTGGGGTCGCCAAGCCGCGTTTCCGATGCCACGCGCGCCGCAATCTCGACGGCTTTGTCATAGACCGAAGCCTCGACGAGCATCCGCGTCGGCGCGTTGCAGGACTGACCGGCATTTTCAAAGCAATGTTTCACGCCGCGCGTCACCGCTGCCTCAAGATCGGTATCGGCAAAGACGATGTTCGCCGATTTGCCGCCCAATTCCTGGCTGACGCGCTTGACGGTATCAGCCGCTGATTTCGCCACCTGAATGCCCGCGCGTGTCGAGCCGGTGAACGAGATCATGTCGACTTGCGGGTGGCTGGTCAGCGCGTCGCCAATGCCCGGGCCGGTACCGTGGACCATGTTGAAAACGCCGGCGGGGAAACCTGCCTCATCGATGAACTCGGCGAAGAGTTGGGCGGAAAGGGGGGCAATCTCACTGGGTTTCAGCACCATTGTACAGCCCGTGACGAGCGCGGGGCCGACCTTTGCTGCAAGCTGGTTGATCGGCCAGTTCCACGGCGTGATCAGCACGCAGACGCCGATCGGCTCGTGCACCAGATTGGCACCGGGCGCGATCGTGCGTTCCCATGTCATCGCGCGCGCGGCCTTGATCGTTTCCTTCAGATGACCTGGGCCGCATTCAGCCTGTGCATTGTGCGACAGGTCATGGGGCGCGCCCATCTCAGTCGAAATCGCGGTGACCATTTCGTCATAGCGTCGCTCGAAGATCGCGATCAGTTTTTCGACGAGCGCAATCCGCGCATCAAGCGACAGCGCGGCATAGCCGTCGAACGCCCCCCGTGCGGCGGTGATCGCCAGATCGACGTCATCGGGCCCGCATAGCGCGACCGTTGCCGCCACCTCCTCGGTCGCCGGGTTGATCGCATCGACCGTGGCCGTCGACGTGCGCGGGAGCACCCAAGTGCCATTGATATAGGATTTCAACATATAGTCCTCAGACATAACCGATGGCGCGTTTTTGGTCGGCGATGATGTGCTTGGCGGCCATGAAATAGTGGAATGCTGCCCAAAAGCCGGTGGGTGCAAGAATCAGCAGCGCCAAGCGCAGCGAGGCAGCATCGGCACCGCCGGGGCCCGCGAACCAGTCGCTGAGCAGGCCCACGCCCTGAGGTGCCACGATCAGGTTGAACACATTGGCGATGAGCAGCGCGACCGCGCTGAACATTGCGCGCATCTTTGGCGGCGCCAAATTCTGCCCGAGCGCAAAGGCAGGGCCGATGTAGAAATAGATCGCCGGAATGAACAGCCACCACATCAATGTCGCGAGCGACAGCGAGTCGGTATAATAAGCGATAATTGATGGTATCGTCGCCGCGGCCGTCACGCTGCCGAGCAACCACACGATCCGGCGGGGATCGACGAACGACGGGCGGGAGAGCAGCCAGGCGGTGAGTAGCGATGCGGCGATCCCCATCACAAGATGGATCTGCCCGACGACCGCGCCGGCC
>JBMOGG010000050.1:0-17953 GCA_049318505.1 Sphingomonas sp. | reverse complement strand
TGTCGGCACGTCCGCCGTCGGCTGCCGCTAGCAGCGCGAGCGAGGTATAGCCGTGAACAGCGATACCCCACGCAAAGCCCAGCGCACGCGCCGCTGCAATGCCAACGCGAATGCCGGTGAAACTACCGGGCCCTATATCGACAAGAATGGCACCGCAGCGACCGCCTTGCGGCAAACCGGCAATCATCGGCACAAGCCGCTCGGCATGCCCCCGGGCGATATCGGCATGGTCGGACGCGATAATGCAGCCGTCCTCGATCAGCGCGACCGAGCAGGCGGACATGGCCGTCTCGATCGCCAATACCCTCACAAAACTGTGTTGAACCGATCGAAACCGGGCCGCGGCAGCCGCCCGAAGATCGTCGCCGGGTCCCCATGGCCAAGCATCGAGATGAAATTGGATTTAACGCAAGTCCCGGCAAAGAATTCGGCATCGACCGCCGCATTGTCGAACCCCGACATCGGTCCGGTATCAAGGCCAAGCGCACGCGCCGCCATAATGAAATAGGCCCCCTGCAACGAGGAATTGCGCATGGCCGTGCTGGCGATCACGGCATCGTTGCCGGCAAACCAGCTGCGCGCATCGGCGGGCGGAAACAGCTCAGGAAGCTGCTCATAGAATTCCATGTCCATGCCGATGATGACGGTCACGGGTGCCGCCAGGATCTTCGGTCCATTCGTCCCACCGGCATGCGCGGCAAGCCGTGCCTTGGCCGTATCGCTTTCGCACCAGACAAGCCGTGCTGGCAGGCAATTGGCCGACGTTGGTCCGAACTTCATTATTTCCCAGATTGCATCCATTTCCGCAACGGTCACCGGCTCATCGGTGAAACCATTGTAACTGCGGGCAGTGCGGAACAGCTGGTCGAGCGCCGCGTCGTCGAGTTTGGGCATTGCAACTCCGGATCCTGAGAGGTCAGACGGCGAGGACTTCGGTCACCTCGGGCACATAATATTTCAGCAGCGACTCGATACCGTTCTTAAGCGTTGCCGACGAAGACGGGCAGCCCGAACACGCGCCCTGCAATTGCAGGTAGACCTTGCCCTGCTGAAAGCCACGATAGATGATATCGCCGCCATCGCTTGCGACCGCCGGGCGGACGCGCGTTTCGATCAGGTCCTTTATCTGATCGACAATGTCGGCGTCGGCCGGGTCGTCCCCAAAACTATCTTCGACCGGCACCGAGATTCCAGCGGCGCTCGCTGGCTTGAACAGCGGCATGTTCGCCGAGAAGTGATCGAGCAGGACGTTGAGTACATCGGGCTTCAGGTGCGTCCAGTCGACGCCGGGGGCGGCCGTCACCGACACGAACGCATGACCGAAGAAGACGCCGGTCACGTCTCCCAGCCCGAACAGCGCCTCAGCAAGCGGCGAGGCGGCCGCCTCCTCGGGCGAGGCGAAGTCGCGTGTGCCCATGTCCATGACGGTGCGGCCGGGCATGAACTTGAGCGTGGAGGGGTTTGGGGTGGTTTCGGTTTCGATCAGCATGAGCCTCATGTGGGCGGCTTAACCCGCCAGCGCAACCCGCGCGCCAATCGTTCGCAGATCATCCACGAACTGCGCATATTCCTCTGCTGCCGCCGTGCGGTCCTTGAGTCGCAACAGATAGCTCGGGTGCACGGTAATCCATGCCTCGCCGCCACCGGGCAGTTCGAGTGCCCGACCGCGTTCGCGCGCGATCGGCATGACCTTCCCGAACAGGCTGCGCGCCGCTGTCGCACCGAGAGCGACAGTCACCTTTGGCCGGACGATGTTGCGTTCCTGATCGAGCCACCAGCGGCACGCCTCAATCTCGCCCGCTCCGGGTTTCGAATGGATGCGTCGCGGCCCGCGCTGTTCGAATTTGAAATGCTTGACCGCGTTGGTCACATAGGCCTGCGACCGGTCCAACCCGGCTTCGGCCAGCGCTTTTTCGAATAATTGCCCCGCCGGGCCTACGAAGGGCCGTCCGGCACGGTCCTCCTGATCGCCGGGTTGTTCGCCGACGAACATCACCCGCGCGTCTACAGGGCCTTTGCCAAACACGGTTTGGGTCGCCGGCTTCCAAAGCGCACAGCGCCTGCAGCCCATAGCCTCCTCGGACAGCGCGTTCCAAGAGATTGGGCTTTTGCTGCCAACGTCCTTGGACCGTTTGAGCATCCCGCTTTCCCTCGCTTGTGCCGCAGCCAGCAATTGCGGCACCAACGCGGTTTCGGGCATGTTTTTCCAGTATCTTAGTGGCATTTCTTTCATCATCGCGCCTACCTTCACCCGCGCCGGGTTGAAGATGCTGGCGTAATAGGTCTTCCATACCTCCTCGATCGGGTCGCCGTTCGGCGCATCACCCTTCTTCGCTCCCGGCCCCTCGGTGAGCTGCGCGCTGTCCCAGTGAATCGACAGCTCGGGTGTCAGGATCGACCATTTCATGCTGGCAAAACGGCGCACGAAAAACCCGGCATTGGCGCGGACGATATGATGTTGGGGCTCGAACCAGGCAACATATGCGCCGTCCAATTCACGAAACCGGACGAAGGCGCGCATCTTGTGGATGTCACGGCGCACGGCCTTGGCCAGTTCGTCGCACTGGCGCACCAGCGGATCGGCGTGATCGTCGATCAGCGTGCGCTGCACCTGCAACCGCCACAGCAGCGTGTAGAGCAGCGCAAAGCGTTCGGGATCCGAGTGGCAGACCACGCTGCGCGCAAGGTCGGCAAAGGCGCGCGGCACCAACAAGCTGCCTTGTGGCCCGGCCGGATATTCGCCCGTCGCGAACAGATCGGGCGCGCCCTGGGACCACACGACGCGGTCTGGCGCAACCCCTGCTAGAACCAGCGCGCGCGCTGCATCGCGCCACCCTTCGAAATCGTCAGGCTCGGTCAGGACAACGCTGTGCAAGGCGGGCGTCAGTCGCGTCTTCCTCTTTTGCAGATTGGATCCAAGCCAGGCGCAACGCGTCAGGCGGAGAAAAGCTCCAGTTGTTCGACCTTTGGCGAAACCTGCGCACGCAGGTCGGCGCGGTCGAGCAGCGCCGTAGGTCGCCAGTCACTCGTCGCGATGAAGGGGCGCAGCTTGGTTAATGACACGGTCAGTCGCCCCACATCGGCGAGCGTCAGCCGGCGGTAGCGGCGCGCGGCCAGGATGGACTTGACCGCCTTCGTACCGAGCCCCGGCACCCGCCACAGCGCCTCGCGCGGCGCTTGGTTGACGTCGACGGGAAAGTTATCTCGAAACTTCAGCGCCCAGGCAAGCTTCGGGTCAATGTCGAGTGGCAGCATACCATCCTCAGTTGCGTCCTGCACGTCGCCCGGTGCAAAACCACAGAAGCGCATGAGCCAGTCGGATTGATAGAGCCGGTGTTCACGCATCAGCGGCGGGCGCCTGAGGGGGAGCACGGCGCTGGCATCCGGAATCGGCGAGAACGCCGAGTAATAGACGCGCCGCATGCCAAACCGGTCATAGAGCCCGCTCGCGCGCACCATGATGTCGCTGTCAGTCGCAGCATCGGCCCCGACGATCATCTGTGTCGATTGCCCGGCAGGCGCATAGCGGGGCGCGGACTTGTATTTCATCTGGGCGTCGCGCGCATCGATGATCGAGGCTTTCATCTCGCCCATCGCGCCTTCGATCCGTTCAACCGACTTTTCGGGGGCAAGTCGTTTCAGCCCACCGACGGTCGGCAATTCGACGTTGATCGAAACGCGGTCCGCATGAAGCCCCGCGGCTTGGACGAGCGCTGGATCGGCATCGGGGATTGTCTTCAGATGGATGTAACCGCGGAAGTCATGATCTTCGCGCAGCGACCGGGCAACCTCGACCAATTGCTCCATCGTGTAGCTCGAACTGCCGATGATGCCCGACGACAGGAACAGACCTTCGATGTAATTGCGCTTGTAGAAAGCGATGGTCAGGTCGACGACCTCTTTTGCCGTGAACCGCGCGCGGCGGACGTTGCTGCTCTTGCGGTTGATGCAATAATGGCAGTCGAAGATGCAGCTGTTGGTCAGCAGGATTTTCAAAAGGGAGATGCAGCGACCGTCGGGCGCATAGGCGTGACAAATGCCCATGCCTTCAGTCGAACCGAGGCCCTTGCCGTCCTTCGAATTACGTTTGCTCGTGCCCGATGAGGCGCAGGATGCATCATATTTTGCCGCGTCGGCCAGGATTTCAAGTTTCTGCCGGGTATCGAGCTGCGCCATTTGTTCATTATATGTTCTATACTCGCAATTGTAAAGCTGGCCCGAGCAACAAGACGGGCGATTAGCCGGCCTGGGGAGGCGCGAAGCCGGGGGCGTCCGCACCGACGTGGAGCAGCAGCTTGGCGGGCATGACTTCGGCACGAAATTTGGTTGTCTCAACCGTCTCGCCATCGAGGTTGACGAAGAGCGGCTCATGGCTCGTGAATTCGATCCAGGCACTGCGCGCGGTCTTCGCCATGGCGTCTGCCATCGCCGTGCCTGACACGGGGTTCATCCAGTCGAGCAGCGCGGACGCACGTTCCACCCCCGACATTTCAGGCAGGATCGTCAGTTCGAGCAGGCCGTCGTCGAGCACGGCGTCGGGGCAAAGCACGACGCCGCCGCCCGCCTGTCGCCCATTGCCGATGGCAACCGCGATGAATGCCCCTTCCCATTCGAACCCCTCCGCGCGGAAGCGGCCACGTGAACCCGACAGGTCGCCGAATCGCGAGACGCCGGCGAGCAGATAGGCAAGGCCCCCCAGCCGCTTCTTGAGGTCGGGATCGGTTTGCGCCGTTACACGCGCGCCGAACCCGCCGGTTGCCATGTTGAAGAAGGGTTTCCCGTCGAAAATGCCAATATCGACAGGGCGCGCGGTATCGCCGGCAGCAATCAGCATTGCGTGCGTCAAATCGTCAGTGGGAACGCCAATCGAGCGCGCGAAGTCGTTTGCCGTGCCCAGCGGCAGCACAGCAAAACTGCAGGACGTGGGCGGCTTGGCTTCGATAGCGGCACCGAACACCTCGTTAATCGTCCCGTCGCCACCCCCGGCGATGATCGTGCCGATCTTGCCGCGCCGCGCGTCCTCGACAGCCGCGCGGGTCAGAGCTGGGGCATCGCCGGCCTTTTGCGTCGTGACGACCTCAACGGAGCGGCCCGTGTCACGCACCGATTTCAGCGCGACGTCCAAACGCGGATCGTCGACTGCCTTACCGTTGAGGATCAGACGCATCGACAATATGCAGGACGTGACGCTCAATCCTGCGGGCGCAGGTCGGGCGGTATCGCGCCATCGCGCAGCATGGCGACGGCGGCGTCGAGCGACATTACCCGTTGACTGTCCTCGCCCAGGGTCCGGATCGCAACGGTACGCTCTTCGGCTTCGCGCCTCCCGACGACGAGCAGATACGGCACCTTGGCCAGCGAATGCTCGCGCACCTTGTAGTTGATCTTCTCGTTGCGGACATCGGTTTCAACGCGGACACCCGCCGCGGTCAGCGCCTTTACGACGTCGTGTGCGTAATCGTCGGCATCGGACACGATGGTGGCAACGACCGCTTGGACGGGCGCCAGCCACAGCGGAAACTTGCCTGCATAATGTTCGATCAATATGCCGATGAAGCGTTCGTAACTGCCGAGGATCGCACGGTGGAGCATGATCGGCCGATGGCGCGCGCCGTCCTCCGCGACATAGCTTGCGTCGAGTCGCTCGGGCAGCACGGTGTCGGTCTGGATCGTGCCGACCTGCCACGTCCGCCCGATCGCATCGGTCAGGTGGAATTCGAGCTTCGGCGCATAGAACGCGCCTTCGCCTGGCAATTCTTCCCAGCCCCAGTCGGGCGTGTTGCGGCCCGTCGCCGCAACCGCGTCGCGCATCGACTGTTCGGACCAGTCCCACATTTCGTCGGAGCCGAAACGCTTGTCGGGGCGCAGCGCCAGCTTGATGGCATAATCAGCAAAGCCGAGGTCCTTGTAGATGACATCGAGAAGGTCGCAGAATTTGGCGACTTCCTCGACAATCTGGTCTTCGCGGCAAAATATGTGCGCGTCGTCCTGCGTGAACTGGCGGACGCGCATCAGGCCGTGCAGCGCGCCGTGCGGCTCGTTGCGGTGGCAGCAACCCATTTCGGCCAGGCGCATCGGCAGATCGCGGTAGCTCTTAATCCCCTGGCGAAAGATCAGGACGTGCGCCGGGCAATTCATGGGCTTCAGCGCCATCCATTCTGCCTTGTCCGACACCACTGGCCCTTCGTCTTGGGTATTGGGCACTTCGTCGGGGATGACGAACATGTTTTCGCGGTATTTGCCCCAGTGACCGGACTGTTCCCACTGGCGCGCGTCCATGATCTGCGGGGTCTTCACCTCGAGATAACCAGCCGCGTCGAGGCGGCGGCGCATATACGCTTCGAGTGCGCGATAGATCACGAACCCCCTGGGATGCCAGAACACGCTGCCATGCGCCTCAGCCTGCAGGTGGAACAGGTCCATGTCCTGCCCGATGCGGCGATGGTCGCGCTTGGCGGCTTCCTCAAGCCGGATCAGATGCTCGCTCAACTGCTTCTTGTTGAGCCAGCCGGTGCCATAGATACGGCTGAGCATCGCGTTGTTCTGGTCGCCGCGCCAATAGGCGCCCGACACCCGGGTCAGCTTGAAAGCCGCAGGATCGAGTTTTCCCGTCGAGGGCAAATGGGGGCCGCGGCACATGTCCATCCAGGTACCAGCCCGATAGACGGTCAGTTCCTCGCCCTCGGGCAGTTCGGACGCCCATTCGGCCTTGAACGTCTCGCCGTCGGCCTGCCAGCGCGCGATCAGGTCGGCGCGGCTCCACACTTCGCGGACCAGCCGCTCGTTGCGGGCGATGATCGCGCGCATCTCCGCTTCGATTGCCGGCAGGTCTTCTTCGGTAAAGGGGCGCTCTGCAGGCGCAAAGTCATAGTAGAAGCCGTCGTCAGTCGACGGGCCGAAGGTAATCTGCGTACCGGGGAACAGATTCTGCACGGCCTCTGCCAGCACATGGGCATAATCGTGCCGCGCCAATTCGAGCGCGTCGGCCTCGTCGCGCGCGGTGACCAGCGCCAGCGTCGCATCGGCCGCAAGCGGGCGGTCTAGATCGCGCAATTCACCGTCGACGCGGGCGGCGAGCGCCGCCTTGGCAAGGCCCGGGCCGATCGCCGCGGCAATCTGGGCAGGCGTGGTTCCGGGCGCGACTTCGCGCGTCGAGCCATCGGGTAGGGCGATCTTGAGCATCTGGGACATGCCCGGCCTATGCCCGCGCCGGGCCGGACGGGCAAGATGAAGGCGCACAGCCGCAACCGACGGCTTGGCTGAGCCACGCCATCGGTCCTCACCACGAGCAATGGCGCGGGAGCAACGCTCGGGTGCCGTTTGCGCGTCCACCCTTGATTAAACCCTAGATGCAAACCGCTCTGCGTGACCCGTACCCGTGGCCCCGACAATCTCGTGGCACCTCGCCCGGTGACGGTGGCGCGGATCGAGGCGGACGCACATGACAGCCATGCCGCGATAATCGAGAAGGACCTCGGCGGGCGGCAACCGAGCGATCTTGCTCATGACGAAGGGCTTCAGCTCGGCACTTTGGCGGTCATGGTGCGCCCGCTCGCCCTGTTCTGTGCGCCTGCATCGCCTTTCTGGTCGTGCTGATGCTCTGGCTTTGGCAGGCAGGTGCGTTCAGCTCCGGATCGGTGATCGCCCGCCGCAGCCCCGGCTTATGGTGTCAGGGACGGGGGCACGGCAGCCCGCATCCACGGTCCCGCCGAGCGTCGCCAAAGTGCCGACGCCCGATATCCCGGTCACCAAGCCCCCCGAGCCCAAGCCAGAACTCGAGCCGACCCCGGCTGCCGAAGAGCGGAACCCGGAGCCGGTCCGCACGGCCGACGAGGGTATGGCCAAGTAAAACCCTTGCACATTATGTAGCGTATGCTACGTTTCCCGAACACTGTCGCGAAGGGAACCGGGGAATGACAGGATTTCGGGCCTATCTGGCCGCAATGGCGCTGACGATCTTTCTCTACACGGTCGTCGTGATCGGCAATTACGGATGGGACCTGCTGTCGGTGTTCTTCGGCGACATCGGTGAGATGGCCTGGCCGGGGCAATTCAACCTCGACTTTATGTTCATGCTCACGCTGTCGGCGACATGGGTCGCGTGGCGGCATCAGTATAGCGCGGGAGGGCTTGCCCTGGCGTTCCTCGCAGCCGTCGGCGGCTCCGCATTCCTGAGCGTGTACCTGCTGGTCATGAGCTTTCGGGTGAAGGGCGACGCCTACGCGCTGGTGCTGGGCGCACGCGCGTAAGGCGCGCACGCTGGCAGGGAAGCGCACATCCCCTTTTCACCATCTCCGCCTGAGATGGTGGGATGAATATCGCCGCCGACCGCCTCACCCACCAGCGCCTCATCGGCTTTGCCGTCCTGGTCACCTCGGTCCTGGGGTCGGTCGGGCTAACCGCGAGCCTGACCGACGCCCGCGCGATGATGGAAAGCCTGGGCAACGCCGTCGCCGCGAGCGCCTACGCCTTCAAGGGCGACGTCCGCGTTGCCATGACTGTCAGCATTGGCGTGGTGATTGCGGGGGCCGAACGCGACGTCGATATGCTGCTGAAGCGCGCAGACGCGGCGATGTATGCGGCAAAGGACAACGGCCGCAACCAGACGCGGCTGGCGAGAGTTTAGACTGAACGTCTATTCCGCCGCCACGCTCGTCACGCCGAACATGTCCACTTCACCGGCAACCACATCCTCGTTCGCCGCTGCGTTCGCCGCCTTGGCACCCTTGCGCGCGTCGAAGCTGCCCCAGACGTCGCCCCAGTTGCCGCGGGTTGCCGCCTTTGAATATTCGGTCGCGCGCGTTTCGAAGAAGTTCGCGTGCTCGACACCGTTCAGCAGCGGGGCGAGCCACGGCAGGGGATGTTCGTCGATCATGAACATCGGCTTGAAGCCCATCTGATCGAGCCGCCAGTCAGCGATGAAGCGCACATATTTCTTGATGTCCTTGGCGGTCATGCCCGACACCGGGCCGTCGGCAAACGCCAGGTCGATGAACGCGTCCTCCAGCCGAACCGTCGTCTGGCAGCAGTCGAGGATGTCGTCCTTCACCGCTTTGGTCAGGCAGTTCCGCTCCTTGGTAAAGGCGTGGAACAGCTTGATGATTCCCTCGCAGTGCAGGCTTTCGTCGCGGACCGACCAGGACACGATCTGGCCCATGCCCTTCATCTTGTTGAAGCGCGGAAAGTTCATCAGCATCGCGAAGGACGCAAACAGCTGAAGCCCCTCGGTAAAGCCACCGAACATCGCGAGCGTGCGCGCAATGTCCTCGTCGGTGTCGACACCGAAGGTGCCGAGATAGTCGTGCTTGGCCTTCATTTCCTCGTATTGAAGGAACATGCCGTACTCGCTTTCGGGCATGCCGATGGTGTCGAGCAGATGCGAGTAGGCGGCGATATGCACCGTTTCCATGTTGCTGAACGCGGCGAGCATCATCTTGATCTCGGTCGGCTTGAACACGCGCCCGTAATGTTCGTGGTAGCAATTCTGCACCTCGACATCGGCCTGGGTGAAGAAGCGGAAGATCTGCGTCAGCAAATTGCGCTCGTGATCGGTCAGCTTCTGCGCCCAGTCGCGGCAATCCTCGCCCAAAGGCACTTCCTCGGGCATCCAGTGGATCTGCTGCTGGCGCTTCCAGAAGTCATAGGCCCAAGGGTATTCAAAGGGCTTGTACTGGTTGCGCGCGACGGTGAGGGACATGGCTTCAGGCTCCGGCAGAAAGGGGTGTTGAAATGCGGTTGGGTGAGAAAAGGCTCAGCTTAGGGCGTCCCAGCGGTGGAGCGTCCACGCGAAGGCCGCCAGGATGATCGCGCCCGCGGTCAGCATCGTCGCCGCGATCCGGTGGCGATAGATCGACGCTTCGCTCGGCGCCGGGCGCCGGAACAGAGTCACCGCCCCACCCGCGCACACCAGCGCGACCAGCGCCATGATCAGGGGGGCAGTCATTGTCATATCCTTCGCGCGGTGCCTGTGCACCCAATCCCTGGCTCATGCGTTGCGTTCCCGTAACCCCATCAAAGGAGCCATTTTCATGGTCGATACCAGCCAGATTCATCACCATATGGAGGTCATCGGCGCCGACGGTGTTCATGTCGGCACCGTCGACCACATCGACGCAGACCGCATCAAGCTGACCAAGAAGAGCAGCAGCGCCGACGTCGTCGAGGGAACCGGGACTCATTCTGGCCATCACCATTATATCTCGGTCGGGCTCATCGCCGGCGTCGAGGGCGACAAGGTCCGCCTGTCGGCCAACGCCAACGTCGCCGTGACGTTCGAGGAAGAAAAACAGCAGAGCTGATCTGCCGCTCCCTGGTCGCAGGACATCGTCTCGCGCGCCATCACTGGCACGCGAGACATTCGTCATAATCCTTGCTCTCGAGTTCAATCACCGGCGGCAGGGCAGTGTTGTCCGCCTCGACACCGCCTGCAAAGCCCGCACGCTGCACACTCTTCGAGCGCAGGTAATAGAGCGACTTGATGCCCAGCTCCCACGCGCGGAAATGGAGCATCAGCAGGTCCCATTTCTCGACATCGGCCGGGATGAACAGGTTAAGCGACTGCGCCTGATCGATGAACGGCGTGCGGTCGGCGGCAAGCTCGAGCAGCCAGCGCTGGTCGATCTCGAAGCTGGTCTTGTAGGTCGCCTTTTCGTCGGCGCTCAGGAAGTCGAGGTGCTGGACGCTGCCACCCTGCTCGAGGATCGAATTCCAGATCGCGTCGCTGTTCTTCGACTTTTCGCTGAGCAACTTTTCCAGATACGGATTCTTGATTGAAAAGCTGCCCGACAGTGTCTTGTGGGTATAGATGTTCGCCGGGATCGGCTCGATGCACGCGCTGGTGCCGCCGCAGATGATGCTGATCGACGCGGTCGGCGCGATCGCCATCTTGCAGCTGAAGCGCTCCATCACGCCACGTTCCTCGGCATCAGGGCACGGGCCCCGCTCGGCGGCGAGCAGCATCGATGCTTCCTCGGCACGCTGCGAGATCGTCTTGAAGATCTTCAGGTTCCAGCTCTTTGCCATTGCGCCTTCGAAGGGGAGCCCGCGCGCCTGGAGGAAACTGTGGAAGCCCATCACGCCCAGCCCAACCGAACGTTCGCGGCTCGCTGAATATTTCGCCCGCGACATTTCGGGCTCGGCCCGGTCGATATAGTCGGTCAGGACATTATCGAGAAAGCGCATGATGTCCTCGATGAACATCTTGTCGCCGTTCCATTCGTCCCATGTCTCGAGGTTGACCGACGACAGGCAGCACACGGCTGTCCGGTAATTGCCGAGATGGTCCTTGCCGGTCGGCAGCGTGATCTCGCTGCACAGGTTCGACGTCGATACCTTCAGGCCCAGCTCACGGTGATGGCGCGGCATCATGCGGTTCACCGTGTCCCCGAACACGATATAGGGCTCGCCGGTCGCCAGCCGGGTCTCCACCAGCTTCTGGAACAGACTGCGCGCATCGACCGTCTGACGGACGCTGCCGTCCTTCGGGCTCAACAGCTTCCACTCGGTCCCGTCGCGCACCGCTTCCATAAAGGCATCGGACAGCAGCACGCCGTGGTGCAGGTTCAGCGCCTTACGGTTGAAATCGCCCGAAGGTTTGCGGATTTCGAGGAATTCCTCGATCTCGGGATGCGAGACGTCGAGATAGCACGCCGCCGAGCCACGCCGCAGCGACCCTTGCGAAATCGCGAGCGTCAGCGAGTCCATCACACGCACGAACGGAATGATGCCGCTGGTCTTGCCATTCAGGCCCACCGGCTCGCCGATGCCGCGGACATCGCCCCAATAAGTGCCGATGCCGCCCCCGCGCGACGCCAGCCACACATTCTCGTTCCAGGTGTCGACGATCCCTTCCAGGCTGTCGGGCACCGAGTTCAGATAGCAGCTGATCGGCAACCCCCGCCCCGTGCCGCCATTCGACAGCACGGGCGTCGACGGCATGAACCAAAGGCGCGAAATATAGTCATAGAGCCGCTGGGCATGCGGCTGATCGTCGGCATAGGCCGACGCCACGCGCACGAAAAGGTCCTGATAGGATTCGCCGGGCAGCAAATAGCGGTCCTTCAGCGTTTCCTTGCCAAAATCGGTGAGCAACGCGTCGCGCGAATGATCGACCTCGACCGCAAAGAGGCGTGCATGAACGCCCTTCGAAGACGCGCTCTCGGCCGCCGCCGCGCCCGTCATCGTCGTCGCCGCACTTGCCATGGCATCGGCCATCAGCGTTGCCGAATCCGCGCTCATGCTCTCTGTCCTGCCATCATTGTCTCTGAAATCCATCGCGCCCTGTCCCCGTTCCGCCGACCCATGGTCCACCACCACAACCGACTCGGGGCTAAACCCCGGCGTTACACATGTTTCGGCTCGGAAGCGAACAAAACGGGAATTGTCCCCGTTATCCACAGCGCGCAAACCGCCGGTGCCGACTCTGCGTCGGCAACGATGATATACAAGCTGTTGTGTCGGCTCCATGCCCCGAACCGCTAGGCATAGTGGCTCAACCAGTTTGAGACGCAAGAGGGTAAATGACTGGCTCACCAATCACTTCGCCGCAGATTCGATTCGGTTCACCGATGCTGCAGCGCAGCGACGCGGCAGGGATGCGACGATTTTGTGACGCGCAAGAGAACGGGCGACGAACAAAAAAAGATAATTACGCCTTAAAGTCCGGCGCGCTTTCACAGTGACAGATGGATCGTCACCCGATCACCTTCGGCGAACTGCTCTGCCTTGCGGACGCTCGCCTTGACCGGCAACAGATAGCCACCGATATTTTTGCTGGGAAACAACGACGTGCGCCATCCCGTCTTGCCGATCGTCACGCTGACATAAACCGATCCCCAGGCCGCCGTCCGTCCCGGCGCGGCCGCGCGGATCGCTTCGGCGATCTCGCCGTCAATGGTGACGAAATGCCACGCGGTCTTGGCGGGTGTACCGTCCTTGGCCTGCCGCCACACCCAGACCGGGCCGGTAAACGCCCAGCTTCCTTCCGTCGGTGTCTCCTCACCCAGTTCCTCGCGCAGGAAACGGATCAGTTCAGGGTCCGAAGGGCCTTTGTTGCTCACCGGCTTTTCACTCCCCTCGCGCCGTTCTAGGGCCGCTGTATCAACTAACGGGGCCAGCCATGACCGTCACGATCACCCAAGCCGATCTGATCGACAGCGTCGCCGACGCGCTGCAGTACATCAGCTATTTCCACCCGATGGATTACATCCGTGCGCTGGGCGAGGCCTATAAGGTCGAGAAGGGCCCGGCGGCCAAGGACGCCATCGCGCAGATCCTGACCAACAGCCGCATGTGTGCCGAGGGGCATCGGCCGATCTGCCAGGACACCGGCATCGTCACGGTCTTCGTCAAATGGGGCCAGCAATGCGTGCTCGGTTCGGCGCGCAGCCTGCAGGACGTGATCGATGAGGGCGTCCGCCGCGCCTATCTCCACCCGGAGAACAAGTTACGGGCCTCGATCCTTGCCGACCCGGCGTTCACGCGCGTGAACACCAAGGACAACACCCCCTGTGTCCTGTCGGTCGAGATGGTACCCGGAAACAAGGTGCACATCGACGTCGCAGCCAAGGGCGGCGGCAGCGAGAACAAGTCGAAATTCAAGATGCTGAACCCCAGCGACTCCATCGTCGACTGGGTCCTCGAAATGGTGCCCCAGATGGGCGCCGGCTGGTGTCCGCCGGGGATGTTGGGCATCGGGATCGGCGGGACCGCTGAAAAGGCCATGCTCCTCGCCAAGGAATCGCTGATGGGTCATATCGACATGGCCGAGTTGAAGGCACGCGGGCCCAGGACCGATATCGAGAAGCTGCGCGTCGAGATTTTCGACAAGGTCAATGCGCTGGGTATCGGCGCCCAGGGGCTGGGCGGGCTTGCGACCATCCTCGACGTCAAGATCATGGATTACCCGACACATGCGGCGTCGAAGCCGGTGGCGATGATCCCCAATTGCGCTGCCACCCGTCACGCGCATTTCACGCTCGACGGGAGCGGACCCAGCTTCCTCGAGGCGCCTAGTCTGGCCGACTGGCCCGATGTCGACTGGCAGCCCGATAGCGCGGCCATCCGCGTCAACCTCGACACGTTGACGGGGCCGCAAGTACAGGGCTGGAAACAGGGCGACCGGCTCCTCCTCAACGGCAAGATGCTCACCGGCCGCGACGCCGCGCACAAGCGGATCGCCGACATGCTGGCAAAGGGCGAGGAGCTCCCCGTCGAGTTCGCGGGCCGCGTCATCTATTATGTCGGCCCGGTCGATCCCGTTGGCGAGGAGGTCGTCGGCCCCGCCGGCCCCACGACCGCTACGCGCATGGACAAGTTCATGGACATGATGCTCGATCAGGGTCTGCTCGCGTGCGTCGGCAAGGCGGAGCGTGGCCCCGCCGCAACCCAGGCGATCGCCAGGCACAAGAGCGCCTATCTGATGGCCGTCGGCGGCGCGGCTTATCTCGTCGCGCGCGCGATCAAGGGTTCGAAGGTCGTTGGCTTTGCCGACCTTGGTATGGAGGCGATCTACGAGTTCGAGGTAAAGGATTTTCCGGTAACGGTCGCTGTCGATAGCGCGGGGGCAAATGTCCACACGCTCGCGCCGCAAGTTTGGAGTGCGAAGATCCGGGAAGAACGATTGCTCGAACAGGCATAATCACGCCGTCGCAGCGGCGGAGGCCGGGGCCGTCTGCGTCAGGGGAACGGCACACACAGCAACCCCATCACTGATACTGAGTGCTCTTGGTTCGATCCCAAATAGGCGGGACACCTAGCCCCGCGGCACGCACTTCCCCGTGCCAGGCCCGGCCACGACGCGCCCCGGTTTCGCGCCGGTATGTTCGCCGTCCTTCAGCACTTGCACTCCGTTGACGAAGACGTGGCGCATGCCGACGGCATAGCTCTGCGGCTTTGCAAAGGTCGCGGTGTCGCCGAACTTTGCCGGATCGAAGATCGCCAGATCGGCATAGTTGCCGACCTTCACGATCCCGCGCCGCGTGATGCCGAGGTTCGCGGCGGGCAGCCCCGACAATTTCCGCACGGCATCGGCCAGCGTCACCGTCTTTTCGTCGCGCGCATATTTGCCGAGGACGCGCGCAAAATTGCCATAGGCGCGCGGGTGCGTGCTCGACAGCATGAACACGCCCTCGTTGGCCTGGCTCGACGCGTCGGAGCCAAAGCTCATCCACGGCAGCGCGGTTTCGCGGGCGACATTGGCGTCGTTCATCGAAAAATAGGCAACCTGAATGCGCGACCCGTCCGTCACAATCAGGTCCGCCATGACTTCCTCAGGCCGCTGGCCGCGTTCGCGTGCCACCTCGCCCAACGTCTTGCCGACCAGCGGCCGCAGCGCGGGGTTCTTGAACGCGAGCAGGATCACCTTGTCGGGCTCTGTGACGACGAGGCTGGTGTTCTCGCCCGCCGCGGGCGCGCGCATTTCGGCGAGCGCCCGCGCGCGCAGGTCGGGCTGTTTGAGCCGTTCGATCCAGGCCTCGATCCCGCCCTCCTGAATCCACAGCGGCATTGCGGCATCAAAGCCGGTCGAGCTCGCCGCATAGGTGTACATGTTGGCCGTGATCTTCAGCCCGCGCGCCCGCGCCGCCTCCACCCGTGCGATGGCGGCGTCGATTTTGCCCCAATTGGCGCGGCCCGATTGCTTGAAGTGATAGATCTCGGCAGGCGCACCCGATTTTTCGGCGATCTCGATCAGTTCGTCGATCGCCTCGATCAGCCGTGGACCCTCGTCGCGGATATGGCTGATGTACTTGCCGCCGCAGGGTGACGCCGCCTGCATCAGCGCTACCAGCTCGGGCGTCTCGGCATAACTCGCGGGCGCATAGATCAGGCTGCTGCCGACACCCAGCGCGCCGTCGTTCATCGCGGTCCGCACCAGCGCCTGCATGCGTTTGAGCTGTTCAGGCGTCGGGTCGACGTTGTTTTCGCCGAGCACGTTGACGCGCACCGTTGTTGCGCCGACGAAGCTGGCGATATTGGGCGTGATGCCGCGCGCGGTGAGCCAGTCCTGATATTGGCGCAAGCTGGTCCAGCCGATGGCGTATTTGATGTCGCCCTGCCGATTGGCTGCGTTGGATTTCATCGCCGGGCTGAGCGGTCCCATCGACGACCCTTCGCCCATCACTTCAAGCGTCACGCCCTGCTTTGTGTCGCTCATCCCCCGTCCGTCGGCGATCAGCGATTCATTGGCCCAGCTCAGCATGTTGATGAAGCCGGGTGCGACTGCCAGGCCTCTGGCCACCATGGTGCGAACCGCCTTTCTGCGCACCGTGCCAACGGCGACGATCCGGTCGCCCTTGATCGCGACGTCACCGACGAAGGGATTGCCTCCCGTGCCGTCATAGATCGTCCCGCCTCGGATGATCAGGTCATAGGCGGGCGGCGGTGCCGCCCCCATGGTCGTCAGCGCGACCGACGCGAGCAAGGCCAATTTGCGCATCGTCACTTCCCCTGTTGCATCGGCTGGGCGAGTTCTTCCTCGATAGCGGTGAACGCCGACCTGCCCTTGGGCGCGTCATCAGCGATGCCCGTCGCAAAAAACGCCACCCCAGTCTTGCGCTTCGTGTCGATCCAAAGGCCGGAACGCAGGCCGTAAGCCTCGCCGGCATGACCAATACGCCTGACACCGTCGCCGAACAGATCGTCATGACAATCGGGAACATTGGGCGTCGCCAGCATCTGCACGGCAAGGCCAAAACTGCAGTAGAACCCGCCCTCGGTCTCGCCATTGCCGCCGTCGAACACCCATAGCGGTTTGGCGATTTCGGCAAGCGAAGCCGATTTCAGGAACCCCGCCCCGCCTTTCAGGAACACCTGCCCGATCCGCGCCAGGTCACGCGCCGAGATCCGCAAGCCTCCCTGCGGGCTGAACAACGCGCCGTTGCTGCCGGGGACATAGCCCGACAGGTCGCAGGGCGCACCCTCCGCGGGCAAGCGCACCGGACAGTCCGGACGCAGTTTGGCAAACCCATCGCTCCTGACCGCCCCGCCGACGTCGTACAGCACGACCTTGCGCGCGACCTTCGCGTCGCTGCACATCGTCCAGTTGTAGCAGGCGTCGATCTTGAGCGGCGCAAACACCAGCCGCACCATCAGCCGGTCGAACCGCTCCCCGGTCGCAGCCTCCATGATGCTGGCCACCACCGGGAAATTCAGGTTGGTGTAGCGGAACCAAGAGCCCGGTTTATGGTCGCCGTCCCAGGCGCGGGAATCGCCGAGCCGTGCGCGGACGGTATCGCCCAGCGGGATAGCATAATCTGCATCGTCGCGCAGGCCCGACGTGTGCGACAGCAACATCCGAAGCGTGACCGGGGCATCAGGAAAGCCGGGGTGGCGCAGCGGCCAGCCGAGGTAGAGCGACACATTGCGGTCGAGATCGAGCTTGCCGGCCTCCACCAGCCGCATCACGCCCAATGCGACCGCGAGCTTCGATACGCTGGCGATGCGAACGGGGTCTTGGGCGGTCACCGCGCGCGGCCTCGTGCGGTCGGCATTGCCGGTTACCGTGCCCCTTACGATCCGCTGCGCATCGAATTCGACGCGTGCTGTCGCGGCGGGCGCTGCCGCTACGCTTGCCGTTGCAATCAGAAACGCTATCGTCGCCATAGTCGACAGACTGGCAAGCCAGAATGCGCCGCGCAACGATTTATGTGGGTCTCTGTCAGTAGCTCGTCTTAGCGCAGTGCCTGACGGTCATCATCGTTCCTCGCTCCCGTACGAAAAAAGAGCGACAATCAGAACTGGGGTCAACGGCTGCCCGGGCGTCCGGCGCGCATTTCTTCGGTGCGTTCGATGCGCTCGGCCATTACGTCCCATGCAGCAGCGGCGCGCAGACAGCGGTCACGGACATTGTCGAGGGTGGCAGCGGCGGCATCGGTGGCGGCCTTGGTCGCCTGAGTGCGGTAGAATTCGAGGGGGCTCATGGCTAATCGAATCCTTTAGAAAGAGAAAAAATGAA
>JBMOGG010000049.1:0-18377 GCA_049318505.1 Sphingomonas sp. | reverse complement strand
TCATCTCATGCCGTGGAACTTCAAGCCCTGAAGGGCCTCGGCACATCGCTTACAATAGTTCAGCGCTTATGCGGAGCGAAGGAGCGGCGCTGGCGCAACCGCCAGCGCCGCTCTGGTGCGCCTCATTCCGGAAACCGGACTGCCGCGATGCCGGCAGGTGTCATCCGCGGGAGCATCGAACCCCGATGACGTTCTCCGCGCCCACTACCCGTCATAACAGGGTCGAGCGTTCTCATGGCGCCCGGGTGCTTGGGAGGCTGGCAAACTCCAGGGAGGCTGCCCCGGCGCAACCGGGGTCCAGCCGATCTGATTGCGCTGGCGGCGCCATGCGCAGTAATTGCAATCGAATTGACAAGATGCCGGAGCTTGAACCGCACAACTAGCGTTCTGGCACCCCGACCAACACAAAGGGCGCCCAGGCAGCCGGATCCGCGGCATCGAGCCTGGGGTCGTCGAGAACGGCGAGCGATGCCTGCTGCAGCGCTTCGGCCCGCCCCAGGCCGCTGGCATACTGCGCCCGTATAACAGTAGGTACCAATCTGGCAGCGATGTCGTCACGGATGCGCCAGTGCGACACAAGCAATGACCTGGCTCCGGCGAAGAAAAACGCGCGCGCGAGACCCGACAGGCCGCCGGCGCCGGGATAGTCAGCGCTCGCCGTGCTGCATGCCGACAGCAGCACCCAGTCGGCATTGAAGCGAAGCCCCGCGGCCTCCGAAGCCGTTAGCAGCGAGTCTTCCGGCTTTTTACCGGCAGCGAGTACCAGCGCCGGTTCTGCCAGGCCCCGCATTTCGCCTGCCACAAGCCCATGGGTGGCAAAGTCGACCACACGGACATTGGCAAGGCGGCCGTCGTTGCTTCGCTCAAACAAAGCGGCTTTTGTTGCGGCGCGACCGCCGAGGATATCCTGGGCTCGGCCGCCAACTGTCCGACGCAGAGCTTCAGCTTCAATCAGGGTTCCGGGCAGGCGCGGCAATGACCTGATCGCATCGGCAAGCGGCACCTCATCGTCATAATAATCAGCGAACCCCCGCACAGCGACCGGGACCGGAACCTTCTGCCCGTCCCGACCACCGAAATCAGGGTCAGCAAACGCCAGGAGCGCGTCTCGCGGGCGATTCGAGGCCGTTGTCGGCGTTTCCCGCAAGGTCTTGAGCGAAGCAGCCGACGGCACCACTGTCAGGGCCTTTGACCGCAGCAACCACGGAGTCGCCCGCAACGTCTCGGGATCGGCGTCTGCCCTGGTGCCGCCAGCGGGCGGCTTTGTCACCAGAACTGCCGGAGGCAGGCTCGTCATCGGCCCCGCGGGCGCGATGATGAGCGATGGCTTGTCGGAAATAACCGCCTGAATTGCCGGACTGCCAAGCAGCGCCTGATAAAGTTCATATGCAGCCTGGCGATCGAAGCCGGCGCCCTTTGTATCACGCCCCGCGCCAGCGGGCGCGCTACGGCTTGCAGCAATCGCTGCACGGAGTTTCATGACGCGATTCTTGATTTCAGCGCCGGACAGCGCGATCTCTGCCCAGCCGGCCCGATCGCGACTGACCGCAAAAGCCAGCCCCTTCTCCGGCCCTCGCGGGATCATCCAGATGAGGAGTGCCTCGTCGGGGCGCAGCAGGCTAGACGATGGACGCTGGAACTCGGTTGCCGGCACCGGTGCTGGGCGGACGAGGTCCCAATAGCGCGGATAGCGGCGGCTGATTTCCGCCATGGCCTCCGCAGCGATGCGGTCTTCTTCGGCGCGGCGGTCGCCGAGGGCGCGCAGCGCGGCCGTATCTCCGCCCCCCGAAGCCGCAGCAATTGCCCTGTCGATCGCCGTGCGCCGGGCCAGCGCTGCCTCATACCGGTCAACCAGCGCCGCGCCATCGCCAGCCAGGGTCCGCCTTGCCCCGGCGCGTGCAATTGCCGCTCCTGCCCGCGAAACTTCGGAACGCTGCGCGACGACAAAGGCTTCATTGAACCCGGCGGCGCGCGCACCTCCGGATACCGCAACGCCATTCAGCCCCAGGGCAAGGAGTGTGGCACAGTCGCTTTCGATTGTGGATTGCAGCAAGTCGCCTGCTGCGAGGCCTCCCAGACCCGAACAGAGCGGGCGCAACCTCTGCACTGCCGATGCATACTGACCGCCGATCAGCTCGACGTGCGCAATGCGCATCTGCTGGATCGATTTCTGAGCAGGCGTCAAAGAGGCGGAGGCCGGGGATTTCTGCACAGCGCCGCGGCTCTCCGAAACGGCCTCGCCGTGCCGGCCAAGCCCTTCAAGCATGACAGCGCGCTTGTAGCGCATGACAGAACGCAGCCCCGCGCCTTGCCGAAATCGCGCGCCAGCCTGTGCGTCGATTTGCCGGATGCCGCTCGCGTAGGCGGTTTCCGCCCGGGCGTAATCGTCGCTGGCGGCACTGATGTCGCCAAGGATGTCAAACGCGCGCGCCGCTATCAGGGCATTTTCCGGTTGGGTGCCGGCGAGCGTGATGGCCTTGCCCGCCCAGCTCTCGGCTTCGCCGAGCCGGCCTGCCCCGATCAACGCACCCGTCAGCAGGTTCACACTCTCGGTTCCGGCCGGGTTACCTGCCGCAACCATCTTCTCGGCAATCGGACGGAAGATTCTGGCAGCGCTGTCGAACGCGCCGCGCTGGAGCTCGAGAAGACCCAGTACCTGATAGCCTTGGCCCGATTCCTGCCAGCCGGTTGCGACATCAAGCGTAGGCTGGCGCAGCAATTGTTCGGCCTCGCCAAGGCGACCATCGGCCTCGAGCGCGGCGCCGAGCAGCATGTTGGCGAGCGCCTGCAACGTAGGAGAGCCGCTTTCTCGGGCCCGGCTGGTGGTCTCTCGGCCGAGCGTTACTGCTTCTGCGGTTCTGCCCGCGTTCAGCAGTTCCTTGAGCTGCCCAAGCGGCATATTGTCGAAGGTGAGAGGGGTGGCGACGGACGTCGCCATGCTGCTGGCGGGCTTGAGCAACGCCGATGCTTCACTGGGCAACGTCCCCTTGGTGAGTGCCAGGGCATCGCCGCAGCGTGACGACGCGATCAGCGCCCGGATGAGGAAAAAATAGGCGTCATCGACCTTGCCGCTGCCAAGGCCTGCCAGCACCAGAAAACTGTGGCTGAGCAGGCCAACGGCCTCGGACGCCCTTCCCTGATCCTCGAGGATCGATCCCAGATAAACCTCGATCAGCGCATAGGGCTCGGTCGATTCGCCAAAGACGGCCTTCGCGTCGGCAAGCAGCTTGCGGGTGTCGCGCTCGAGCCCTGGCAGAGTCTGCAGCGTTTCCCCGACAGCGGTGAGTTCCCCTGTCCGCTTTACGATGTCGTCAGCAGCTGCCCCTGTTGGCAGCCGCGTCGACAATGCCGGGTTGCCTTTCACCATCGAGCGTACCAGCGCCGAGCGGACCAGTTGACGCGGCAAGGGGGCGCCGCGCGCAAGGATGACAGAGCATTGCCGCGCCTCGGCTTCGGTCAACGTTTCGCGCGGCGCAGCCTCCCACTGCGACAGTCGCGCGTCAAAGTCGTTCTTGAGTTTTCGCGCCTCACTGCAGCGCCCTGCCCGGACCAGATAGAGCTGGTAGTTAAACTGCGCGATCCTCGTATCCGTGCTGGCCGGACCGAGCCTGGTCAGCAGGCCGTTGTAGGCGCTAGGCAACAATCGCTCGGCGGTGACGCGATCGCCGATCAATCCGGCAACGAATGCCATATTTGACTGGCTCTTCAGCGTCGTGGGGTGACTGGAACCGAATACGCCGAGCAACAGATCAAACTGTGCCTTGGCCGCGGCAGCCCATTGAAACTTGTTGCCTCTGGACATTGCATCCGTCAGCGCGCTTGCCGTTCTTTGTTCAGCGGCAATGATCTCGGGCGTCAGTGCACGGACAGCCGGCGCCAGAAAGAATGCGTCAGAAAGCAGATCGCCCCGCGCGGTGTAGTTCGGCGGCTGTGCAAGCCCCTCGCACTGCGACTGGCTCAGAACCTGACCCGACGACGGCGAGCCGTTCAACTGGATTGGCGCCTGGGCCTGTGCAGGCCCACAAACAACGGCAATCAGGCAAATGATCGATATCGCGCGTCGATATGTCTTTGGCTCGCCAATCATTTCACCGGACTTGTCGGTTGAATGCCCATGCTGTCTCCAGTAGTTATCGCGCTTGCCAACCTCCGGGACAGCCAAAGCGCGATTTTGTATCCGGCAGTAACCATTGCTGATTGTGGAAATCAAACACTTGGAGATCATTACGTAGTCGCCGATGTGCTGACGGCTCAGCACGCCGGATGAAAAAATTAGATATAGCCTAATCAGAATGGTGGCGACAGAAAACTAACCAATCGCTGTAAATAGAACTGACATGTTCACATCATTATAACTATTTGGTCTACCGTTGTATATTTGTTTTATATTGTTTACGACAGATTCTTCTTCGTTTTATGCTATATTTATATTAAAAGAAGAAACCCACACCTCATTGTGTTGCTCGATTTAAACCCGGTTCTGCAATCTGTGGTCCAAAACACAACGAGCCAACCCGGGCACCATGGCCGGCACGTTAGGACCCCAGTCATTGCGAGCTGATGACAAGATCCATGAGTTCTGACGCTGATTCGCTCTGGGCCCGGAACGGGCTGACAACGAGAAACGCATCATAGGCGTAGGCCGGGCCTTGCGAAAGCAATCGTCCGGCGGTTGCCATCGCCTCCGCCGCACTTGAGGGGTTGTCGGGTCGGGTTTCCGTAACAGTAAACTCGCCCTTCACGACGGAGCCCAGCGCATCTTTCACGCGCAGCTGATAGCGGCCTGCGACGAGGCGGCGTGGTTCGCGCAGTCGTAGCATCCGCGCGTTTATGTCGGCTTCCAGGACGAGCGGAGCGCTGCCGGCCTGGCCCAGCTCGAGTGAAAACGGAGCCGCCCCGCCCCGCCAGGCAAATGCGAGGTAACGCGATCCGCCGCCGACACGTGCAGTACCGTCTGCCAGCACCGTCGGCGTCAGCACGAGATCACCGTCACCGCGCGAAATCAGTGAGCCGACACCATCGCGGGCAGCGGTCAGGAGGTTACCGACGGTGCGCACAGTGTTGTTGACCCAGGTAACCGGCGGGCCCGACCGGATGCAGAACCATTGCCCGACCTTGGTCGCCGCCTGCGCCGGCCCTGTGGCAGGTTGAATGCTAATGCTTCCGGGCAGCAACAGACGCAACTGATCGCCGCCCCGCAGCTCCGAATAAAACGCGATCGTCAGGCGCTGACGGTTTCGGAGCAGCTCATAGTTTCGCGATGGACCGGCAAAATCGACCACTGCCCCGGCGGGAAGCTCGACGCAATCAGCGGCTTCTGCCGGCGCCTCGGTGATCGCGACAACGGCGACAACGGCAAGGACAACGGCTCTTGAAGCAATGCGGTGTCGCATCCCGGAGGTTCCTAGCCATGTCTCTCGGCTGGCAACTTTAGCCGCTCTCCGAGTTCATGACAAAAGCATACTGCACTCACCACGAGGAACGCTGTCAAAATCAGCCCGATGGAAGCGACAGGATTACCAAGTGCAAGAAAAAGCAGCCAAAGTACTGCAGTGAGGATGGCTGCCAGCTTGCCACGCAGGCGACGACTCCATTTTTTGGGCATCGAGCTCAACAGCAGCCATGTCAGTATCGTCAACAAAAGTGTTGCGCACAATATCAGCACGAGTCCCGTAACATACGAACTGCGGTGCGGCCCCAGCTCCAGCCAGTCGCGCGCTGCATTGGCCAGAATGAAGGCACCTGGCATCGTATCGATCGGCGTCGCGCGGATATCGCGACGCTCGGCGGTGGCGCCGACGATGACCAGAGCATTGCGGAACAAGCTTGGATCAAGCTCGGCATTGGCGAGCAACGGGTACATCGGAACCCGCATGATCTGCGGCGCCGATCCAAGGCTGTTGGCAATGCGATAGTGGCTTGCCGGCGCGCGGCGCCAGCGAAAACTGTAATCGACGGTCACCGGCGATCGGGGGTCAATCTGAAAAACGCCAGTGGCGGTACAAAAAGAAAGCATTGCCGGATCGGAAGCGGCGCAGTTAGACCGGTTCGTGATCCCCAACTCCACCATCTGCTCAAGGCGCTGACTGTTGCCATCCATCGCAAGCAGCTTGAGAACCAGCGGCATCGATGGCAAAACCAGAAGCCGGGCCTCCGCCTGAACAGTTTGCACCGGCAATATGGTCCTGACGATACCGTCGTCGCCTGCACTGTAGGCAACACTGACCCACAATACGCCGTTGGTGTCGGCCACGAATCTGTCGAGCTTTGACGGACGCAGCCGGACCTCGCTGGAATTTTCGGAGGCCGGAATCGTTTCGCGTCCCAGCAGTACCACGGCGCCCGATCGAATGAGTTCGGATATGCCGTTGCGCAGACCGGCGATATCGTCAGGGTCTTCGACCGACGCGAGATCGAGATCAACGAACACCGCCCATGGTTTCATCGGCGCAATCCTGGCCAGAGCTCGACCGGTGGCATTCGCCGGGACCAGAACCGGATCACCCAGTCGCCTTGACGTCTCGTCATCAAAGTCGAGAAACAGGATTGATCTGGCACCTGGGCGGGGTCGATAACTGTCGGCGAGCAGGTTCATCCGGGCGCCCATTGCCTGGTCGGCATTGTTGCCGATGAACTTCACGTCTCTTGCGAAATAGAAAGCAGTGTAGCTGGCCAAGGCGATCAACAGCGGCAGCGCAACCACGAGGAGAGTCGGACCGACCGGCTGGTTGCGGACCCGTTTGCGCAGCTCTACCAGGCTCCGTGCGATCCGAGTCATGGCTGCCCCCTTGCGCACAGGATAGGCGATTCGAGATTGTGCCGCCACATCGGTGCTGCTGGCCCGGTTTTGCCACCAATCGGTTGACGAGCGAGGCTTAGCGGGGCGCTTTCGCAGGAATTGGCCATAGCTCGCCGTCCCTCAACCGACCAACGGGGGGCAGCGTTATCCCGGGGGTGTCCCAGCGTACGTCATGAGCTGGGACGAGGTGGGCCGGTGCCAATGCAAGCGCGAGGCTGGACAACGCCGATGCCGAGGCATGGCCGCTGGTGTGCAGCTTCTCAGTTCGCGCACCAGCGGCCGTCGCCTTCGCCTAAGCCGTTTTGGGGTCGCTCAATTCGAGGTATCCACTCCAGTTCGAAAACACATGGGCATCGCAGTCCCGAAAGCCGAGGCCACCCTTTTCGAGGTCGCGGAGCATCGAATCGCGCAGCATGATGCTCGCGGATTCTCCGGCTATCCTCGCCCCCGAAACCCCTGCCCCGCTCGTCGCCATCGGCTGAACGGAATCATCTCGCTGCTGGCGTGCGTACATTCGCTTCCCACCCGGCGTGATCAACACCTTCAATCGGTTGAAGTCGGCCGAAATGTGGGGAACGCCCGAGCCGAGCGCGACACGAGCGAGGACGTCTGCCGCGTACAGATCGACAACCAGGTTGCGCCCCGTCCGCTTGGCGGCTCTGTAGAGCGTGACCGTGCGATCAACATTCTGGGCAGACCGCCGCATGTTAGCGACTTGCTACGCGATCGCCGCACAAATTAGGTCGCAGGTTGGGCGTGATCAACGGCGGAAGGCAATTGCCTGTAAGCGCTGTCATGAGGCTGAAAGCAGGCGGCCAGATGCTGGGATCGTCCTTAGCGCTACAGAACGGAGCGATCTGGGCGCCCTGCAGACGGGAGCCTTGAGGGAAACTAAGCCGTCCGAGCGCAAGCGGCCGTTGGGCGGTGGCCTCGAGATAGTTTAGAATGGGTGGATTTTTACCGCCGACGTGCGAGAGCCGCAAAGACCCAGCCCCGGAGATTCGTCGCCCCCGCTGCGGCTCCCGAAAGCGGACGCGTGCTCATGTGGATCGACCGGCGGCTCAGGGCGCGTAGATGGGCCATCGGAAAGTCGTGAACTGGGACTTTCCCGCTGTTCCGGCCGGGTTGCTGAACGACAGCTTGTGCCGGGAACCGACATTCGCGCGGACCCTCCGGTTCCACAAAACACCTGATCCCGGTGGCGACGAAACCGGCTGGAGCTCAGGCTGAGGCTCGATGCAGGCGGTCTCGTGCCGCTGAGGTGCGGTTACGTTGACGCCGATCAGCTATGTTCGAAGTCGCGTTGATACTGGGCTGGCGGCGTAGACTGCGGCAATGATCGCCTGGTCGCGCGGGTCGCCCACAATGTCGGTGCCCATGCGATTCATCACATAACCGATACCGACCCCGGTCGCGGGATCGCCCATGGCAAAGGATCCGCCCCAGCCGCTGTGGCCGAAGGCTGCCGATGAAGGGCCGTAAAGATCGTCATTGTTGAGGAGAAAGCCGGCTCCCCACCGCGCCGGGATCGGCAGCACAGCGTCCATGCCGACGATGCGCTCTCGCGTCGCGGCCGCGAGTGCCGGTGCACCCAGCAGCAACCGGCCGGCACAGACCCGGTCGAAGGCAAGTGCGCCATACAGGCTGGCAAGGGCGCGCGCCGTCGCAAAGCCATTTGCCGAAGGGATTTCGGCTGCCCGCCAACCCGCAGAATTGGGCGCATTGGGGTCGACCGGCGGGTTTGCCAGCGCCGCAAACTGCGCGGGGCTGAGCTCGGCCGGCATCCCGGTGCTGGCCGTGCTGCTCAGTTCGGGGGGCGCAATCATTTCCGCGCCGCGCCCGGTCCATTCGGCGGGCAGTCCAATCGCAATTTCAAGCCCGCGCTGCCCGGCAAATTCATCGGCGACAAAGGCGCCGAGGCTGTGGCCGGTAACGCGGCGGAACAGGCCATTGGCAAGTGGGCCGATGCTGATCGCGTGGTATCCGGAGGTTGAGCCGGGCGGAAACAGCGGCGCCTGCGCTGCCAGTCGATCGGCTGCCGCTTCGAAATCAAAATAATCCTCGGCAACCGCCGGGCCGACAAAACCGGTGATACCCGCCTGGTGTGACAGCAGCATCCCGACGGTAATCGCGCTCTTGCCGTTGACGGCAAACTCGGGCCAATAATCAGCCACCGGTCGATCATAATCGATCAGGCCGCGATCGGCGATCATTGCAAAACACAGCGCGGTGACACCCTTGGTCGTCGACCAGATATTGGCCATCGTGTCCTGCTGCCAGGGTAGGGTTTGCTCGCTATCGCGATATCCGCCCCACAGGTCGGCGACCATCACGCCATCAACCATCACCGCCAGCGCCGCACCGACCTCGCCGGGTGCGACAAAATTGGCGGCAAAGACATCGGCGACGCCTTCATAGCCGGACGCGACGGCGCCTTGTACGGACGTTGACATGCCGCTGCCCCTCAACGGAAGTTCAGTGTGGCGCTGACGCCGAAGGTCCGCGGCGCGCCATAGACGCGGAAGCCGTTGCCGAGGGCGCTCTGGTTGATGCCCTGCGTGACATAGCGCTCGTCGAACAGGTTCTTCGCCCAAACCGCAAATTCCCAGCGGTCCTGATTGAGGAGCGCGATCCGGCCGTTGACGACCCAGAACGCCTCGGCGGCGATGACCGGATCGTTGATCGCGTCCTTGAAGGCAAAGCCCGAATAGCGGGCATCGGTCTGGAACCGCAGCGCCAGGCTATCGCTGAGATCGAAGGTATAGGAGGCGCCGAAATTGGCACTGAACTCCGGTGCATCGGGAAGGCGATTGCCCTTGGGGACATCGCCGTTCGAGGTCGCGAACCCCCCGAGTTCGGAGTGCAGGAGACCGATACCAAGGTTGAGATCGAGGCCCGTCAGCGCTGTCCAGGCAAGGTCGATATCGGCGCCGTAGATCTTGGCATTGTCGACATTGCCAAGGCGCTGGATCGGCAGGCCGCCGACCGTATCGCGGATGAAGGTCTGCACATCGGAATAATCATAGTAAAAGGACGAGGCGGTGAGGTTGAGCCCGGCATCGGGGAAGCGCTGCTTGAGGCCGACTTCATAGGCGATCAGCGATTCGGGGCGATAGGGAATGAGTTGCCCCGAATTGGTGGCGACGCCGGCGAAGAAGCCGCCGCTCTTCACGCCCTTGGTGATGCTGCCATAGACCAGCGTCACCTCGCTCGGCTTCCAGTTGAGCCCGACCTTCCACGACCATTGGTTGTCGGTTATCTCGTCATCGACGGCCGCCAGCGTGACCGGCGGCGCGCCAAAGGGCGCGAACGACAGGAAGCTCGCCGGCGGCAGCGAGACCAGATCGATCGTGCTGCCGATGTTGCGACGCTCCTCATAGGTATAGCGCCCGCCGGCCAGCAGGCTGAGCGTCGGCGTGATCTGCCAGTCGAGATCGGCGAAAACCGCATAGGCGTCGGTATGCTGGTCGGACGAGGTGAAGGTCGTGGTGTTGAGCAGTGCCGGCAAATTGCCGTCATAGCTGGTGACAATGTGATCCTTCAGGAACGACGCCCCGACGATCCAGGTCAGCTGGCCCGTCGTTCCCGACGCACGCAGTTCCTGGCTGAACTGCTTCACATCATCCTTGGTGATGAAATCGAGAATGGCCATCGGGCTGGCATCGGTATCGACGCCCCAGGTCCGGTTGAAATCGATGTAGCTGGTGATCGAGGTCAGCTGCACCTCGCCGAGCCGGGCCTCGATCCGGCCGGTGACGGCGATCTTGTTGGCGTGGAAGCTGGGGTCGTACGACCAGGCGCCGCGGAACGGATCGCCGTCGGTATCGCTGTAGCCGAGGAAGTTGATGCAGCTCTGGCTGCCGGGGCATTCGGCGCTGGCCGGAGTGCCCGGACCGCGGATGGCGCCGAAAAACTCCGGGGCGCCCAGTTGCGAACGGGTGTGCTGGCCTTCGACCTTCAGGGTGACCTTCCAGACATCGTCGGGCTGCCATAACAACTGGGCACGCCCGACCAGGTCGGCGCGGCGGCCAAGGTTGCGGTCGCGCAGCGTGTCGTAGAAAAATCCGTCGCCCTGCCACAGGCCCTTCGCCGACAGCCGCAGCGCCAGCGTATCGCCCAGCGGCAGGTTGACGGTGCCTTCCACATCGCCGGCGAGATAATTGCCGAATGATCCGGCGATCCGGCCCTCGGTCACCCCCAGCTTGGGCGGCGCCGAGATCACGTTGATCGCACCCGCCGTCGCGTTGCGGCCATACAGCGTGCCCTGCGGGCCCTTGAGGATTTCGAGGCGCTCGAGATCGAAGAAATTGAAGTCCATCAGCGCCAGCGAGCCGAGATAGACGTCATCGACATAGACCCCGGCGCTGGGGCTGTTGGTGGCGCTGAAATCATTCAGGCCGACGCCGCGGATGGTGATGACCGGCACCAGGCCGGGGATGTTTTCCTTGACCGCGACGTTCGGGCTGAGCTGCGGCAGGTTGGCAACCTCGGTTATCCGCCGGGCGCGAATGGCTTCGGCGGTTGTCACGCTCAAGGTGATGCCGACACTGTTGGCGGTCTGGGCCCGGCGCTGGGCGGTTACGATGATTTCGGAATCGTCGCCGGTGGTGTCGGCGGCGTTTTCGGCGGCTCGCGCGGTGCCGGCAGTGCCAAGCATCAAGGCGGCCGCCAGCGCCGTACCGATGGCTTGGCGCGAAGCTGGATTCGAAAAGCGGCGCATCATCGGTCCCCACTGAAATGCGGCCGGCGACTTGCCGGCGTCTCCCAAAACTTGGACGTTCGGGTAGGTTTACAGAACATCACGTAAATTTCCGGTCGTCAACCGTTTTCGACAATCCGGTATGTCAGCGGACGTTGCGGACGGACTGCCGTTGTTCTAGAAAAGCCGGCATGGACCCGCCAAAATCAGGCATCCGCCGATCATCGCGGCATGTGGAAAAGCGCGCCGCGCTGCTGACGGCGGCGGCGCAGACAATCAATGCGATGGGGGCGGGGGCGATCAACCTCAACGATATCGCGGCGCGGATCGGGCTGTCGCGCAATGCGCTCTATTATTATGTCACCGAGCGGATCGAGCTGGTCTTCGAATGCTATCGCCACACCTGCGAGGTGGCGCTCGCCGATCTCGCCGAGGCGCATGAGGCGAGCCAGGATGCCAGCGAGCGCTTGCGGCACTTCATTGCCTTGCAGCTCGCCGGCGGTCTGCCGGCACGCGCGGTGCTGAGCGACCATGACATGTTGCCCGAACCCCAGCGCGGCATCATTCTCACTCTGCGCGGCAGGCAGATCGACGGGCTGGCGGCGATCGTGACCGCGGGGATGGCCGATGGCGTGTTTCGCCAGGGCGATGCCGAACTGATCGCGCAGGTGCTGGCGGGGATGTTATCCTGGGCGCAATTGTCGGCCGCGTGGCTGGCCCACCGCGATGGACCGGCGACACGGCGCCGGTCGGCCGCCGCGATGCACGACCTTTTGACGCGGGGGCTTGCCGCGCCCGGCGTTCGCCTGCCCGATTTTCCGACGCTGTTGCCGCACGCGTTCAATGCCTTTGATCGCCAGGCGGCGGCGGATGCCAAGGCGGAACAGTTGATCGCAGCGGCATCGCGGCTGTTCAACCGCCGCGGCGTCGAAGGCGTGTCGATGGACGAGATCGGCGCCAGCGTCGGGGCGACCAAGGGCGCGATCTACCACTATTTCGCCGACAAGCCGGTGCTGGTCGAACGGTGCCTTGAACGCGCCTTCAACCTTTACGAAAGCTACATGGAGACAAGCTCGGCCCGCAGCGGCAGCGGCTTTGCCCGCGCGATGACCGTCCATCATCTGAACAGCCAGGCCCAGGCCGGCACGGTTTCGCCGATGCTGCTGCAGCCCGGCTATGGCAGCCTGCCCGCGCCCGCGCACGACCGTTTCATCGCGCGCGCCCGCCGGTTATGGCGATCTACGGCTGCGATGATCGAAGCAGGCATTGCCGAGGGTAGTTGCCGGCCCTGCGACGCGGCGGCGGTCGCCGAAGTGGCGGCGGGGGCCTTTTTCTGGTTGCCCAAGTGGCGGGACGCGGCCGATGTGACGGCAAGCGTCGCGATCGCCGATGCCCTGTCGGATATCATGGCCTTTGGAATTTCCACCCGTCGCGACGTGAACAGCGTCGGCTTCGCCAGCGGAGTCGACTCCTGAGTTCAACTCCAGCAGGCTGATTCGAACGTCGGGAATTCTCCGAAGCGGTCGTCCGAGGGCGAGGCAGCGAACGGCGAAAATTGGGTCGACTCCTGCCGTCAGCGCACCAGGGCTGCTAAGCCCCATGTGTGGCCGCTCAGGCTGTCCTAATCACTTTACGATAGCTGCCGCTCATTCACCATTCCTAACGACGGCGTTTGAAGGACGCTTGAACGCCCGCGATGCGCGGCGGACTGCAACGGGTGTCAAGGGCAACGTTCTCGCTTTGTGTCGCGAAATTCGCTATCGCTTCGGAATGACAGACCGTCCCGAAGATCCCAGTCCCCGCGAGAGCGTGACCCACGTCCCAATGCAGCGATGGGCGTGAGCAACGCCCTCATGGACTTCGCTCCGCTTACCCCGGCGGCAGGACAATGGGCTTATGTCGATCAGCGCTTTCGCGACTTTGTCGAGAACCTCGATGTGACTCAGGCTCAAATCGATGACGGATTGCGAAAGCAGGCGGGCGTCCGCGCGGCGTTGAACAGAAATTATTACGGTGTGAGCGACGAGGTCTCGAACTCGATGTTGACCGGATCTTGGGGAAAGATGCTGCGGGTTCGACCGCCGCGGGACATCGACATCATCTTCGTGCTGCCGGTGCAGGTCTATTATCGCTACGAAGGTCGGCTCGGAAATAAGCAGTCCCAACTGCTGCAGGAGGTGCGCGGGGTACTCGCGCAAACCTATCCGCAGTCGGAGATGCGCGGCGACGGACAAGTCGTCGTGGTTCGCTTTGCCAGCTTGCCGGTCGAGGTCGTGCCGGCCTTTGCGCTCGACAATGGCAGGCTCCTGATCTGCGATACTAAGGATGGCGGCTCCTTTCGGGAGTCCCATCCGCACGCAGAAATTGCCGCACTAGACGCCTCGGATGCCGCCATGGGCGGCGCCACGCGTCGATTGATCCGCATGGCCAAGCAGTGGCAGCGGCACTGCTCGGTCCCGATCAAATCCTTCATTCTCGAGCGCATGGCGATCGCGTTCCTCGAAAACTGGCCGTATAAGCATGATCATTGGTATCACGACTGGATGATGCGGGATTTCTTCGCCTTCCTTGTCGAAAATGCCGGTCGGAATGCTGCCATGCCTGGAACAGAAACCTGGGTTTGGGTCGGCAATCAATGGTTGCCGCGAGCGCGTGTCGCGCATGCAACGGCGGTCCGCGCCTGTGAGCATGAGAGGTACAGTTTCGACTGGCTGGCGACACAGGAATGGAAATCCCTATTTGGATGGGCAATCGGAACTGCAGCATGACGACCGACCTCGCCGGGACCAAGGCAGCGTTGCTATACGAGGCGCGCCGGCTGGCGGTGGACGTGCTCTATTCCGAAAAGGGCCACTTCGCGGCGGCAAGCGCGTGGAAGAGCCGCAATTATTGGCTGGGCGTTCCGGCCGCACTGATCGGCGCGGCGGCTGGCGCGACGATCTTGGCGTCGGCGCCCCCAGTGTTTGCTGGCTTGCTGGCGCTGACGGGTGCAGCAATCACCGCCCTGATGACCTTCCTAAATCCATCGGAGCGTGCAGCGCAGCATCAGCGTGCTGGCGTCGCGTATTCAAAACTGAGGCGCAAGATTCGACAGTTTGCGCAGATCGACGTTGGCACCATGGACGTGGACGCGCTTCGCAAACGGCTGACCGAACTCACGGACGAGGTTGCGGCTGTACAGGGCGACGCGCTCGCGATTCCGGCCCATGCCTATGCGAAGGCAATAGCCGCCATCCAGTCGGGATCTGCCGACTACACCGACGCCGAACTCGACGCTGCTACGGGGTCCGCGCCGGCCTTGCCTGCACCGCCTGCCACAGCCGCTTTGCCTCCCACCTAGGCCGCAAATCGGCGCGACGTTCAGAGACCAAGGGCGTCGAGAAAGGCCCGAACCTGCCCAAAGGCGTCGGTCTGCCACTGTGCTGGCGTGCGGTCGTCGAGGTTACCGGTGCCCTCGACGAATTCCCGAACGCAGGTCGGACCATAGTCTTCGTCATCGCGAAACTTAGAGGCAATCTTGGCATAGCCCTTCGCCGCACTCGAGCGTTCCAGCAAAGGTCGGCAGTCCTCCGCCAAGGCTTCGGGGCCACCGGGATAATTCCGGACGCAATAGTAGATGTCGTAGGCGTCCTTGCGCTTCAGCCGTCCGACGAGGGCATGCCCCTTCATGGCGAGCAGCGCTGGTATGGAGGCAACCGTGATCTCGACGCGGTTGGCATCGGCACCAGCCATGGCGGCAACCGCCCCCAGGGCCGCGATGGCGCCGACGATGGCGACATCGCTGATCTTGCCGAGCGCGCGGCGCGGCAGGGTTGAGATAGTCATGACATTGCTGCTCCTTCAAAAGCGCGACCCAAACGGCCGCACCTAGAAGCATCCCGAACGAGCGGGGGTGTCGCAAAACCAATCACCAAAGCCACGGCAAATGGCCGAATTATCGGAATTGATATGACGCAAATAAGTAATATTATTACTTAAAAATCTGATTGCTGCCAGGTTTGACACAGTTTAATGCCAACTCTGGCACCAATCTGTGCCACAATGACGCACCGAATCAGCAAAATCGCGAAATATGCCGGGCAATCGATGGAGAACATCGCGGGATGGCCGAACCCAAACATCGTTGGACGATCGTCAAGCTGCCCAAATGCCCGGCGCTGATCGAGGTTGCGAGCGCTGCTATCAATCGCGTGTCGATCAAGCAGCAGCGGCTCGTCACGGCGCGGACCGCCGCTGTCGCCGGCTTCGACCAGATCCTCGACGACGACCGTATAAAGATCGCCATATTATTGAAATTATACGACAAGATGACGTTCAAGGCCGACGGCGAGATCCATGTTGGTTTCATTCCCGAGGAACTGCGGCTCCTGCACGAATGCCGCAAGACGCTCGAAGCCTTGCGCCTCGAAAAGCTCAACCGGCAACAGACGATCATTCTGGGATTGCTGCGCCACGCCCGCCGCGAACTCGACTAGTCGCTTCCTTGGCTGTCTCGGTACGCGCCTGTCCCTGGCGATTATCGGACTGAATAATATTATATACGATGGGCTGGCTGTAAGAGTCTACGAAGCCATGCCGTACTCGAAGGAAAGCGCCAGTGACGATGCGACGGACGCCAGGCAACGGCCGGTCGATGTCGCGTCGCGTCCGCGGGTGATTAAGTCAAACCGCGAACTCGCGAACGAAGCCGGCGTGAGTCTGCGGACCTTCTACCGCATGCGCAAAGACAGCAACCGGTGTCGCAGTCAAAAGCCTGCGGCGCGACTGACAGCGCAAATCCTCGCCGAGCTCGGTCATCCCGAATTGCTCGGCACCGATGCCCATCACTATTTCGAGGACTTCCTCGCCGAGTTCGCGAAACGCATGGCAGCCCTTCACGATGAATCGCCGCAGGCCATCGAGGTTCGTCTTGCCCGCCACAATGCCCGGATGGTGGTTGACGCCTTGCAACGGTGGCAGGCGCGCCGTGCCAAGATCTATGAGGACATGTTACGGCAAGATAAAACTGACCTCTTTGGATTTCGCGGTTAAGTTGTTATAGTTAGGAATCTTATCGAGAGGGTCAACCGAATTTACGTTTAAATGAATCTTTTGGTGAATAATTGGTGTTTTTCTTGAGGAGTGCACCATGCATTGTCGCGAGATCAATCAACACATCGAATCCCTGCGATTGGCGCCGGATTTTGATGTGCTGCGGCACAGACTGATCGCGGCAAAACAGGGGCTCGGCTTCGATCACTTTTCCGTGATCCAGGGCAACAGCAGCCTCACCGACGGCGCCATCATCCTCATTCAGGATTTCCCGGATGCCTTCATCAACCTCCTTGCCGATACCTTTCTCTATCGTCACAGCCCGATCCTGCGCGCTGTCGGCCGCGTTTCGCGCCCTTTTCGCTGGAGCGAACTCGAGGCGATCCTTGAACTGTCGGCAGATCAGCGGGCATATCTCGGGCTCGCCGCCGACCACGGTCTCGTCCATGGCTATACGATACCGATCCATATTCCCGGCGAGCCCTCGGGGCTGGTCAGCTTTGCCAGCCGGGAGGAAAACCCGATCCACGAACGCCTGCTGCCGCCGGCGCAATTCATCGCCAGCTATGGGTTCGATGCCGCGCGGCGGCTGCTCGCGAGCGTCCAGGCGAACGATGCGTTCGAGGGCCTCGATGCGGTCGACCGCGAGGTCATCCTGCTGCTCGCCCGCGGCAAGACCAAATGGACGATTGCCCGCAAGCTCGGCGTCAGCGAAGCCAGCGTCAGCGAGGCGATCCTCAGAGCCCGGCGCCACTACCGGGTCGGATCACACACCGAGATGGTTGTCCGCGCGCTCTATGACCGGACCATCCGCTTTGAAGATGTCCTGCGGTGACAGCATCGACGCGGCGGGCAAGAACCCAGCGCGGCCTTGGCGATATCCAGGTCGCAGGTGACCGACCCAATCGCGCTTGGTATTGATCGATGACAGCCGCGGATTTCAGTCGTTGGATGTCGCTCTATGCCGCGACCAGCCTGTGCTGCGCCATCGCCTTCGTGCTCGCCGTGACGCGGGTCGCGGTCCAGCTCCACCGCGAACGGATTTGGGAGACAACGCGCGGCTGGCAAGCATGGCTGCTGCTCGTCCCTTTGGTCTGGTGGCGTTGGCAGAAGAGCTATCTGCTCAGCACGCCGGTGACGCTGGCCATCGTTGGCGCCTTTGCGCTCAGTCTCGACTGGGGTCGCTGAAGCCGAGCATCGCGGCCACCGCGCGGGCGCTTTCGAGCGGGCTCCTGCTTGCAGCATTCCAATAGTCGAGGACGCGGCGCACATAGCCGGGGGTTTCGCGATTGCTGGGGATCCCGCCGGCAGCGCTGACCCGGCCGGGTCCGGCATTGTAAGCCGCCAGCCCCAGTGGCACCGAGCCGAACCGCGCCAGCATCGCGGCGAGATAGCGCGCGCCGCCGTCGATATTGCGATCGGGGTCGAAGACATCGCCGACGCCCAGCGCAGCTGCGGTTCCGGGCATGAGCTGGGCCAGGCCCTGCGCACCAGCGCGGCTGACCGCATCCGGCGTGTAGCGCGATTCCTGCAAGATGACAGCATCGAGCAAGCCCGGCGGCAGGTGATTGCGGCACTCATGATGGGCAACGATGGGCCAGAACAGCAGGCGACGGCGGGCGATCGCGGCCGAGAGGCCCGGAATGGCCGGTGGCAAGCTATCGACGGCGCAATCCTCTGCGTCAGGGAGAGCATGGCCACGATCGGCAGATTCTGCGCCTGTGAGCGCCGGGCGCGCCACCGTTCGAGCCCATTGGCCCGACGTCACCAGCGTAAAGTCGTCGGCGCGATTGACGGCAACCCCGCTACCCGTCGCCACATCCGAGCGGAATTCGAGCAAGGCGGCGG
>JBMOGG010000048.1:0-18458 GCA_049318505.1 Sphingomonas sp. | reverse complement strand
ACCCGCAGCTTTCAGTAGAAGTTTGTGCGGATGCGACAGCCGTCAACGCTCCGACGGCGGTACTTGTAGCACAAAAGCTGTTCGACGCTGGCGAATTGAGCCGAAGCGCCCCATTTTTGGAGCGCTAACTTCGTCCCATTTCCCAGACTTAGCCTAGAAAATGCGATCTCGATGTGCGCCGGACTCGCAACCTTTCGCGTCTCACAATTCCATGCACCGCCACCGACGTGGCCTGCTCGCAGCAAATGGCGCGCGGTCAGCTCTTGGGGCTGATGAGAAAGTACAGCATTGGCTATTTCTGGGGCGCAAGCCGCCAACAAGAAAAAGCTTTGAACTTGCCAAGGTCGTGCGGTTCGCCTGCCGTGTCCCGACAACAGCGCCACCGCTCTTTCAAACTGTCGATCCTGCGCAAACCTTGCAACCGTCGTCGTTGCGCGGGCCGCGAAGCAATCCACCGCACACCGAAGACGGTTTATCGGTGCTTTTCGGCGACATACCGTGACTTTCGTGACCACCGGTAAGTCATCGCGTTGCATCGTTCTGGTTTGACTTTCGAGTGACCTTTGGATCAGACTCGTCGGCCAACTTTCACCACGCCAAGTCATCCATCAATGGCGAAAAGTGCGGCAGGTCGCCCGACACAGTATCGCAATAGACCGCCGCACGCTTCTCGAGAAACGACGTCACGCCTTCCTTCGCATCGGCCATGCCGCCGCGGGCCCAGACGAGGCGGCTGTCGAGGCGGTGGGCGTCCATCGGGCTTGCTGCGCCCATCATCCGCCACATCATCTGGCGGGTCAGCGCGATCGAGACCGGCGCGCTTTCGGACGTCAGTTCCTTCGCCAGCGCGCGCGCGGCGGGCAGCAGATCGTCGGGCGCATGCAGGCTGCGCACCAGCCCGCCCTTCAGCGCTTCCGCCGCATCGAACACGCGGCCCGAATAGCACCAGTCAAGCGCCTGCCCAATGCCGACGAGGCGCGGGAGGAACCAGCTCGACGCCGCCTCGGGCACGATACCGCGTCGCGCGAACACGAATCCGAACCGCGCCGTATCGCTTGCCAGCCGGAAATCCATCGGCAGCTGCATCGTCGCGCCAATGCCCACGGCCGCGCCGTTGATCGCGCCGATGACAGGTTTCTTGCAAGCGAAAATGCGCAAAGTCAGCCGCCCGCCATTGTCGCGAACGCCTTCATGATCCCAGTCTACCGACCCGTCTTCGCGGATGGGCGAGCCGACGCCGTCCTTGCCGCCGCGCGCGGCATAGTCGAATGTTGCGGCGCCGCTGCCCAGATCAGCCCCGGCGCAAAACGCCCTGCCCGCGCCGGTCACGATCACCGCACGCACCGCATCGTCGGCATCGGCCGCATCGAACGCCGCGCACATCTCGCGCATCATCAGCGGCGTGAACGCGTTCATCCGGTTGGGCCGGTGCAGGGTCAGAATGAAGAGGCCGTCATCGACAGCGGTAGTGATCGTCTCGAACATGTGGGCACCTCGCCTGATTTCAGACGACTGTGCACCAAAAACCGCAATCGGCAAGCGCGCTCAGGCGGCGTGCGTTTCCGGCTGCGCCGCAAAGGGCACAGCGGTGGCGCAAAACGCGCATTGTGCCGAACTGCGGCCGACGTGCCACTGCGTCCCGCCACAGCCGGGGCAATAGTTGGTTGTGCCGAACCGATAGATGATCTTGAAGCCCTGCGGCTGGAAGGTCGTTGCCCAAATTGCGCGGTGAACGTGCATCGTCTTTCCCCTTAAGATTGCCAGAACGCGCGGGGGAGCGTTCGGTTTCACCGCCGAAACGATTAGATATTTCAGGCAGTTACAGCCGACGCGACGCGACCGTCGACCCAGATCAGCGGATCGATCTTCGGATGATTGGCAATGGCGCGGACTTCACCGACCACCAGAGTGTGCGTGCCGACATCGAAACGACCCGACGTTTGGCACACTAGACTTGCCGCGGCATCGGCAAGCACCGGCGGCATCTCGGCGCTGAACGTCCAGTCACCGTCCTCGAAACGTGCCTGTCCGCTTTTCTTGCCGCCGAAGATGGCCACCAGATTCTGGTGCCGTTCGGCGAGCAGGTTGACGCAGAACCAGCCGTGTTCGCCCAATAGAGGCGCCATGCTGGCGGTTCGATTGACAGCGACGACCAGCGTTGGCGGGTCGGCCGTGACTGACATCACCGCCGTCGCGGCCATCCCGGCATAGGTATCGCCACTGCCGGTCGTTACGATTGCGACCGTCGTCGCCAGCCGCCGCATTGCCTGCCTGAAATCGTCGCGCAGGGCTTGTTCGGTCATTGCGGCTCCACGGATGTCTTGAGCGGGATGCTCGCATCGGCAAGCAGAACGGGATCGGCGCGCGTCGCATTCACGACGAGCGCTTTGCCCTGCACATAGTCCTTGATCGCATTGACGCAATCGAGCGCGATCACGGCCCCGTCCCGCATGTAAACGACTGAGAAACTGCGCTTGGCCATATCGCCGCGCACGATGGCCCGGTCGAACCCTGTCGAAAGGCCAACGGTCTGCAGTTTCAGGTCGTACTGGTTCGACCAGAACCACGGGACGGCATGATAGGGCACCTCCTCGCCGGTCAGCACCTTTGCCACCGTCGTCGCCATATCATTGGCGTTCTGCACCGATTCCAGCCGGATCTGCGCGCCCGCCGCAAAAGCATTGATATGCAAGGCGCAGTCCCCGATGGCGAAGACATCGGGCAAGGTCGTCCGGCACAGCGCATCCACCGCAACGCCGTTACCGCCCTCTGCCCCCGCCGCCAGCAAGGGTTCGACAGCCGGGATGATGCCGATGCCGATGATCACCATTTCGCACGGCACGACCTCGCTGTCGGCGAGCCGCACACCCGAAGCGAGCCCATCCACGCCCTCGATGCTTTCGACCGTCGTGCCGAGCCGTACCACAACGCCATGCGCCCGGTGCTCGCCCTCATAGAAGCGCGACAGTTCCTCGCCCGCTACCCGGGCCAGCACGCGCGGCAAGGCTTCCAATACCGTCACGTGCTTGCCGAGCTTGCTTAGCACGGCAGCCGCTTCGAGCCCGATATAGCCCCCACCAATCACGGCGACACGCGTCGTCGTCGCCAGCTCGCCCATGATCCGGTCGACGTCAGCACGGCATCGCACCGAATGGACGCCAGCCAGGTCATACCCTTTACAGCTCAGCTGCCGCGCATGGCCGCCTGCCGCCCAGATCAGGCTGCCATAGCCGATGGTCGTGCCCGCTTGGGTGATAACGCTGTGCGCGGCGGGATCGACGGTCACGACGCGCTCGCCGGTCAGCATCGCCACGTCGCGTTCGGCCCAGAAGCTCGCGGGCCGGATCAGGATGCGCTCGAACTCCTTGTCGCCGGCCAGATAGTCCTTCGACAGCGGCGGTCGCTCATAGGGAATTTCCGGCTCTTCACCGACCATGGCAATTGAGCCCACATAGCCACGCTGACGCAGTGCAATCGCCACTTGTGCGCCGCCGTGCCCCGCGCCCACGATCAGAACATCATATTGGATAGCCAACCGCTTGTACCCCTTTCGCCGCGTCCCTGCGCGAAAATGCCGATAATCGCAAACGCACCCATGCATTTGCGATGCCCCTCTAGCCGCCGGTGTCGTAGTTCGCTAAAACACCTGAAAGTTGAGCGGGGGGTGGCGATGTTCGGACGTGTGCGCGATTGGATACAGGATCACCCGAAGACGTCGATTGCGATTGGCCTTGTCGTGCTGCTCATTGCCTATCTTGTCCTCAAACCCACGCCCAAGACCTATGCCTATGTGTCGCAGGCCGTTGATCGCGGGGAAGTCGTGCGACGCGTCACGGCATCAGGAAAACTTCGCGCGCTGAACACGATTAAGGTCGGGGCCGAAGTCTCCGGACAGATCACCGACGTCTATGTCGATTTCAACTCGCCGGTGACCAAGGGCCAGGTACTGGCCCGCATTGACCCCACCCGGTTGCGCGCTCGTGCTCAGCAGGCACGCGCGCAAGTTGCAACGGCGGAGGCTTCGCTTGCTCAGGCGCAGGCCTCCGTTTCGCGAACAGGAACGGACATCGACATCCAGGAGCGCGAATATGCCCGCCGCTCTCAGCTCGCCGACCGGGGTTTCGTCTCCAAATCCGGTCTCGACACGGCATCCAGCGCGCTGGCCTCGGCCCGGGCAGGGACACGCACCGCCGCCGCGCAGGTCGCCAGCGCCCGCGCCCAAATCGCGCAGGCCAATGCCGAACTGTCATCGGCGCTGCTCGACCTCAGCCGCACAACCATCGTCGCGCCTGCCTCGGGCGTCGTTATCAACAAGCTGGTCGAGCCGGGCACGACGGTTGCCGCCAGCTTCCAGACCCCGAACCTGTTCGAAATTGCCGCCGATACCAACCGCATGCAGGTCGAGGCATCGGTCGACGAAGCCGATATCGGTCAGGTCCGCGACGGCCAGACGGTGCGCTTTACGGTCGACAGCTACCCCGGCGAAAGCTTTGCCGCGACCGTCCGCCAGATCCGCAAGGCTGCGACCGAGACGCAGAACGTCGTCAGCTACCTCGTTATCCTCGACGTCGACAACAAGGACGGCAAGCTGTTGCCGGGCATGACCGCCAATGTGGAAATCGTCACCGGCATCGTCCGCAATGTCGTGCGCGCGCCCACGACCGCGCTGCGCTTCCGCCCGAAGACCGCCGACCGGCCCAAGGGCAACTTCCCCCCTGCCGGAACGCCCTATCTCTTCGTCGCGACGGCCGATCCGTTCAAGCCCGAACGCCGCCTCGTGAAGCTGGGGCTGCAGGGCGAGGACTATGTCGAGATTCGAAACGGCCTGAAGCCGGGCGAAAACATCCTGGTGCGCAGCAAATCGACGGTCAAGAAAGCCGTCAACGAGGACGCCAGCGACGAGAGCGACGATGGCAACACCAACTGAGGTTCCGCTCCTCGAGACGCGCGACCTCGTCAAGGACTATGTCCTGGGGGGCGAGACCGTGCACGCGGTCGCCGGCGTCTCGCTCAGCATCGCGCGCGGCGAGTTCGTGGCAATCATGGGCGCCAGCGGATCGGGCAAGTCGACCTTCATGAACATGATCGGCGCCCTCGATCTGCCGTCGAGCGGTACGCTGCTGCTCGACGGCGTCGATGTCGGCGGGCTGTCGAGCGACGAGCTTGCCGAGATCCGCAACCGCAAGATCGGTTTCGTCTTCCAGCAGTTCAACCTGCTCGCGCGCACGACCGCGCTCGATAATGTTGCCACGCCGCTGGTCTATGCCGGCGTGTCGGGCGCCGAGCGCCGGGCCCGCGCCGCGCGCACGCTGGAGGCCATGGGTCTGGCCGAGCGCATGAGCCATACGCCTGCTAAGCTTTCGGGCGGGCAGCAGCAACGTGTTGCCATTGCCCGCGCACTCGTCACCGAGCCCTTGATGTTGCTTGCCGACGAACCGACCGGTGCGCTCGACACCGCCACGTCGGAAGACATCATGGGCATCTTCCAGCGGCTGAACGATGACGGCATCACAGTCGTCGTCGTCACGCACGAGCCTGACGTCGCCCAATATGCAGCACGGCGCATCCTGTTTCGCGATGGCCGGGTAATCGAGGACGCAGCCGTGACCGACCGGCGGCGCGCGCCATGAACCTAGCCCGCGCGATCGCTGGCTGGGGCATCAACATCAGCATCGCGCTGACGGCGCTGCGTGTGAACCTGATGCGATCGATCCTGACCACGCTCGGCGTCATGATCGGCGTGCTCGCGGTAATCCTCGCGGTTGCCGTGGGCGACGGCGCCAAGGTCAGCGTGATGGACTCGATCAACTCGCTCGGGTCGAACATGGCGATCGTCTTTCCCCAGCCCGAAAACAGGGGCGGCCGCCGTGTCGTGGACCGCGGTCGCCTGACGCAGCGCGATGCCGCTGCCGTCCAGCGGCTCGTCCCCGGGGTCAGCGGCATGGCCCCGCAGCTCCGCTCGACAGTGCAGCTCGTCATTCAGGGCCGCAATGCGACAACGACGGCCGTGGGCATCACCGCCGATTATCCGCGCGTGGCCAATGTAGAGATCGAGACCGGCCGCCTGATCGAGGAATCGGACACCCGCACGGCCGCACGCGTGATTGTGCTGGGACCAAGCGTTGCGACCAAGCTATTTGGAACCTTCGACCCGCTGGGCCAGAGCGTCCGGGTCAACCGAGTGCCGTTCACCGTTGTCGGCGTGCTCGCGAGCAAGGGCAGCAGCTTTGGCAACGACAATGACGATCTGACACTGGTCCCAATCACCACCGCCCGACAGCGCTTCGCCACAACGACCGTGCAAGGCCCCGACGATCTTCACGTCCTGTTTGTCAGCTTTGACGAAGGCATCGAGCTTGCCCAGGCCAAGCGCGACATGATCCGCGTCCTGCGCGCCCGCAACAATGTGCCCAAAGGCGAAATCAGCCCGTTCACGATCAATACGACCGAAGAGTTCATGAAACAGTCCAGCGTCGTAACCAGCGTGTTTCAGGGCGTGCTCGTCGCCATCGCGTCGATCAGCCTGTTGGTCGGCGGCATCGGCATCATGAACATCATGCTCGTCAGCGTCACCGAACGAACCCGCGAAATCGGCCTGCGCATGGCGCTAGGCGCGAAACGCAGCGACATCCGTAACCAGTTTCTGGTCGAGGCCGCCGTTCTGTGCGTCATCGGCGGCGGCATTGGTCTCGCGCTTGCGACCGGCCTGTCGATCGTCCTTGCAAAGGCCCTCGAATTTCCTGTCGTCGTCAGCCTGTCGACTTCTATCGGCGCCATCCTGTTTTCAGCGTTCATCGGGCTGGCATTTGGGAGCTATCCCGCCATCCGCGCCTCGCGCCTCTCACCTATCGAAGCGCTCAGAAGCGAATAGGACTACGACTTTTAACGATTATTGACTGAATGTTGGGATAAAATTCAGAATCTTTTTTGAAAAATCCCGCATTTCCGACGTTTTTAAGTTTGGCACGTTTTCTGCGGTGACGTTGGCATACCTGGCACGGTGCCGGGCGACACCAACGGAGATTGACCATGAACACCAACACCCTCGCAGCCAGCGCCGCCAACATTGCTACCATCGTAATCGGCGTTGCCTTCTTCGCTGTCACGGCAGTCGGCATCGCCCAACCGGTCCATGCCGCGCCAATCAGCACCACCGCAACCACCGCAGCACGCTAAGCCCGTGCAGCAGTCCGGCGCGGACGACGGGATCAAACGGTCAGAACCGTACTCCCCGTCGTCCGGCCGCCTTCCAGATCGCGATGTGCAGCTTTTGCATCTTCCAGTGCATAGGTCTGACCGATCGTGACTTTGATGATCCCCTTGCGCACCATGTCCCAGACCCGGGCACTGCCCGCGGCCCGCTCGATCTCCAGCGTGTAGTAATCGAACAGCGACGGTCGTGAGCAAAACAGCGATCCCTTGGCCGCCAACATACCCAGGTCGACGCCGCGCACCGGCCCGCCTGCATTGCCAAAACTGACAATCAAGCCGCGACGCGCCGTCGACCCAAGCGATGCTTCCCATGTGGTCATACCGACCCCGTCGAAAACGACCTGTACCCCATTGCCGCCGGTCAGCGCGCGCACGCGGAGTGCGACGGGCTCATGCTTGTACACGATGATCTCGTCGGCACCGGCCGCCCGCGCGGCCGCCGCCTTTTCGGGCGTGGAAACCGTGCCGATGACGCGCGCGCCGATGTGCTTCAGCTATTGCACCAGCAACAGGCCGACGCCGCCTGCTGCGGCATGGACCAGCACGTCCCAGCCCGGCTGTACCCGGGCACAGCGTTCGATCAGGAATTCGGTCGTGCACCCTTTGAGCAGAACGGCGGCCGCTGTCGCATCGTCGATGGCGTCGGGCACGCGGAACAGGCTTGCACCGGGCAGATTTCGTTCCGTTGCATAAGCCCCAGCCTTCGGTCCGAAAGTCGCCGCCCGGTCGCCGACGGCGAACCCCGCATTCTCGCCCACCGCTGTCACGACACCGGCCGCTTCCACGCCCAGGCCACTCGGTAGGGCGGACGGATAGAGGCCGCTGCGGAAATAGGTATCGATGTAGTTCAACCCAACCGCCGTCGAGCGGAACCGGACTTCGCCGGGACCGGGCGGCGGCAGGTCGACATCAATCCAGTCGATGACTTCGGGACCACCGGTTTTTGAGAATTGTGCGACACGCGCCATCTTCAAATCTCCTGCCTGATGAAGCTGCCGCGTCGTTCGTGCAAAGCGTGGTCAGCTACCGCCCCACACCACCGCCTGAGCCACGACCACATGCTCTCCGTTGAAGGTTGCCGCGGGCGACCCATAGAGCTGGTACCCTTGCGCAAGTGCTTCGGACACACGCGCGCAAAAAGCATTGTCATCCTTGCCGGTCAGCAGGCGGTAAACCTGCTTGCCATCGGGCGGGGGTGTCTTGGTCATGTGATTTTCTCCGCAAGGGTCCGTTCCCATGCCAGCGCGTCTTTGACGATGCCGTCAAGGTCTGCGCGTTGTGGCGTCCAGTCGAGCGTGGCAAGGATACGGCTGTTGTCCGCGACCAGCGCATCGGGGTCGCCTGCGCGGCGTCCCTCGTAACGGCGGTCGAGCTTCATGTTGGTGACCCGGTCGACTGCATCGAGCACCTGGTTGACACTGAAACCCGTGCCATAGCCGGCGTTGGCCGTCAGGTTTTGCCTCGGATTGGCAATCAGCCAGTCGAGCGCCGCAGCATGAGCGTCGGCGAGGTCGCTGACATGAATATAGTCGCGCACGCCGGTGCCGTCGGGCGTCGCATAATCCGTCCCGAACACGCTGACCGCGAGCCGCTTGCCGGTCGCAGCTTCTGCCGCGATCTTGATCAAGTGGGTGGCACCTGCGGTCGATTGCCCCGTGCGCCCCTTCGGATCGGCACCCGCAACGTTGAAATAGCGAAGCGCCGCATAGTTGATCGGGTGCGCGGTGGCCGTGTCGCGCAGCATCGCCTCGGTCATGAGCTTCGACATGCCATAAGGGTTGATCGGCACGGTGGGCATGTCCTCGCGCACCGGCACGGTCTCGGGAATGCCGTAGGTCGCCGCCGTCGACGAGAAGATAAAATGCGCGACCCCGCCCTTGACCGCGCTTTCGATCAACGAGCGGCTGCGCACGGTGTTGTTGAGGTAGTATTTGAGAGGATCGCTGACCGATTCGGGGACGACCACGGAACCGGCGAAATGGACAATGGCGCCGATGCCGTGATCGCGGATGGTGGCCGCAACAACGGCCTCATCGTCGATGCTCGCCTCAACGAACGGCACATCTGCAGGCACAGCCCGGCGGAAACCAGTCACCAGATTGTCGATGACAACGACGGGATAGCCCGCATCGCGCAGTGCCAGTAGAGCATGGCTGCCAATATATCCCGCCCCGCCGGTGACGAGGACTGTGGGTCTGTCGGTCATTTGTGCGGCACCATTTTTAGGGTTGGAAAGTCTTTGTTCGCGGCCGCGATCGCCATCATGTAACTCGTAGGGCGCTTCATCATGCCCTTGCCGTCAGGCAGCCGCATGCCGATGACATTGGCCGCCTCGGCCACGAAATGTACGCAGTTGCGCTCATTCATCCGGTAGATACTGCCGGGCTTGATCGAGTAGCGCACGACAAGGGCCTTCAGCCGGGGATAGGCGGCATCGGACACCGTCACTGTCCACAGCTTTTTGCTCGCCGCCATATAACCCTTGGTCGTCAGGTCGATCCGCCCGGGAACCGGCCCCCACAGCAATGCGGGCGTGATCGTCTTGGCGGTAAAGCCGTAGCTTTCCTCGACCGGCTTGCCCTCTACCGTGGCCCTGATCGTAAAAAACGCGTGCGGCAGCTCGAGCCCCAGTTCGCGTGTCCAGAATCCGACCTCGATATCGGCTCGGGCAGCGGTAGGGAGGAATCCCAGCAACAGGGCAAGAATCAGCGGCAGCAAACGCGGCATTTATTCATCCGGCTGACAAGACAAAGCGGCTCGGCGGGCCTATGGCGGCGGATACGGAACTTGTCGAGCGACGGTGAATTGCCACGGCGTCTCGATACGGTAACGATCCGTCCCCACAATAGGGGGTGCCCTCAAGCCGCGAAAGCCCGCCCTGCGATGCGCCTCGCCATCGATGTCCTGCTCGATTACTCGCTGCCGCCGACCGACGAACCGACCGATGTCCTGTTGCAGGTCGAGGTGGCGGCCATGACCGACCAGCGCATTGTGTCCGCACGACTGACGGCCACGTCGCCCGAGCGGCTGCGCGCGGTGCACGGAGAAGACTCGATCGGCCAGCGAACCTGGGCGGCGGGTGTTGGCCGTTTTACCGCGCGGTACGCGGCAACGGTCGAGATCGATCGCGTGGTCCTCGACCTTGCGCCGCTCGGTCCGACGCTGGCCCGCGACCTGCCTGGGCTGGTGCTGCCGTACCTGTTGCCCAGCCGCTATGTCGAAAGCCATTTGTTCGAGACCTTTGTCCACCGCCAATTCGGCCATCTGAATGGCGGGACCAAGATCGTGGCCATGCGCGACTGGATTAGGCGCGAGCTCAGCTATGTCGCCGGCGCGTCGGACGGGAACACAACGGCGCAGGCAACCTTTGTCCGGCGCGAAGGGGTGTGCCGCGACTATGCCCATCTGATGGCGGCCTTTGCGCGCGCAGCGCTCATTCCGGCGCGGCTCGTCTCGGCCTATGCACCTGGCGTGACACCGCCCGACTTCCATGCCGTGGTCGAGGTGTGGCTGGACGGAGGCTGGCATCTCGTCGATGCAACCGGCATGGCCACGCCAAATGAAATTGCGCGCGTCGCGATCGGTCGCGACGCCACTGATATTGCGTTCATGACCGTGTTCGGCACCGCGACACTGCTCGACCAGCGCGTCCTCGTCACAACGGAACAATAGCACCGAGAGGACAGTTGAAGGGTCGAACCAGATGAGGACGACCCATGACCGATCATCTTCCCCGGGCTCCGCACGCCCCGGACGGCGCGCAGGCCTCAGACCGGGCAGTGCCGCAGGACGAGCAGATCATCGAGCGGCTCGAAGAAAATCCGGAAGATCCCGACGCGCAGCTGGACGCGGCACTCGAAGCCTCGATGGACGGTTCCGATCCCATATCGATCGCACAGCCGGGGCGCAGCGCGGAGCCCGCCCCGACCGATGGCCAACACGGCGCAGAGCCTGAGGTCCGCAGCACGCCTGAGGATCGCCCGCGTTAGGAGCATGCGCTCCAGCGCATTCCCTGTTGCACTGCAACAAAAGCTGTGATCCACTCTGTCTACCGCCCGTGATGGCGCCGTCCGCGGGTTAAGCTTCTGCTAACCAGCGAGGCGCATGATCGGGCTTCCCGTAGCGCGGCGCTGCGGCATCGTAGCGGAGTATAAGCCGATGGGTGCAATGGCGAGGCCGGCAGACGGCACGAATACGCTGAACGAACTGAAGGAGTTCGCTGGCTTCGACAAAGGCACGCAGCGCTATATCCGGCGCTCGATCGATATCGGCTTTCAGCGCACGGACGCGATCGCGCTCTGGTCGCGCGACCCGATCGAGACGGCGAGCATCAAGGCCCAGACAAAGGTCTACGCCCGTCTCGACAGCGTCCGCGCTCAGGTTCCCGAAGACAGCGGCCTCGACCGTGTGGAACCGTTCATGGCACCGCTGGTGACGATGTCGGCCTTCGATCTGGGGCAAGAGCGCCTGGTCAGCTTTTCTGCTTATCGCTTTCTTTACGAGCGATTGCTCGGCGCCGCGGCGCGGCCCTGGCTGCCCGGTGCATTTTGTGCCGCCGCTGCCCTTCCGCACCTTCACCCGGAAAAGCGCCGCATTCTGCTCCAGTCGATCAGCGAAGCCGCAGCCACGGCGTCCGGCTGGTCGAACCGTGAGCCCGTGTTCTACCCGGAATGGGTCGACAAGGTGGAAATGAGCGGGGCGGCCCACTAGCCCCGCCCGCTCTACGCCTTTGCGACCACGCTTTCAGGCAAATCCTTGCCGAAAACGCGCTGATAATATTCCGCAACCAGCGCGCGCTCTGCTTCATCGCACTTGTTGAGGAAGCTCAGGCGGAACGCGAAGCCCACGTCATTGAAGATCAGCGCGTTCTGGGCCCAGGTAATGACTGTGCGCGGCGACATGACGGTCGAGATGTCGCCGTTGATGAAACCCTGACGCGTCAGCTCGGCGACCTTGACCATCTTGTCGACATCGGCCTTCCCGCCCTCGTGGTCGTATTCGCCACTCTTGGCGAGGACAATCTGCGCTTCGACCGCGGCAGGCAGGTAGTTCAGCGTGACAACGATATTCCAGCGATCCATCTGCCCCTGGTTGATCTGCTGGGTGCCGTGATAAAGGCCGCTCGTGTCGCCCAGACCGACGGTATTGGCGGTGGCGAACAGCCGGAAATACGGGTTCGGACGGATGACGCGGTTCTGGTCGAGCAGGGTCAGCTTGCCTTCGGTTTCCAGCACACGCTGGATAACGAACATCACGTCAGGGCGGCCGGCATCATATTCGTCGAACACCAGCGCCGTCGGCGTCTGCAGTGCCCAGGGAAGCAGCCCCTCACGGAACTCGGTGATCTGTTGCCCATCCTTCAGGACGATGGCGTCACGCCCGACGAGGTCGATGCGGCTGATATGCGCATCGAGATTGATGCGGATGCAAGGCCATTTCAGACGCGCCGCGACCTGTTCGATGTGCGTCGACTTGCCGGTGCCGTGATAGCCCTGCACCATGACGCGGCGATTGAAAGCAAATCCCGCAAGGATCGCGAGAGTCGTATCGCCATCGAAGACATAGCTGGGGTCGAGGTCGGGCACGCGCTCGTCGGCCTCGCTGAAGGCCGGCACCATCATGTCGGTATCGATGCCGAACATTTCGCGCACGCTGACCTTCAGGTCGGGCGCGGCCATGACGGTTTCAGCGCGGCTGTCAGGCTGGACGTTGGGAATATCGGTCATCGGTGCATCCTTGGAACGGGCAAGTCCGTGCGGACATGAAACGCAAAGGTCAAGGGAAACGGGCCAAAGCCACAAAGGTCGAACCATAAGTGTGACGATAGACAGGTCGGGCGGCATGTGAACCGAATGACAAGTCGGTCGTCATTGGCAAAAGCCTCGGTCACGAAAGACCAAATTGTCGGCGCTGCAATGGATATCGTGAGACAAAAGGGTTCGCCGCCGGGACATGGGATGCTCGAGGCGGTCATGCCGCGCATGCCGCAAATGCAGGGGTTCGCTTGGACGTTCTATTTTCGCATGCCCGACATCGACGCAGCAGCGGCGCAGGTCGGCGCGAGCGCGCGGTACGATTGTCCAGGAACCGACCGAAATCCCCGGCGGCGATTATTCGCTGGTCGCCGCCGACCAGAAGGGGGCCGCGTTTGGCCTGATTGGCAGCCGGAAAAAGCAAGCCATGATCGCAAAGAACACACTCTGCCTTTGGTATGACAAGGACGCGAAGGAAGCCGCGCGTTTCTCTACGGCGACCTTCCCTGGCAGGCCTGTGGGCAGCATCGAAGTTGCGCCGCTGGACTATCCGAGCGGCAACAAGGGCGATGTCCTCGTCATTCATTTCACCGTCTGCGGTATCCCCTGCTTTGGCATGAACGGCGGTCCGGAAAGCCAAACACAGCATCGCGTTCAGCTTCCAAATTGCGACCGACGATCAGGCCGAGACCGACCGCTATTGGAACGCAATCATCGGCAACGGCCGGCGAAACTGGCAAGTGCGGCTGGCGCAAGGACAAATGGGGGATATCATGGCAGATCATGCCGCGCGTTCTACTTGATGCGACGACCACCGGCGGAGAGGTCGCCAAACGCGCTTTTGCCGGCATGATGACAATGGGCAAGATCGACGTCGCGGTCCGGGGTTAAGCGATGGCTCTCGAACTCTATGACCACCCCTTTTCGTCCTACGCATGGAAAGGCCTGATCCCGTTCGACGAAACCGACACGCCTTTCCAACTCCGCATCCTGGAAGAGCCCGAAAACGACGCGGCGCTTACCGCCATCTGGCCGCTCGGCAAGCGTCCGATGCTGGTCGATGATGGCGTGGCGATGATCGAATCACGCATTATCGTCGAGCATGTGGCACCGCGCTTGGCCCTCACCGATCGCGATGCGGCGCGCGAGGTGCCGATGCTCGACTGTGTTTTCGACAATCATGTGATGAACGTGATGCAGCCGGTGGTGCTTGCCGCCATCAAGCAGAGCGATGTTGGGGCGGCACCCGCTATACCGCACGCGTGGCACTGGAAGGCCGAGGACAGCGTCCGGCATCACGAGATGGGATTTGGCCAGTGCTGGGGTGCGGCCGCCGATCAGTTGGTCGCCTTGGGCGAAACCGGCTAGGCCGACCCGTGGAACCGGTCGACTTATCGATGAGACCTGAACCTTGACGCATAATTCCTATCAGTATAGTATGAATTGTAGATGAGCGACTCGGCCTTTCTGCCCGTTTCGTATCCCGGCCACCCGGTCTGGATCGCGCTCTCCCGTCATACCATTGGTCCCGACGACGCAGCGTTGAGCTTTGCGCAGCGGCTGGCGCGTGAAAATGGCTGGAACGCCGCCCATGCTGCACGGGTGTTCGAGGAATACCGGCGCTTCTGCTTCCTCGCTGTGGTCGCACGACACCAGGTCACACCCTCGGATGCGGTCGACCAGGCATGGCACCTGCATCTTACCTATAGCCGCGACTATTGGGATCACTTCTGTCCCGACGTGCTCGGGCGGCCGCTCCATCATGGGCCGACAGCGGGCGGCGCGGCTGAACAGGCCCGCTATTTCGCGCAATATGCCGATACGCTGAAAAGCTACGAAGCGGTGTTCGGCGACAGCCCGCCCGCCGATCTGTGGCCCTCTGCCACACGCCGCTTGAACGATGATCCGCGCGCGCGTCGTGTGCACCCCCGCGACGGGATCGTCCTAAGCAAATTCATCCTGATTGCCCTACTGGCGCTTGCGGCGCTGGCGGGTGGTGTGTGCGTCCAACTCTGGCAAGGAACATCGTCATGGGGCTAGGACCCTTCGACCTGACCGGCGGACCATTTCTGACTTTATACATTGTGCTGCTACTCGCAGCTGTCGTCGCAGGATTTGTCATTCCGCGACACCTGCGTCCGCCGGGGCGCGCGCAATCGCTGACTGATCCCGACATGCTCGCTGTGCTGGCGGGGGGCAAGAATCGCTTTGTCGAGGCGGTAACCGCGCGGCTGCTAGCGCGCGGCGCGCTGGAGCTTTCGGGGGGCAACGCCTTCGTGCCCAAGCCCGGCGCGCGCGGCGACGGCGCCGCCGAACTGTGCGTGCTGGCGCTGTCGGCCCCGATCAAGTGGTCGACCATCCAGTTGCAGCTGGCGGATTATGCCAAACCGGTCGCGCGCAGGCTGGCAGCCACCGGCCTCTACATGAACGACGAAGATGCATCACGGGTCCGCTGGTGGCAGACGCTACCCTATGTCCTGCTGATCGCGTTCGGCACGATCAAGCTGATGGTCGGCGAAGCGCGCGGCAAGCCCGTCGGCTTCCTGATCGGCCTGCTCATCGTGACCGCGATCTGTGCTGCCATCCGCTGGTTCAATCTCGACCGGCGGACGCAGGCAGCCCGTGAGGCGATTGCCGATGCCGCCAGCTGCAACGACCGGCTGAAGCGGGCGCCCACGACCGGGGAGGTCGGCTTGGCAGTAGCGCTTTTCGGGACTGGTGTGCTCGTCGGTTCGGCGTGGCATGGCTTCCACCACATGCGCACGGCAGGCGATAACGGCAGTTTGTCGGGTGACAGCAGCGGCGACGGGGGCAGCGGGGGTGGTGGCTGCGGCGGCTGCGGCGACTGACGCTTCAGGCAAAGACCGTCGACCCTTTCAGCCGCTGGTACGCCGCAATCACTTCGGTCAGCGCGCGCTCATGGCTGCGGTCGCCACCATTGCGGTCCGGATGATAGCGGCGGACGAGGTCGGAATAGCGGGTGCGTAATGCGCGGCGGTCGGCATCGACGTCCAGCCCCAGGGTCTTCAGGTCGCGGCGCTGCTCACCCGATAGCGCGCGACCGTCCTTGCGTTCTTGGGGCGCGCTGCGACGGAAACGGCCCGAGATCGCGTCGAGCGGGTCGGCGAAGTCTGCCCAGCGCGGCGCACGGTCTGCCCCTGCCGTCGAAAAGGCGCGCGTCTCGCGCTCCCACCCGGCCATCGGCCGCTGCTGTTCCTGGATCTCCTCCGGCGACATGCCGGTGAAGTAGTTATACTTGGTGTTGAACTCGCGGACATGGTCGAGGCACAGCCAGCGCCATGAGCCCGGGCCGTCGAAAGTGCCAGCGCTAAGCGGCGCGCGGAATTCGCCCGGCTCGCGGCAGCCCACTTCGCTGCAGGGTTCGTCACGTTCGACCCGGCCATGGAAGCGGGTGCGGGGGCGGAAATTCTCGGCGGACAAAGACACTCTCGCAAGTCGGTAATTGGCGTATATAGGGAGGATGGATGTTCCCACAAAAGGCCCTGTAGCGGCCGAAATCGAACGGCGCCTGCAAGCCGCGCTGTCGCCCACGCGACTCATCGTATCGAACGACAGCGCCAAGCACAGCGGACATAGCGGCGACGACGGCACCGGCGAGTCGCATTTCAGCGTGCTGGTGGAAAGCGTAGCGTTCACCGGCGTAGGACGCCTCGAACGCCAGCGCATGGTCAACCGCGCGCTCGGTGACCTGCCGGGGCAGAGGGTGCATGCGCTTGCCATCAAGGCGTTGGCGCCGGGCGAGTGACGAACCGTACCGCGCGTCCTGCCGCACGGCTACTTGTTGTCGACGCCGAGCGGCGCGTGCTGATGTTCAACTTCAAGCCTGATGCCGCCGCACCGTTCTGGGCAACACCGGGTGGCGCTTGCGATCCAGGTGAAAGCTATACAGATGCCGCGCGGCGCGAACTGTGCGAGGAAACAGGCTTCGACCGCGACCCTGGGCCCGAGGTAGCGCAGCGGACTTGCGAATTCACCACCATCGAGGGTGAGGACGTCTGGTCGGACGAACGCTATTTCCTAGTGCGCGTTGACGATCCGACGATCTCGGTCGCGGGCCATACCGAACTCGAGCAGCGCGTCATGACCGAGCATCGCTGGTGGACGCTCGACGAGCTTCGCAAAACGCGGCAGACGGTGTTTCCTGAAGATCTGGCCGATCTTGTCGAGCACAGCCTGATCGCAGACGAGACTGATCGCAGACGAGACTGATCGCAGACGAGCCTGATCGAAGACGAGCCTGATCGAAGACGAGGATGTCCTGCAGCCATGACCGCACTGACCAAGACCCGCTTCACCCTCCCCACCGGTGTCGACCTCGATGTGACACATGGCGGCCCCGAAGGCGCGGCCGCGATCTTTTTCCTCCACGGCTTTCCCGAAAGCGCGCGAACGTGGCGGCACCAGCTCGAGGCGCTTTCGCCGGATTACCGCGTCTTCGCGCCCGACCAGCGTGGCTTTGCGCGCTCGTCGAAACCTTTGGGCGTTGAGAATTACACCCATGACAAGCCCATCGCCGACCTGATCGCGCTCGCCGATGCGGTGGGCGTCGACCAGTTCACGCTCGTCGGACACGACTGGGGCGGCGCGATCGCGTGGGGCGCGGCGCTGAAGCATCCCGAACGCGTCGAACGGCTCGCCATCGTCAACGCCCCGCACCCGCTCGTCTTCCAGCGCGCGACCTTCGACGACATGGGCCAGCGCGCGGCTTCGCAATACATCCGCGCCTTTCGCGTGCCTGGCATGGAAAACTATATTGCGGGCGACCTCGACAACTTCTTCGACAAGACCTTCAAGGGGCATTTCGACCTCGATTTCTCTCCGCAAGAAAAGGCCGCCTACCTCGACGAATGGTCGCAGCCCGGCACCGTCGAGGCGATGCTCAACTGGTACCGCGGCGCGCCCATCATCGTGCCGGCCATGGACGAAACGCCCGAGCGCCCCGCCTATCTCGACGCCCCCTTCCCGGTCCTGCAGATGCCCGTGCTCGTCGTCTGGGGCATGAAGGACAAGGCACTGACCCCGTCGCAGCTCGTCGGACTCGACGATCTGTGCGCCGACTTGCGCCTTGTGAAAGAGCCCGACGCAGGCCATTTCATCACCTGGGAAAAGCCCGAGGCGGTGACCGGCGCGCTGCGCGACTTCCTGAGTGGCGCTAATTGATCCGGTAGCGCAGCCAGAACTTCACCGCGGCGCTCGCCGCCATCGTTCCCTGCAGACAAAGCCATATATTGGTCACCGCCGCGTCGGCGCCATTGCCGTCGACGAGCGGCGTATACATCTAGGTAGCGCCATTGTTGTTGGAAAAGCCGATGTGGTCGGTCGCACTGGCAAGCGAGCCGAAGCTATAGGTCAACCCCGAGTTGCCCGCCGCAAAGACCGCCCGGCCCTTACCCGCGCTGCCGATGTCGGCGGCGATCAGTTCGGTATCTGCCGGAGTGGCGTCGGTCAGGACGATGCTATTGTTCGAAACCA
>JBMOGG010000047.1:0-18863 GCA_049318505.1 Sphingomonas sp. | reverse complement strand
CCCCCCTTTCTGTTTGGATTCGGCAGGTTCCGGCAAGCTCGTCCAGCGATTGATTGTGGACCACCGGGCGCTGTCCTAAACCGACGCCTCCGCCCTCGTTGCGGACGTTCGCGCTAACAGGCGAGCTTCCCAAAACCAGACGTTCGTTGAGATTTTGCTGCCTGCCTCTCATTGCTCGAATCTTGCCGTCCAACCCAAGGGGCAGTGAAACGCGCTCACTGACCTTCACGTGCTGTTCACAGGATCAGATGACGGGCGCCGACCGAATTGTCATCGTTATCTGGCATAGACATCAGAAGACGTGCCGGTTGGCTTTAACGAAAGCGCTCGCACCTGGCTGCGTAGGGCTTTTACCCGCGCTTCCGCATTTCCGCCGCGATCTTGAGAGCTTCTCTCATCAACGGCATCCGGCGCCGCTCGGTGCGGAACGCGAGATATCCCTCAACGCTCGCTGCGGCCGATGCGGTCTCTAGCGGCAATGTCTTGATGCGACTGTCGGGCGGGCATTCGCGTTCGAACATGAGGCTGATCCCAAGGCCATGCGCGACGCCCTCGCGGATCATTTCGCGCGAATGCAGTTCCATGCTGCTGCCAAGGCTGATGCCCTCTTCTGCCATGAGCCGGTTGGTGGCAGCTAACGTCCGCGAGGTTGACTCGCGCACGAGCATGGTCGCACCTGCGATCGCGGTCAATGGCATCGCAGCCAAGCCATTGTCAGGCCAAATCGCTGGGACGATCGCAACCAGCCGGTCTACATAAAGCGGAACGTAGCTATACTCGGGATCCAGCTTCGGTTCGCAGATGATCGCGAGATCGACCTGCGCTTTCATCAGCAAGTCATTCGTCTGTTGCGCGTTCGCAATGGTCACGCGGAAGCGCGTTTGCGGGAGGTTCGTCTTAAAGGCGGCCATAAACTCGGCGGCAAAGGGCGGCGAGTCAGTCCCGAGCCGCAGGATGGCTCCGCTGTCGAGATCGTCCTCCCCCAGTAAAGCGTCGATCTCCTCGGCCACGCCGAAAAGGGCCTTGGCGCGATCAAACAGCGCCAAGCCAGCGCTCGTGAGCGTCAACGGCGGTCGCATGCCTTCGATCAGTTTGACCTTGTAACGCTCCTCCAGTGCCTTGAGCTGCTTTGAAAGAGTCGGCTGGGAAATGCCGAGCCGCCTTGCTGCACGCGTCACGCTGCGCTCGCTGGCGACCGCATAGAAGGACCGCAGATGGTTGAAGTTGACGCTCATCGATCCCCCGATCCCGACATGGGGCCCCGCAGTCTATCGCTGCTATGCCTCAAATGCATTTTTCAATCCGCCGTTCTTCTTTCAACGGGTAGCGCAGATTTGTGACAAAGCGCGAAATGGGCCCTCCGGCATGACAGATACATTCGACGTGGCAGTTGTTGGGCGCGGTATCGTCGGGCTGGCCCATGCCCTTGCTGCTGCGCGAAGCGGCCTTCGCGTCGTCGTGGTCGACCGGATGGCCCGCGCAACGGGGGCCAGCATCCGCAATTTCGGTTTCGTCACCGTCACCGGCCAGGAACGGCACGCGATGTGGCCGCTAGCCAAGCGGGCACGCGATATCTGGGCCGATGTCGCCGCGCAGGCGGGCATCAAGGTCGTCCAGACCGGGCTCGTGATGTGCGCGCGCCGCGGGTCGGCGGCCGCCGTACTCGAGGACTTCATGGCCACCGAAATGGGCGAGGGCTGCGAATTGCTGACCCATGCCCAGCTGGCTGCGCGGCATGGCAATGTCCCGTACCAGCCCTGCGTAGCCGCGCTCGTCAGTTCGCACGAGCTGCGGATCGAGGCGCGCGAAGCTGTTGGTGCGGTCGCGCGCTGGATGCAGGACGAGCTCGGCGTGCGATTCGCCGAGCCAGCCAGCGTGGTTGCGTGCGAAGCGGGCCGCGTCATCACCAGCGCGGGTACGATCAAGGCCGAAGCCATATTCGTCTGCCCGGGCGACGACCTGAATGCGCTCTATCCCGAAGTCATGGCGGCGCATGGCGTGACGCGCTGCAAACTGCAGATGCTGCGTCTCGCGGCCCCGACCTATCGTTTGCCAAGCCCTGTCATGAGCGACCTCGGCCTGATGCGGTATGAAGGCTATTCGGCTCTGCCGACGGCAAGCGCGCTGACGGCGCAATTACAAAGCGAACAGGCAGACGCTGTCGCGGCGGGGGTCCACCTGATCGCCGTGCAATCGGGCGATGGTTCGCTCGTCGTAGGCGACAGCCATGATTATGGCGACACGCCTGATCCGTTTCTGCACGAACAAGTCGATCGGGTAATTCTCGACGAGTTCGAAGCCGTGCTGGGTCAAGCGCCGCCGACAATCGAGCACTGGATGGGGGTTTATGCTTCATCGAAGCAGCAGAACTGGTTTTCCAAGGAAGTTGACGCCGGGGTGCATTTGTCGGTCGTCACCTGCGGTGCAGGCATGTCGACGGCCTTTGCGATCGGCGAACGCGTCGTCGGCGCTGCACTGAACCATAATGTCAGGAAGGTTGCGTGATGGCCGGCATCCAAGCAGTTCTGTTCGACTGGGCCGGTACCGTCATCGATTTCGGGTCGCGCGCGCCGGTCGTCGCGATGGGCAGGGTGTTTGCAGCCGAAGGCATTGCGCTCGACGAGCATGTCATTCGCCGCTTTATGGGCATGGCGAAGCGCGAGCATGTCATTGCGATCCTATCAGAGCCCGAGGTCGGCGCGCGTTGGCGCGACACCAAGGGATCTGACTGGACCGAAGCCGATGTCGATAGGCTAATGGTTGCGCTCGAGCCCGCCATGCAGACGGCCGCGACCCAGCACAGCCAGCTCATTCCCGGGGCAGCGACGGCGGCGTCGGCCTTGCGAGCAAAGGGCATCAAAGTTGGCTCGACGACCGGCTATACGCGGACGATGATGGCCGGAATCCTGCCGGCGGCCGCTGGGCAGGGTTATACGCCCGACGTCACCATCTGCGCGGGCGAAACTGCGCAAGGTCGTCCGGCACCGCTGATGCTTTGGGCAGCAATGGCGCATCTGCAGGCTTGGCCAGCCGGACGTTGCGTTGCCGTCGACGATGCACCGGTCGGGATCGAAGCGGGGCGCAATGCCGGGATCTGGACCGTCGGCGCCGTCGCATCCGGCAATGGCCTCGGGCTCGATGCTGGCACTTGGGCAGCACTTGGCGGCAGCGAACAGGCTGCCCGGCTTGCGCCGGTGATCGAATCGTTCAGGGTGGCCGGCGCAGACTTTGTCATTCCGAGCGTGGCCGACCTGGCAGTCGCTATCCGGGCTATCGAGGACGCCATCGAAGCAGGGCGCTTCCCGGGTGGCGCGCCTATGGTTGCATTGAGCTGTCCGGGCGCATGACAAAGGCTGCGAGCGTTGCCGCCTATCCGGCCGCCCGCAAGGACAGTCTGGCGTTCATCCTGTTTGCCGGTGGCGCCGCGTTCAGCGCCTATTTCGCGATGTATGCCTTCCGCAAGCCGTTCACCGCCGCGACCTATGCCGACGTCGGAGGTTGGACGTCTGTGATCGACTTCAAGGTCGCGCTCGTGATCGCCCAGTTGGTCGGTTATGCCCTGTCGAAATTCATCGGGGTCAAGGTCGTCTCTGAAATGTCGGCGGCGCGGCGCGGGGTGGCGATCATCGGATTGATTGGGCTGTCATGGATCGCGCTCGTGATGTTCGCTGTCCTACCGGTTCCGGCCAAGCCCGTGGCAATGTTCTTGAACGGCCTGCCGCTTGGCATGATCTGGGGGCTGGTCTTTGCCTATATCGAGGGGCGCCGGTCGAGCGAAGTACTCGCGTCGATCCTGTGCGCCAGCTTCATTTTGTCGTCGGGTCTGGTAAAATCGGTCGGTGCGTGGCTGATGGCCAGTTGGCAGGTCGGCGAAATGTGGATGCCGGCCATGACCGGCCTGCTGTTCATGCCGGTCCTGCTGTTGTCGGTGCTCGGCCTGTCCAGCCTGCCGCCGCCGAGCGCCGAAGACATTGCCGAGCGGGTTGCGCGACCGCCTGTCGATGCGGCCGGGCGCCGGAGGTTCCTCCACGCTTATGGACCTGGCGTTACGCTGCTCGTGCTCGCTTATATCCTGTTCACGGTGATCCGCGATTTTCGTGACAATTTCGCGGCCGAAATCTGGGAATCTCTCGGCTACGGAAAGTCCTCGGCAATATTTACCGCGAGCGAGGTGCCAATTGCGATCGTCACTTTGGTGATCCTGGCGAGTCTGGTCGCAATCCGCGACAATCGTCGTGCGCTCATTGCTATCCATCTGATCGTTCTTGCCGGAGCTGCGTTGATCGGCCTGTCGACCCTGGCCTTCTCGCTGGGCTGGCTAGGGCCCGTCGGCTGGATGATCGCCTCCGGGCTCGGGTTGTACCTTGCCTACACGCCCTTCAATGCCATGCTTTTCGATCGGCTCGTTGCCGCATCGGGGCGAGCTGGCACGGCGGCTTTCCTGATCTACATCGCCGATGCTGCGGGCTATGCGGGCAGCGTCACGCTTCTGCTGCTGCGCAATCTGCCCGGCGTCTCGCTCGACTGGCTGACCTTCTACATCGCACTTGCACTGGCGGGTGCTGCTGCAAGCATTATGTTGATGATGGCGTCAATATTGCAGTTTAGAGGCATATTTAAGAGATAATTGTTAAATAGAAATCGACGCACTCATAATTTTTGGTAGTTCACGCGCGCAATTGGTGGCGTCTATCGCAATCATTCCTTCAATGAATTGGAGATTGCGGCTTGGCCTGTGCAACGGACCTCTTCATCAGCAATCGGCGGCATGTCGTCGATACATCGCTATGGGGAATTTTCATGAGCCGTAACATCTATTTAACTGCGATCAGCGTTCTGGCGCTCGCAAACGCAACTGCGGCGCGCGCTGCCGACGAAGCGGATGCCGTTGCCGATGACGCCAGCACGATTGTCGTGACCGCCGACCGTGTCGCACGCGCCAATAACGTCGTCGACAAGGCCACGATCGACGCACTTTCGGGCGGCGAGAACATCGTCAACGCGCTTCGCACCGTGCCGGGCGTGCAGATCCGCGGCTCGGATGCGTTCAACGCCGATCCGTGGAGCTATGGTATCAACATCCGCGGGTTCGAAGTGAACCTGCGCAATTCTAAGCTCGGCCAGACGCTCGACGGCCTGCCGCTGTTCAACGCGTCCTATTATCTGGGTGGTGCACCTGCGACGAAGTTCCTTGTCTCGGAGAATGCGGCACGCGTACAGGTCAACCAGGGCACGGCCGACGTGGGCTCGCCTTCGACATCGGCGCTTGGCGGCACCATCGCGTATTTTTCGCGCGAACCAAAGGCAGAGTTCGGTGGCCGGGTTAGTGGCACGCTGTCGAGCTTCAACAGCCGTCGCCTCTATGCCGATCTCGATACGGGTGAATTTTTCGGCAATACCCGCGCATACATCGCCGTGTCGGACCTCGACACGCACCTGTGGCCTCACGGCGGCCAGACTCCGGCCGGGATCGAGCAGTTCCATGTCGAAGGCAAAAGCGTCTCCGATTTCGGCGACCTGAAGCTGACGCTGCGCGGATCGTACAACCGCAGCGACGACGACCCGATTATCGAAGCCACGCGCGCCTTCATCGAGCAGACCGGCTACACGGTGGACGGGTCGTCGGCGACGTTCAACACGGCGAACGCGGCCGCCAATGAATTCTGGGCCGATGAATGGGCGGCTATCCGCACCAACATCATGGCTTATGCCAAGCTCGACTGGAAGGTGGCGGACAAGGTCTCGATCTCGTTGTCGCCCTATTTCCACAGCAACGAGGGCGTCGGCGAATTCCTGCCGCCCTTTCAGGAAGCGCGCTTCGTAAACACTGCCAATCCTGGCGCTCTTCAGCAAGTCTTGCTGGCCGGATCACGCATCCGGACCACGCTGGCCGACAACCAGGGACGCGGCGTGCTTCCCTATGCGACGGGCGGTGTCGAGCGGATTTACACCGATCTGCAGGGAGCCGTGGTCCGATCGTCGACCTGCTTCAATCCGGACAACACGCCTAAGGCCGGTGCCGATTGCTCTTCGGCGCAAAGCTATCGCAACAGCACCTATTATTCGAAGCGGTTCGGCGCAGTATTCAATATCAACGCCGAACTTGGCAATCACGCGCTCCGCGCTGGTCTGTGGTACGAAAAACTCGACCGTGACTTCGGGCGCGAATGGTATCCCTACATCGACATCCGTAAGGGTCCGATTGCGTCGAATGTCGTTTACCGCGAGGATTTCCGCCAGAATTTCAAAACCGATGTCGTCAAGTTGCACATTGCGGACACATGGAAAATCACCGATGCGCTTACGCTCGACGTCGGTTTGCAGCATTATTTCGTGAAGATTTCGGGCGTGTCGGTCGAAGATCGCAACTTCAATGCGACAGGCCAGCAAATCTCGACGACCAGTTCGCGCCTGAACAGCGATAGCAAGATGCTGTTGCCGTCCATCGGCGTGGTGTTCGACGCAACCGACCACCTCCAGCTTTTCGCGGGTTACTCGCGTAATTTCGCTGCCATCGGCGATTGGGCGATCGAAAAGACCGGCACCGATTTCGCTAACCTTAGGCCCGAGGTCGCGACCAACTACGAACTCGGCGCCCGCTTCAATGGTCGGGGCCTGCGCGGCGCGGTGACGATTTATCGGATCAAGTACAACGATCCCATCGTCTTCCTGACCGACGATTTCGCCATCGGTACGGGTGGCATCAACTATTCGGCAGGCACGGGCGGCACCTATTTCAACATCGACGGCGGGGTGCGTTCGCAAGGCATTGAGGCAAGCCTCGGTGCGAATTTCACGCGGGAGCTTAGCGGCGATGTATCGCTCACCGTCAACGATGCGATTTATACCAAAGGTTTCCGCGGCGCGAGCTATGGCGGCAACCGGGTGACGGTGCCCGCTGGCGCAAAGGTTTCCGGAACGCCGGATTACATCCTCGCCGGGGCGCTGAATTACCGCAGCGAGCGCGTCAACGGCCAGTTGACCGTCCGCCGCATCGGAGCCGCGCCGGGCGATGCCGCGAACACGGCAGCCCTGAAGATAAATGCCTACACGCTGGTCGATCTGTCGGTCGGTTACCGGCTGCCGATCGGCGATCGTCAGAGCATCGAGGCCAAGCTGGGCGTGAACAACCTGTTTAACGAGCGTTACATCGGCGGCATCCTCGACGAGTTCACGCAACGCTACACGGTCGGCGCGCCGCGTACGGTTGCCCTGACCGCGACCGTTAGTTTTTAGACCCAAGACTGAGAAGGCTTAGGAGTCGCATGGACGGGGCGGCACTCAGCTGTCCCGTCCTATAAAAGTCAATTTTCGATCTTGGCGCGGTACTCCCGACCAAGAAGGGCGGGCTGGCTACCATGCGCCTCCCAAAAAACGACAACGTACCGATGGGATAGTCCCAAGTCTGGACCATCAAGGGTGCGTGACAGTGGTGCTCAATGAATGGCAGGTCTTAGGTAGACCGACCGACGCACCGTCGGCGCGCTGGAGCATGGCGATCACGGTTGCGGTCTTGCTCGGCACAGGCGGTGAGGGATCAGCTGCCGTGGCAGGGGGCGTGGTGGTCATCGATTTGGCATTTGCCATCATGGTTCTCCGGTTGAGGGGAGGAGCACCGTGCCGCTCCCACCAGCCAGAGCCCCGTTAGTCACATGGACCGGGGCAGTAGCGGCGCTCGTGGCGACGGCGATTCATGAGCGTCGTGTTGCTCTGGTTTGGGGGGAAGTCGAATGGTTTATCAGAAGGTCGTGTAACGCTAATCTCTTATGTAAGCGCGATTTTAGCATCCGGATGCCGCGTTTCTATCTGATTTGGATATGCGAAATATTGTATCATAAGATTGCCGCGATTGTCGATGCAGCGCTAACCATAGAGACCATCTTGCGACGTAACTGGCGGACCTGGGCCGTTCAGCGGGAGATAAGTGATGCCCTTGGCAATTTTCGCCACGTCTCCTGCTGCATTCCGATCTAGGCGCTGGCTCCGTGACTAGTTTCTCTGCGTCACTGCTATTGTAATTCTCACCTGGCGCTTGCTCGCAGGTCACGCTGACGGCGCTTGAGGAAATTGGGTGCGCTTTCGAAACGCAGTTGATCGCCTTCATGCGCGGTGATCATCGAGCTCCTGAATTTCTCGCGCCCAATCCAAAGGGTCGAGTACCAACGCTGATTGCTGACGGCGAAGCGCTGAATGAGAATATCGCTATCCTTTCATGGTTGGCCGAGGTGTATCCCGACGCCGGTCTAAGTTCTCATCTGGCTCCGCCGATGACGCGCGCTCAGTTTATCGCGGATCTCTCTTTTTTTTGCCTCGGGCCTCCATCCCCTCGTCACCCGGATAAGAATTCCGACAAACTTCGCCGGCCCCGAGAATGCAGAGGCCGTGTGGCGGTTGGCTGTGAAAGCCATGTCCGACAATCTGTCAGAAATCGAACTGCGGCTTGGCGACCGCCTCTGGTGGTCGGGCGACCAATGGACGATCCTCGATGCCTATCTCGCTTGGGTCTGGTTTCGAGTAGCCGGGGCTGGGCTCGATCCTACGCCATTCCCGGGCATCGCCGCCCACGCTGCGCGCTACGCCCAACGGCCGGCCGCGCAGCGCGTAGCGAAGCGCGAAGCTGGTGCTGTCGCTGTTCCGGAGGCGCAAAACCTCCAAGTGCGATTTCCCGCGATGCCGTGGCTATCAACTGGCGATGCTACTGCTGACCGACGATCGTAGCGTGAAAGTTTGCTGGACAGCGAGCGTGCGTTTTGCCCCAGGCCCCAAAAGGATCGGCCCATAATGAACGATATCCAGCGCTTGCTCGCGATCGAGGAAATACGGCTTCTAAAAATCACGCGATTGCCGTTTCCTTGACGCCAAGGACTGGGATGCCCTGCGTACGTTGTTTCCCCATAACGCTTGTTTTAAGTATCGGCCTCGAACCGGCGTAAGGGGGGCTTGAGGCGCTCGATCGCATTGCCGGTGTACTTCACGACAACGTGACGGTTCATAATGTTCATGCCCCCGAAATAGTGCTGACCAGCGACACCTTGGCAGAGTGCATATGGGCAATGGAAGACTGGGTTTTTCGCGCGCCAGAGCAGCGCGACCTCCCGAGCTTTCATGGTCAGGGCCTTTACCATGAAACATCTATTTGCGTTGACGGAGTTTGGAAAATCAGCCGTCTTGTTCTGACTCGCCTTCGAATGGCTTACATCAAGACCCCGCCGACTTACACGAAGTGACCGCCACCCCCGGCGGCGAGGTAATCACCGAGGAAGCCAAGGAAATCCGGCTCGAAGGCGAAGTCGAGATCGATGGCGGCTGGTTCGGCGGATACATCAAGCCCGAGAACGTCAAGATCAACCGCGTCGACCGCCGCCTGGCCGAGAACCGGAACGGCAAACGTCGTGTCGTCGTGGGCGCGCGCGAGCGCGGTCCCGAGGGGCGCACGATCGTTGCCGTCTTCGACGGTGAGGATCAGGCACGCTCGTGGATTGTCGAATGTGTCGACCGCGGCGCTCAGCTTCTCGCCGACGGCGCCCCCGCCTGGCGCGAGAACAACTGCAAGGTCGACGACCGGCGCCGCACGACGATGGTCATGCGCGCCGCAATGAAGGCGCCGCAGTCGCGCTCGTTCTCGGGATACTGGCAGCTTGGAGGCGCAAACCACCGCGACGACATCTTCGGCGACGTGTTCTCGGCGTTCGCTTGGACTATATCCCGCAAAAATGACGACTTTCGACAGTGGCCGAAACTACATTCGCCATGAACGTGGCCGTAGAGCCAGCATCAACGAATGCGAATCGCCGTGCCTAGCTGACCTGAGTGTTTCTCTGAGGTATGTGGTATGATGGAAGAAACGATGAAAATTGAACGCGCCCCATCCGACACACGCCTGCCATCTGCCAAAGAGATCGGCCGTAGGCTTAAAAAAATGCGCCTCCGGCTCGGCCTGGAACTCCCAGAGGCGGCCGGACGCTCAGGCGTCAGTGCCGAGACCATCGCGCTTCTTGAGGAAACGGGGCAGATCGAACTTACGGACGTCATTGCGCTGATGCGGGCCCTGACGCACGATACGTCGCTTGAGCACGCGTTCACCGTTCCAAAATTTTCGAGCACCGTGCAGATGGCGCGTTACGCAGAACATGACACATGACCCCGTGGAAACACATCCAGCTCGTCAACGCGCGACTAGACTTCGGTTCCGACGGCCACCTCGAGATGGGCGCGATCCTTCAGGCACCCGGCGTGACCGTGTTCCGCTACCACAGCGAATTCATCAACGATCAGACGATGGAGCCATCGCCAATCATCCTGCCAAGAAACGACGTCGACTACGTGGGCAACGCCAACCTGGGGGCACCGCTGACAGTCTTTGCCGATTCGCAGCCCGAGACTTGGGCGCGAAGAATCCTCGACGACAGGTTGATCGCCGAAGGATACGATCCGACCACGCTGACAGCTCTCGATCGGCTGGCCCTGGTAGGTGAAAACGGCGTAGGCGCGCTGACATACCATCCCGCCCATCCGCGCACGGACATCATCCCGTCGCTCAACGGCGCTTCCATACGCGATGTCGTCATGGGCACCGACAACGACATCACGAGGCGCAGGATCCTCGAGGCAATGGGAGGCTCCCTCGGAGGTGCGCGTCCAAAAGTGACGGCATTCTCGGAGGGCACGAAAATAAACAGCCGTGAGCAGCCTGCTATGACGCCATGGATATTGAAGCTGCCCGGAAGCTTCGACAGACCCGACAAGGGCGCTGAGGAATATGCCTACGCACAGATGGCGGGCGAGGCGGGCATAGTCATGCCACGCACGCTGCTACACACCAACCCCGACGGGCCCGGCGACTTCGCGGTGGAACGCTTCGACCGCGATCGAGGCAGACGTCTCCACTACCATTCATACGCCGGGCTTTGCGGCCTGGCCCTTGAGGCTCCATCTAGCTACACAAGCCTGTTCGAGACGGCAAAGCGGCTCACGGGATTGGAAGACATCCAGCATATCAGGCGAATGGCCTTCAATGTGATGGCGGTGAATCGTGACGATCACGTCAAGAACCACGGCTTCCTGATGGATCGGGAAGGCCGTTGGGTCACGGCGCCCGCGTTCGACCTGACCTTCGAGCCCCTCAAGGCGCACAGCCTCGATGTCGGCGGCAGGCGCGTCGGCATCACCGTGGCGGACATGGAACGCGCTGTCTCCAGTGCGGGCTGGGACCCCGCACCGGTCAAGGAGATCGTCAACGAGGTCCGGCATGCTGTCCGCAACTGGCGTGGACATGCGCGCAAGGCAGAAGTGGCAAACGACCGCATCGATCAAATTGAGAAAGCCATCGCCGAAGCTGATCCGCCGGAAGGCCGACGCAGGATCGTGCAGGTCGATCGGGGCATGGGTTTCTGAGCCGCATTCAATTGCTGAACGTCAATGCCGCGTCGTCATCGGGCCCGCTGCCTCATGCAATACGTCAAGCGCGGTCTTGCTGGTCCTGCCGAGCGACACCGGGGCCTTGTGAACGTTGGGCTTCAACGGCTTGACCTTGTCCAGTGTCCAGGCTGCGTCGATCTCCTTCAGCAACTCCTCGGCGCATTCCATGAGGCGCTCCAACTGCTGAGCGCGGCCACTCAGCGCCGGCAGCTGCTCGAACAGCGTCTGGATGCGAACGACCTCGCCAGTCTTCTCCCTTAGCTCGCCCGCCATCAAGGCATAGTTGCGCTGGAGCGCATGCTTCAGCTTTGTCTGACCCATATGATGATTTATCCTCCAGACCGACGCTTTACATCGGCCGGAGGGCACATTCTCTCGAAACCCTTAAGGTCCTGTGGTTCGGGTACTACACGATATCGTGCTAGTGGTGGACAGGGCTGGATTCGAACCAGCGTACCCTTGCGAGAGCAGATTTACAGTCTGCCGCCTTTAACCACTCGGCCACCTGTCCACATCGCCCCGAAGCTCTCAAGCGTTCGCAACGAGCGGGCGTCAATGGCGAAGCGGGCCTTGCCTGTCAATCGCGTGCGGGCGTAGGGCGGCACGAAGAGGGAGACGACATGCGCCGTGGTAATCGTACAAGCAGCCATAATGTGCAGCGGCCGCGCTTTTGGGGGCGGCATGCAGTGACGGCCGCGCTCGCCAATCCCGAGCGCGTCGTCCACAAGATCTGGGGCACGCGCGAGGCGATCGGCAAGCTCGAACTGCCGCCGGTCATCCCTATCGTTTATGCCGATGTCGCGGACCTGGGGCGGATGGTACCGCACGACGCGCCGCACCAGGGGCTGGTAATCGAGGTCAATCCGCTGGAGGACGTCTGGCTGGGCGACCTGATGGACCAAGGCGCCGAAGACCGGCGAGCGCTGCTCGTGCTCGATTCGGTGACCGATCCGCACAACGTCGGCGCGATCCTGCGGTCGGCCGCGGCGTTCGATGCGCTGGGCATCATCACGCAGGACCGGCATGCGCCGCCGGAATCGGGGGCGCTGGCCAAGGCTGCTTCGGGCGCGCTCGAGATCGTGCCTTGGGTGCGCGTGGTCAATCTGGCGCGCGCGCTGGATGAGATTGCCGAGGCGGGGTTCTGGCGGATCGGGCTGGCGGGAGAGACGCGCACGACCTTGGGGCAGGCGCTGGGGCCGCAGAAGGTGGCATTGGTGCTGGGCGCCGAGGGCGAGGGAATGCGCCAAAATGTCGCGGCGCATTGCGATGCGATTGCACGCCTGCCGATCTCGCCGCGCGTCGAAAGCCTCAACGTATCGAACGCGGCCGCCATTGCGCTCTATGCGGCGGCGCAGGTGGGGGTGACGGCATGAAGGGACTGATGCGGGCCGTGCTGGCGCTGGTGACGCCCCTGCTGCTGTGGGGATGCGTGCTGACACCGGGCAAGTTCGTGTCGTCACTGACGATCAACGCCGACCGGACGTTCGTTTTTGCCTATAAGGGCCAAGTCATTGCGGTCGATCCGTCGGCAGCGATGAAGGGGATCGGCGAGATCAAGCCGGCCGAAGGCGAGGACGCCAAGGCCAACGCGCCCAAGCCCGACAGTTCTGCCGAGGCCGATCTCGATGCAAAGAACCGCGCGATTGCCGCAGCCCTGATGAAGGAGGCCGGCTACCGCTCGGTCGTGTATCTGGGGAAGGGCAAGTTCGACATCGACTATGTGATATCGGGCAGCCTCACCCACGCCTTCCTGTTCCCGTTCAATGCCGATGCGCAGGCCATAATACCGTTCGTCATGGTCGAGGTGCGGCAGGGGGGCACGGTGCGGGTGCGCGCGCCGGGTTTTGCCAGCAACCAGAGCGGCGCCATGACGGGCATGGGTGGGGGTGCATCGGCCGCGCCGAAATTTCTCGACGGCGTGTTCACCCTTGACACCGACGCCGAGATCGTCAGCCAGAACAATGAAGACGGCGCCAAGATTGTCGGCGCACGCAAGCAGATCATATGGCGCGTGACGCCCCTTACCCGGGACGAGCCATCCGGCGTGCTGCGGCTCAAGTAAGCCCTAGTCTTCCGGCGCGATCGTGACCTTCAGTCCGTCAAGCGCCGCAGTGAAGGGCAGCTGGCAAGACAGGCGCGAGCTTTCGGTGCGGTGATCTGACGAATCGAGCAGGTCGTTCTCGTCCTCGCTCATCGGCGCCACGAGCGTGGCGAATTCGGGATCGACGAGGACGTGGCAGGTCGCGCACGAACAGCAGCCGCCACACAGCGCCAGCAGTTCGTCGATGCCATTGTCACGGATGACTTCCATCACGCTCAGGCCCGATTTGCCTTCCAGCTCGACGGTTTCTCCATCGCGCTTCGTGACGATCAGCTTCGGCATCGATAACTCCTGTCCCACCGGTTCACCTGCGCCTATGTCGCGATAGGCTGGCCAAGGCAAGGAGATGCACGGTGGGACTGAGTGCAGCGCAATTGAAAGAGCATCTCGATGCGCTGGCGGCCCGCGACCCGCGCTTTGCCGCCGCACTGGCGCTGGCGGATTATCCGGAGCCGCGGATACGCGACCGGGGCTTTATGACGCTGCTGCGCACCATCGTGGGACAGCAGATCAGCTTCAAGGCGGCGGATGCCGTTTGGATAAAGATGTCGGCCGCCGTCGGCGACATTGCCGACCCGCACGCCTTGATCGCTCTTGCGGACGAGGAGCTGCGCGCCGCCGGGCTGTCGCGGCAGAAGATCGGCTATGCGCGCAGCCTGGCGGAATTGTGCGCTTGCGGCGCACTGGACCTCGATGCCTTGCCTGAAGACGATGAGGAAGCGATTGCGCGCCTCGTTTGCGTGAAAGGCATCGGGCGCTGGTCGGCGGAAGTCTATCTGCTGTTCGCCGAAGGACGTACTGACATCTGGCCCGCGGGTGACCTTGCCGTGCAGGAGTCGGTCCGCCGCATCATGGGCCATGACGACCGCCCCGACGAGAAAATGACACGGGCGATTGCGCAGGAGTGGCGACCCTATCGCGGCGCTGCTGCAATCTTTGCTTGGCATCATTACCAGATACCGGTGATCTAGGACGGGCGGCATGGCGGGGCGGGCACGTTGCGGGCCACAGTTCAGCTTTCGCCCCCAATGCTGTCATTTATATGTCCAGGGTCGAACGTGGAGCCGGCGGCGCGAGTCGGCGACAAGGTCTCGCGTGACGCTGGCCGCGCACATCATGTCCGTCGAAAATGGGGCGCCCTGCACGCCGGCGAGCCGGAGCAGACTATAAGAGGAAGCAAGGGAAGGTTGCACAGCCTTTCCCGACACTTGGCTGCTCCGGAATGTGGGGCGGGATGATCGGGGCTATCCCTTTCGTGTGGATTGCCTCGGCGCCACGACTGGACGGAGGCGGTCATCTCGCAAGCACTGCAAGTTTTTCATGACCCTAGTGGCAGGCGGGGTCGGCGCGTACGTTTCGCCGGCGTAATATTCGCGGCCCTGGCTTTTTTTGCTGCTGCTATCGGCGTGCACGCAATGCTTGTCGCCGACGTCGTCTCGGCACCGGCACTTCGCGCAACGCCTGCATCGGCAGGCATTGCGAGCGCCGGACGATCAACGCAGCTGTCGAAGGTCGCGTTGCCTTCGCCAATGCTTCCCGATCTGAGTGGTGCTCGCCTCGAGAAATTCGGCTTTTACATGCCCTGGGACGAAGCGGCGCACCGCTCGCTGCGCGATCATGCCGACGACCTTGACTGGGTCGTCGGCGGGCTCGCCCGGGTCGCGGGCCGCGCTCACGCCTTTTCATATGAACCAGATGCCCTGCTGCGAGAGGTAACGCGCCGTGAAGGGCGGGTGCCCCGGCTGCTGGTCATGGTTCAAAATGTCGATTCTACCGGGGTCTGGGACGGCACCGGCATCGCTGCGCTTCTCGCAGACTCTGTGCAACGTGCCGACTTTCTTGACCGCATCGAATCGATGCTCGACCAAGAGCATGCCGCCGGCGTGCTTTTCGACTTCGAAGCTCTGCCGACGCGCAGTCACCATGCCTATCGCACGTTCTTGCAGGAGGCGAAGCGACGCCTGTCGAAAGGCGGCCGGTTAGTCACGCTGGCGGTGCCGCTGGCGGATCCGGCGTGGGATCTCGCCGCCTATGGAACCGTCGCGGATCGCTTGTTCGTCATGGCCTATGACGAGCACTGGCCCGGTGGCGCGCCTGGTCCGATCGCGTCGCACCCCTGGTTTGTGGAGGGCATCCGCAAGGCTACCCAGGCGATTGGTCGCGAAAAGACCGTGATCGCCATCGGCAACTATGCGTACCACTGGAGCAACGGCAAAGGCGAAGGTCTGACGATCAAGCAGGCGTGGGAACGTGCGCGCATGGCCGGACTTGTGCCACGGTTCGATCCCGGCAGTCGCAACAGCCATTTCGGCTATTTCGACGGGCAAACACAGCACGATGTCTGGACGCTTGATGCTGTCAGCGCGTGGAACCAACTCGTCGCCTCGCGAAAGCTTGGCGTCGCCGGTGTCGCGCTGTGGCGTATGGGCAGCGAGGACGCGGGTTTCTGGGCAGGCCTGACGACCCCGGTGCATCAGCGGCCCGATCTGCAAATCATGCCTGTCCAGGCCGAACTGGAGCTGGATGGACAAGGCGAGGTGATGCGTATCAGCGGCGCATCTTCACCAGGTCGAAGAGAAGTTGGCTTCGGTAAGGACGGTACCGTGCACGACCTGCGCTACCATGCCCTGCCAGCACCCGAACTCGTCCAACGGGCCGGCCATCAGCGCCGGCTTGTCGCCTTGACCTTCGACGACGGCCCCGACCCACGCTGGACGCCCCAAATTCTCGACGTCCTGAAGCAAGTCGGCGCACCGGCGACCTTTTTCGTGACGGGCAATAACGTGCTCGGTCAGCAGCCATTGCTTGCAAGGATTCTGGCCGAAGGAAGCGAGATCGGCAACCACTCGACAACGCATGCCGATCTCGACCGGCTTTCGAACGATCTGGTCAAGCTCGACCTCAACGTGACCCACCGCCTCGTCGAGAGCTATACCGGCAGGTCGATGCGGCTGTTCCGTCCGCCCTATCTGGGCGATGCCGATCCCGATACGCTGCAGGAAGTGCGCGTGGCCCGGCTCGCCGGCGAGATGGGCTATTTGACCGTAGGCCTCAACGTCGACCCTCTCGACTGGACGTTTCCGGGTGCCGACGCGATCGTCGCAAAGGCGGTGGCGCTCGTCGAATCGGGCGGTCCGGAACGGGCAACGCAAGTCATCCTTCTGCACGATTCGGGCGGTGACAGAACCCAGACGGTCGAGGCTTTGCCGCGCATTATTTCGGCCTTGCGTGGGCGCGGCTATGAATTCGTCACAGTGTCGCGACTTGCAGGTCTTTCAAGCGAACAGGCAATGCCGGTCGTTGCGGGTCGTACCGGCCTGACTGCGGGCGGCATCTTCGCCGCATTCCTTGGAATGTCGGCGACGATGTCGGCAATGTCGGTGCTCTTTGGCCTTGCGATTGTGCTGGGTATGTCCCGGTCGATCCTGCTGACTGCCCTGGCGGTTCGTGCCGCACGCCGACCCGAGCCATCGCCGCCAGCGCCGCATCTGGTGCCAAGTTTTGTCTCCGTCCTCATCCCCGCCTTCAACGAGGAACGCGTGATCGAGGATTCGGTGCGCCACATATTGTCGAGCCAGGGCCCACGCATCGAGGTGATCATTATCGACGACGGGTCGAGTGACGAAACCGCCGCCGTGGTCATGCGCGCCTTTGCCATCGATCCGCGGGTTCGCCTGCTGTCGCTTGCAAACGGCGGCAAGGCGCGCGCACTTAACGAAGGGCTGCGCATTGCCAAGGGCGATATCGTTGTCGCGCTCGACGCAGATACACGGTTTGAGCCCGATACGATCGCAAAGCTGGTGCGCTGGTTTGCGGATCCCGCTGTGGGCGCTGTTGCCGGTAATGCCCGCATCGGCAATGTCGTCAACCTGATCACGCGCTGGCAGCAGATCGAATACATCACCGCGCAAAACCTGGAACGGCGCGCGTTGTCTGCACTCGATTCGATTACGGTCGTGCCGGGTGCCGTCGGGGCATGGCGGCGTACAGCATTGGACGCCGTCGGCGGGTTCGCCTCAGATACATTGGCGGAGGATCAAGATTTGACGATCACGGTCCAGCGCGCCGGTTGGAAAGTGGTTTGCGACGATAGCGCGATCGCCTGGACCGAAGCCCCCGAAACCTTCCACGCTCTGTTCAAACAGCGCTATCGCTGGGCCTTTGGAACGCTCCAGAGCCTGTGGAAGCATCGCGCCATTTTGCGCACCGGAAAGCCGCGGGGGCTCGCCCTCTTCGGTCTTCCCCAGACCTGGGTCTTCCAAATCGGATTCGGGTTGATTTCCCCGGCGATCGACTTTGCCCTGATTGGCAGCATCGTCGCGGCAATCTTTCGTCTGGCGATCCACGCGATGGACCAGAGCCAGGGCAGCATCTGGCTGATTGCCGCGTTTTGGAGCTGCTTTACGGCTGTCGATCTGCTGTGCTGCCATATTGCCTACCGGCTGGACGGCGCGGGGATGCGGGTGCCCGTGCTGCGACTTCTCATGCAACGCTTCGGGTACCGGCAGTTGCTGTACGCCGTGATCGTGCGTGCCGTGATTGCGGCACTGTGCGGCCCCCATGTTGGCTGGGGCAAGCTCGAGCGTAGTGGACGCCAAACCATCGAGTCGATTGAGCCTGAGCTTGCGTCCGCGGCGGTGCCCCTCAAGGGCCGGGTCAAACCGGCCAAATCGAAATCATCGGGCGCATTCAAAGCGGCGTGAAGCTTCAGACATTACGCAACCGGTCACAGCGTGCGCTATTCCACCGCGACCCGGTGGATCGTCCCCTCCAGCGTCGCGACGTTCAGCCCGAATTTGCGGAACGACATGGTGTTGCGCGCGCTGAGGCCATCGGGGGCGAAGGTCAGGCTTTGCACGACGCGCACGCCGTCATCCATGACGTAGTTCAGGCGCAGCACGCCATGGGCGTAAAACCCTTTGACGCCAGATTTGGCGCCGGTCAGCGTCCCCGCCACAACGCCCGGCGAGATCTCGCGAAGGCGCCAGATGCGGCGGCGCGCGGGTTCGCCGGGTCGTTCGACCATCTGATCAAGGACGGTCGTGCCGTCGGCGTCGAGCCGGCCGCTGCCATGGTCGCGGACCGCCTCGGCAGCGCGGAAGATGATCTTGAGGCGCCCGGCGCTTTCAAGCCGGCCGACGAAGAAGCGTTCGGGGGAGGGCGCTTCGGCGTGCGCGGCACCCGCGAGCAGAGCGAAAGAAGTAAGAATGGCAAATCGCATGCGGCGATCTGGTCGCGCTCAGGGTCGCAAGGCAATCGAATTCTGGCCTGGGGGCCGCATAGGGGGGGTGGGGGACAAAAAAAAGGGCGCGGCGCACCGGTGTGCGCCGCGCCTCCCCGGACG
>JBMOGG010000046.1:0-18879 GCA_049318505.1 Sphingomonas sp. | reverse complement strand
ATTGATGTTCGCGAGACCGCCGGTTCCGGTGCCGCCAATGCCATCGCCGCCGCCCCGGTTCGTGCCGCCGGTCGCTTGAGATGTGATCGAAAGCGCACCGCCAACGGTGACGCTGCCGCCTGCGTTCGAGAGCAGTTGGACCGTGCCGCCGGTGGCGTCTCCGCCGTCGTGGCCGAGCGAAGCTGCGTTGATCGAGGCATTTCCGGTCAAATCGGCAGCGCCGGTGATCGACAAGGTGCCGAGGATCGCATGAATGGTTGCCGCGCCGCCTTTTGCAAAGCCAGTGGTGGCGTTAGATGTCGCACCGGAACCCGCAGTAGCAGATGCAAGAGCCTGAACCGTCCCGCGCACCGTGACCGAGCGGCCATCCGACACGACAAGGCTGGCTGTCCCACCGGTTGCACTACCGCCTATCCCAGCTGTGCCGACGCCATTTTGTCCATTGGCGGTTACATCAAATAAAAGAGGGCCGGTGAAATCGACAATTGCTCCAGTCGTTCCAAAAGCCTGGACATTAGCCGATCCACCACTGCCCGAACCGCCATTGCCTTCGGTGCCAGTACCAGAAATCAAACCTCCCAAGCCGGGTGCGCTAACAGTCAACATATTTGACGTGTTAACAAACAAGCGGCCGCCGTTGCCAGCCGTTGCGCTTGATGTGCCACCTATACCATTACCTGCAGAACCTATAGTCCCTGAATATTTGTCCCCACCTTGCCCAGTTGATGAAATAAAGGTCAGCCCGTCTATAGTGATGCTTCCTAAATTGGCAAAGATACTCGCCGTTCCACCAGTGCCGAGGCCGCCAACTGTACCGTTGCCAAGCGAAGCGCCGCCGATTCCGCGCGCTTGAAGAAAGGCAGCATAACCAGTGTTACTTAGGTTTATGCGACCGGCATCGACGGTACCGACCAACGCCTGTCCGCCAGTGCCAGCTCCCCCGGAAGCCGTGCCAGCAATGGCTGAACCTCCAATGCCGTTCGCAATAAGTGTCGTATCAACACCATTGCCACCAATTGATGTTAGACCGATCCTGGCTCCGATATTGGCGATGCCGCCGATCCCCGCACCGCCAACCGTCCCCCCATCCGACGCTCCGCCGGTTCCCGCTGCGTTAAGTGTAACACTCCCGGCCGAAATGGTCCCGTCATCAGAGACAAATCTTAGATCGCCGCCGCGACCCACTCCGCCGGCACCGACAGTGGCCGTACCCCCTTGGCCAAATCCAGAAATTGTGACAGCTCCGGCAACGGAAACACTGCCGCCTGATCCCTGCGAGATCGAGCCCTTCGAGGCAGTGCCGTTGCCCCCGGTTGAGCCGTTACCGCCAACAGCATCCGAAGAAACTGCAACGGAAGTTGCGATAATGCGTCCCCCGGCAGTCGCTGTCAGTCGTGCATCGGCAGCGGTTGCAAGTCCGCCAAGACCGGTACCCCCACCAGCCCCGGCGTTTGCCGCCGAAGAGATTGCGATTGATTCATCAACGGTAAGCGCGCCAATTCCAATGGCTTCCACAACCGAGTTGCCCGCTCGTGCACTTCCTCCATTCCCGGCGAGCCCTGCGCTGGTCCCGCCGCTCGCACTTGTGAAGACTTTAAGCGATGCCAGGTTCATCACGCCACCGGCCGTGACCCTCGCCGTGCCGCCCACGGCAGCCCCGCTGTTCGTCCCAACAGCAGATCCGCCACCAACGCCGTCAGCGTAAAGAACTGTCTCCGCTGCTGTCACGCTCGTGCCAACACCGGCGTTTAGAACGGCCTGGCCGCCGGTGCCGGCGCCACCGGCGGCAGTGGACAATGTAAGCACTCCACCGCCAAAGCCGCCGGCCTCGATCAATAATGTTCCCAGATTGGCCGTTGTCGTCGCATTTGTGTTCGTCGCGGCGAAATTGACACTTGCGGTCCCACCTGTGCCGAAGCCTGTCGTCACGTCCCCAGAACCAGCTCCCGAGCCGATTCCCCGAGCATCAATGTTTGTGCCACCCAACGTGGTAATCAAGCCACCCGCGGGGCTGCTAACTAACTGTGCAGTTCCTCCGATTCCTGATGCTTGACCCGTCGTGTATCTCGCATCGCCCAGTGCTGCTATGGAGAGCGACTCTCCTGTGGTTATGCTCCCTCCATCTATCCTAACGGTGCTCGTTCCGCCGGTAACGGTTCCCCCCAAACCAAAACCATAGGCGGAGGTTGTTACTTTAGCCGTGCCGGAAATGTTTATGGCCCCGCCATTGACGGCCTCCATTGTCGCGGTTCCACCGGCCGAAGCGCTACTGATGGCATTGCCGCCTACCGCGCTGACAACCACCGATCCCGCACTAAAAGAACCGGCTGAATGGACGAGAGACGAGCCACCGCGACTAACATCGAAATTCGAAGGGTAGCTGCGGCCCGATAAGCGATCCGCATAGACCGTAGCCTCGCCGGCAATCGAGATCGTGCTGCCACCCAGCGCCCGAATCGTCGCCGAGCCCGGAACGCCGTTGCCAAAGGCATTGACCGTCACGCCGCTCGCGGCGTTGATCGTACCCCCCGCATTGGCCTGCAGCAGCGCATTGCGCTGTCCGAAGAAAAAGGCATTCTGCTCAAGGGACACAACGCGTGTCCCAAGCGTGCCGATCTCGATATCACGCGATGCCTGGGCGGCGACGAGCGATGTCACATTCCCCGGTCGAAAGAGGATATCAGCAGCGATTGTAGATTGCGGAATGTCTCGAATGCGACTGGCCGCAGGACTTGTGGCAAAAATGCCGAGATCACCGCCCGCTTGCAGATATATTCCGCCATTCTCGATGGTCGGCACCGTGGCGACGTCGAAGCCCAGGTCGCCGGTGGGCGCGATGAGCATCGTGATCGCTGTGTTCTTGGGAACCGCGACCGCGTAAATGCCCTGATTGTCGGTGCTGCCCAGACTTGCCGGGCCGGTAACGCTTCCGCGTAATTGCAGCGGAACGCCGGCGGCTGCGCTTGAACCAACGTCGACGCTGATATCGAACAAGCCCTGGTTGATTGTCAGCGTTGCCGTTTCGGCTGCGACGAACGCCGCCGATCCATTGATGCGTATGAGCCCCGCCTGATTTACGGCCGGCGCAACCATCGCAATATAGCTGTTATCGGCAGTGGCGTTAATTATCGAACCTGGCTGCACGCTGACGGTGCCGCCCGCGTTCGGTGTGCTTGCCAGCGTGAAGGTGTCGGTGGCCGAAATGATCCCGGTGCCACTGGTTGGATCGCCCGTTGTCAGCAGGAGATTGCCAACGACGAAGACCGAACTCGCGCCGACGATTATGCCACCGGGACTATAGAACCAGACCGTGCCACCGCGGACGGTGGGGCCGGGCCCACCCTGGACTTGACCGGTCCCGCTCTGGATTTGGCTGACGACATTGCCGTTGAAGATGACCTGCCGCGTGGGATCCGCCGGCACGATCCGGTTCAGGATGGTAAAATTGGGATTGTTGACCGCGTTCTGGTAGACCGCCGTCGTGCCGGCGTTCTGGAAGTTGATGTTGCCGACGCCAGCCGCAGGCACGAAATCGATGACCGCGGTTGGCGAGGCAACCGTATAGGTCTCGGTTCCTGGAATCGCCACGCCGCGGTCGAACGTCACCGATCCCGAGACGACCGTCGGGTCGGGCGCATTGTAAGAGAGCTGTGCATGCGCCGGGGCCGCGAACAGGATGGCACCAAGCGCCGATGATTGCATCAGCGCGGCGCGTAGGCGTTCGCCTATTTTCAGGGCGGAGGCGGACATCAGCGGTTTCCCCATGGCCAGAGCTTGGTCGTGAATGAGAGGAGCAGCCGCGTATCGCCGCGTTGCGTCTGCAGGCCGGCGGCGGCCGTTGGGATGGCGAGTGTCAGGTCAAGGCGCGCACGGCCCGCGAGACTGGCACGCACACCGCCGCCAATCGAGGTTAGGCGCTGCGGATCGCCTGTCGCGCCCTTGTTCCATACCCAGGCCGAATCGACGAAGATGAATGGCTGAACAGCGAGATTAGAATTCTTCATCGGCCCGACGCGGTTGATGCGGATCTCGGCGCTGAATCCAACGCCACTGTCCCCAAGTATCGTGCCGGGGTCGTATCCGCGCCCGATGGTGTAAGTGCCCGCCGAGAACTCTTCAAAGCTCAGCAGCGGATTGAAGCCATATTGCGCGCGCGGCGCGATCGAAAACGTGATGTTGGGTATCGGGGTCGATTCCGCGACGCCCTGAAATCGGACGACCGCGCCTGTTGCCTTCCCGTCGCGGCGGCTTGGCGGCGCGATGCCGGCGGGCAAGGTGTCGCTCGCACCAAGTATCGTCAGACCTTTGCGGAATTCGAGCGAGCCGGCGAGCCGGTAGCGGGGCGTGAGCCCGCCCCGCGTATCGATTGTATCCGCATCGATCCGCACATAGCCGACACGCAGACGATCACGGGTAATTTCCGTGCCTGAAAAACGCACGGTCTGGTCGACGAAATCGAGCCCGCCTGCGCCGCGGATATTGGCGTATTGCGACCGCAGGAACGGATAACCTGCCTCGAGCGAGGCAAATAGCGTCCTGGCCTTGATCGGCTGGCTGTTGGCCTGAAGCCCCGGCGTGGTCCATGCATAACTAAAGCGGCCGCCAAAAGTCAGCCCTTCTGGGCCGACGCGGAAATCATGACCGACCTGTATGATCTGCTGTTCTTTGAAGTCGGCGGTCGAGTATAAGGCAAAAGTCGTGCGGTCGCCAAACCCGGTCAGGCCATAGATCTGCGCACGCAGCTGACCGCCCAAGCGCCCGGTTTCGCGCGATGCATAATTCTGAACGTTGAAATCGACCTCGAACGGCGTGCGAAGCACCGTGACCTCGCCCACGAGATCGCCGGGCTTCCCGCCCGCAGACTTCAACTCCAGGCGAACATCATAACCCGGCAGGTCACGCGCAAGCAGCAGGTAGCGCTCGGCGGTATTGCGGTTGAAAACCGGATCCTGCGTCAGCTTCTGGAGATATCCCGCGATCAGCGATTCGGAACGGCCCGCTGCCCCGCGCACGCGCACTGCGACGATGCGCGCATACAGAACCTCGAAGCGGACATTGCCGTTTTCGATCTGCTGAGTCGGTACCTGGACTGCCGCGAGATAGCCCTTGCGCCGCAAGATCGTCGCCGCCGCATCGCGAATGGTGCAGATCGTCGAGACCGGCCGGCTCTGCCCCAGAAATTCTTCATAGGCTGAGCGCAATTCCTTGGGATCCACGCCCTGAAGATTGTTAAAAGTCGCGCCGTTGATCGTGAGTTTCAAGTTGGCATAGGCCGGATCGGCGAGCGGACATGGCGCGCGTTCGATATCGCCATCGATCTGCAGCCGCGGCTTGGGCGCAGCTTCGATGAGCGGCGGTGGCGTCACTTCCTCACGCGTGGTTCCCGACACGACGGGCGTCGCCTGTTGCGCATTTACCAAGCCGGGATTGAGCAAACCTGTCAGGATCATCGCCGCCGAGGTGGCGGTCTTTGTCGTACGGCCCAAATCAGCCCCCCCCTGCCGATCGATGATGCCCGGCCCCGTGTTCGGGCACCAGACAAAATAACTCGCGTGCGACTGAGTCTCAAGACCATTAACCATTCGGTATCGGTTGTCTACCGGTTATGATGGACGAGCCTCCAGATTACTGCCTTTTACGATTAAAGGTGGGTTCGTGATTTGAATTGAGCGTGAACGAAGCGCTGCGCCCCACTGGTGGGCGCCACATGTCGGTAGCGGATACTTACGATACACCGGTCGTTGGTAATTGCTCAGGGACATGTTTCCCAAAGCCAACGTCCGGCGACCATCTGAGCACCTGTTGTCGCCTTGTTCAAACCGGCAGGGGTATCGGTGCGCCGGCCCCAGCCTGTTGCCCTTCTTCTGCGGCTGACCAGAGCGCAGTTCCATGGCACGGCGCTTCGTCGCAAACAGCGCTGGGCGCACCCGGCGATAGTCGGTCTCTTTCGTCAACAGATGCCAGCACAGCACGGTGAGCTTGCGAGCAAGGGCGACAGCGGCGATCTGCTGTCCGCGCTCGGCGCTAAGCCACACGAATAAGGCATGCAGCGGCCCGGGTGCCTTTGCCGCCGCCCACGCCGCTTCGACCCGCATCGCCCGGGCGTGGCTGCGCGTGCAACGACAAATTCGATAGCCGGGCGACGACAACTGAGATGGCCGGATTTCAGGGTTCGAAACCGAAGCGATAGCTGCCTTTTGCACGTCTGATGGCCTTGGCGATTGCCGTGTTGTTGGTGTCGAGGTTGCAGCGTCTCGAGACACGCAAGCAGACCACGGTTCTGGAGTTCGACAAGCCCTCGCGCAGCCGTGAGCATCCGACCATGAAGCTGGTTGCGATCTTCGAATACCAGCTCCTGAATAATACCAAGGGTGGCGACATCGTCCTCGACAGCTTTGCCGGCTCTGGCGCCACTGCGAGTGCGGCGGAGAAGAACGGCCGTGTTGCCCAGCTGATGGCGCTCGGCCCGCGCTACTGCGACGTGATCATCAAGCGCTGGCAGGATTTCTCAGGCAAGGCCGCAACCCTTGAGGGCGACGGCCGCACTTTCGATGAGATTGCCGGCTCGGGAATAGCTGAGGCGGCCTAATCGTCTCAGGCTGTGACCAGAACCTTATCGACGACGATGTCGTCGGCATGGGCGCGGGCCTGAGCCAGATCATAAGTCGCCTGCATCCGCATCAGGGTGTCTGCCTTGATGCCAAAAGCCTTCTCAAACCGGATTGCCATTTCTGCCGAAAGGGCGGTGTGGCCATTGAAGAGATTGCTGAGCGTCTGGCGGGTCACATGGAAGCAGGCCGCGAGGTGATTGATGCTCACGCCGTGAGGATCGACGACCTCGCTCTTCAGCCAGTCACCGGGATGAACCGCCAGCGAGGGGTGCATGGTTATAGCCATCAGTGATAGTCCTCCAGTCCAGATCGGCGATTGTCGCTTCATCGATCTTGATGAAGGTCAGGCGCCAGTTCTTTGTCACAGTCATTGCCCAGCGGCCGGTTTTGTCGCCAACCAGTTCACGCAGCCCGTAATTGGGCGGCACAGCCGGTTCGTCGAAGCTGCCTGCAGCGTTGATGAATGCCAAGATTTTACGGATAGGTGCTGTATCCCCCACCAGGCCCTTTGCGTTGCCGGTCTCAAAAAAACCGCCGCAGCCCTTTGTGGGTGATGCTTTCGATATCCATGGCGCCTTATGTCAAACATCGTTTTACATCTCAAAGAGTCTTTGACGTAATGGCGGAGGTGCGAGGCGCAGGAGCCCGGCCATGATTACCGGCAGAAAGCCGAAACCCACGCAGCTCAAACTGATCACGTCCAATCCCGGCAAACGGCAGGTCAATCGCAAGGCGGCCAAGGCCAAGGCGGCCATTCCAGCGGCGCCCAACCACCTGACCGCCGATGCGCTCGAGGAATGGAACCGGGGGGCGACCGAACTCTACAATCTCGGGATCCTCTCCGAGATTGATCGGGCGGCGCTCGCTGCCTACGCCATGGCCTATGGCCGCTGGGTTCAGGCCGAACGGGGCATCGCCAAGATGGCCGAAAAGGACCAGCTGACCGGCGGCCTCATGATCAAGACATCGAACGGCAACGCGGTCCAGAACCCGCTGGTGGCCACTGCCAACAAGGCGGCGGCGGACATGATGCGCTATGCCGCAGAATTCGCGATGACGCTGAGTGCCAGGAGCAGGATCGCGGCCCAGCCGCCAGAAGAAGGCGCGGACCCCGCCGACCGCTTCTTCGCCTGACCGGACATTGGCTTGTGCCAAAGCTGTGGTTGCAGGCGACATCGTCGCCGGGCCGCACGTCCGCAATGCCTGCAAACGGCACGTCGCTGATCTCAAACGTAAGGACGGCATCTGGTTCGACCAGACGGCCGCCAACCTCGCTTTCGCCTTCTTCGAGGAGGTGCTGAAGCTTTCCTTGGGCCAGTTCGAGGGCGAGCCCTTTGAGCTCCAGCCGAGCCAGGCATTCATCGTCGGCTCGCTGTTTGGCTGGAAGCGCAAGGATGGCCGCCGCCGGTTCCGCCGCAACTATATCGAGCGCGGCATCGACGTGTGCCACGAGACGGTGCGGTTTTGGTGGAACAGGTTTGGGCCGATTTTCGCATCAGAGATCCGGCGCCAACGAGTGAGCCGGATGCGCGGGTTTCGCTACTGGCGCTGGCACCTCGACGAGGTGTTCGTCAGGATCAACGGCGAGCGGCATTACCTGTGGCGCGTCGTCGATCGCGAGGGCGAGGTTCTCGAGAGCTACGTCACGAAAAAGCGTGATAAAGTAGCGGCTTTGGCGTTCCTCAAGAAGGCCCTCAAGCGCCACGGTCGGGTAGCCAATATCGTTACCGACGGTCTGCGATCCTACCCTGCCGCGATGCGCGCACTGGGCAATCTGGACCGTCGTGAAATGGGGCGCTGGCTAAACAATCGGGCAGAAAATTCGCACCGATCGTTCCGACGACGAGAGCGTGCGACGCAGCGGTTTCGGCGAATAAAGTCCCTGCAGAAATTTGCCTCCGTTCACGCCTCGTTTCACAATCATTTTGATCAGAAACGCCATCTCGTCGACAGTCAGACTTACAAGATCCGCCGCTCGGCCGCGCTGGCCGAGTGGCAGTCGCTTGCCGCCTGACAGATTGCGCGTTCGGTCCAAGTCGCGTCCAACGGAGACAAGTTGCGGTTAGACTGACAATACCCTCTGGAGAGCCATGGATCACGAGGGCGTGACCCTTGAGAGCTGTGTCACAAGGACGCGGGACAAGGATGCTTTGCGCCGATATAAGATCGTCAACGCCATAACGCGGACCAATCTGAAGGAATTTTGGTGCCCGACCTTAACATGCAACTGCAATGGCCCGACGCGGTGTTTCCTATCGACGCGGTGCGCGCTGCATTCCCTGCGTTGCATGCTCAAGATCTAGGTCGCGCGCGCATCTATTTAGATGGCCCCGGCGGCACTCAGGTTTGCGCACCTTCGATCGCCGCAATGACAGCACATTTCGAACGCGGCACTGCCAACAGCGGGGGCCCGTTCACTACCTCGCAGGCTACTGATACTACGACCCAAGCCGCGCGGGCGGCTATGGCCGACTTGCTTGGCGGCGCGCCCGACGAGATTGCCTTCGGGCCTAATATGACGTCGCTCACCATCGCGGCTGCGCGGGCATTGGCGCGCGACTGGCAGGCGGGCGACGAGCTGGTGGTAACCCGGCTCGACCATGATGCCAACGTCGCGCCATGGCTCGCTGTCGCCGCCGATCGCGGCATGACTGTACGATGGATCGATTTCGATCCCGATACCGGGCGGCTCGAACTTGATGCACTTCCAGATATGCTTAACTCTCATACCCGCTTGGTAGCGGTCGGCCATGCGAGCAATGCGATCGGCACGATCAACGATGTGGCAAAAGTGGTCGAGATCGTTCGGCAATGCAGCGACGCAATCGTCTTTGTCGATGCGGTCCAGTCAGTGCCGCACATCACTGTGGATGTGGTCGCGATTGGCTGTGATCTGCTCGTCTGTTCGCCCTATAAGTTCTTCGGTCCGCATCAGGGGGTGCTGTGGGGGCGGCGGGCTTTGCTCGAGCAACTTCGCCCGTACAAGTTACGTCCATCGCCCGACCATCCCGCCGCGCGGCGGTTCGAAACGGGCACGCCTTCATTCGAAGCGCAGGCGGGGACGGCAGGGGCGATCGGCTATCTCGAAACGCTGGGCGGTGCGCTGAGCCCCTTCGCCAATGATCGCCGGGGTCGGCTGGTCGAAACGATGCAGATATGCGTTGCGTATGAGACCGCGATTGGCGAACGGCTGCTGGCTGGGCTAGAGACCCTTCGCGCCGTTAAGCTTTGGGGACCGCCAACGATGGCCGGGCGGGTGCCGACATTTGCCATAACGATCGACCGCCACGACCCGCACGTGGTTGCCGCCGCGCTTGCCGAGCATGGCATATATGCCTGGGCGGGGGACTTTTATGCGGTCGAAGTGGTTGAACGGTTGGGCTTGACACATTGCGGCGGGCTATTGCGGCTCGGGCTGTGTCACTACAACACGGCAGCCGAAGTCGATCGAACCATAGCCGTTCTGGCAGAGATTATCGCATAGCTCACCAAGCTCACCAAGCGCGCAGGTGCAGCGGACGACGGCCAGTCTCAGCGTGCTCCCGGCTCTTTCTTGCCAATGTGGCAGGTGGGTAGGGTGCCGCTATCTCGACGAGATTTTCGTGAAGATTAACGTCAAGACGCATTAACTCTGGCGCGCCCTTAATCAGCAGGGAGAAATCCTCGAGAGCTCTGTAACTGAGACCGCGAAAATAGGGCAGCGCTCACTTTCATGAAGAAGACCCTGAAGCGCCACCATTATGCCGCTGCGAAGACGATAGCGGGCCATGCTCAGATGTCGACGAACGAAGTCGTGACAGAAGTTTGCCTCGTTTCATGCCAACGTCCACAATCACTATTTTGGGAACGCCACATCGTCGATCGCAAGCCTGACAAGGAACGCTGCTCCGTGTGCTCGCTGAATGGGGTCAGCTGGCCAGTTGTCCCGCCACCATCATAGACCAGACTGCAACGTGGAGAGAGCAGACTGACAGCACTACCAGTCCCCTGTCGCGAACCCGCAAGAGGGGTACCACATGGAGACAAAGCCCCCGGGCAGTTGCACCATTTTCCAGATGTTGTCCGAGCCCCAGAGACTGGGGGAGGCTGTCAAAGCTGTCTCTGAACGCAATTGGTCCCTGATCACAAGCACCTCACCACCGTTTGTTCGGATTCAAAATAGCTAGGTTTTACAGTTTCTTGTCCGATAAACTGGGTCGGCAGTACGTCGGAGAAACGCCTTCGATTGTGCAGTTAGAGGATCCAAGATGGAGGTGTTGGCGCGCAATTCTGGGCGCAACTGGCCTGTCCGTGTGGACGGCAAACGCCAGCCTGTAAGGCGGTATCTGGGCTTCTCGTGGATAGGAACTGTCATTGGCGCCCCTTTGCGGACAGCTTGGTAAAGGTCCGCTTCCGAGCGCCGAGCCCATGGGGAGAAACGATCCAAGGCCGACGGCAGCGCTCTGCAGGGATAACACGCCGGCAGTTCCGGGCCCGGGCCATTCGAAAATGAGCGGACGCGGCCGACGCAGCGCAAGGCTGCGCCTGACGGGGCCGCGGCTCAAGCGCGTTGGGTTATCATCTTCCTGCTAGAAGCCGAGCTTTCCAAGCATCCCGGCCACGCGAGCGCGCGTCGGTAGGTCGCGAAATGGAAAGGCGCGAAGAAAGTCGGCCTTGTTGAGATGAGCAGCGCGGGCGCGTATCGAGTCGGCCCAGGCACAGGCCTTTGCCGTATTGCCGCTAAGGCCATGGGCGGTCGCTGCAATCATCTCGATCAGCGCATGGGCGCCAGGCGCTTTCGCTGCCCGCTCGGCCCAGATCGCCGCCTGCGCTGTGTCTTCGAGAACCAGATAGGACATCGCCCGCACACCCAGCATGCCATAAACGAGCGGATCGAGCGGGCTGAGGAGCAACGCTGTGTCGATATTGAGTTGGCTGGCCTCAGCGCTGCCGAGCAGGGCCTCGGCCCAGCCCCGGGAGTACCGGGCCTGGGCATAGTTGGGATTGAGGGCGTTGGCCCGCTCCAGCCAGGGCAGGCTGGCCTCAAGATCATCATTCAACCACTGCGCCCGGCCCATGGTGAAGTGACCAAAGGGATCCAGCGGATCCCGCTCTAGGCATTGGGACGCGAAACGCTGGGCGAGGACTGCGGAGGTGGGGCCGTCGGAATAGCGCAGAAACGCATTCTGGAAGTGCGTGAAGGACAACCCCGCATAGGCCCGTGCAAAGCCTGGCTCCATGGCCGCGGCGCGTTCGAACAAGCCCGTCGCGATGTCGTTATCCCCCTTGTTGAAGCGGTACATGTGATGCAGGCCCAGGTGATAAGCGGACCAGGCGTCGAGGTTTTCCGGCGACTTCAACAGCGCACCCTGCGCCTCATTAAAGGGAATCCGCACTTCGACGGCGCTGGTCACCGCGGTGATAATGTGGTTGCGGACTTCGTGGATGGCGCTCACGTCGGCCCGGAATCTTTCACTCCAGACGACGCCGCCGGTCTGGGTGTCGCCGAGTTCTACCGAAACCGACAGGGCCGGACCCGACATCTCGACGACGCCGGACAGGCAATACCGCACGTTCAGCTTCTGGCGCACCGCTTCAAGGCTCGCTTCTGAACTTCTGAACTGGAAGGAGGAGCCACGCGCAATCACCAGCAACCAGTGCAGCCGTGACAGCTCCGTAATGAGGTCCTGCGGCAGGGCGTCGGCGATCGGGAACTGCGGCTGTGCCGTGCTGACCATCCGAAAAGGCAGTACCGCGAGGCTGGGTCGCGACGGTAGGGGAACCTCGCCCGAGACGGCTTCCCGCGGCGGGGCGAAAGAGATTGTCGACCGCTGGACGACCTCGGCCACAAACCGGAAGCCGATCCCGTGCATCGTGCGGATCAGGGCCTGCGCCTGACCATCGTCGCCGATCACCTGCCGAGCCGACTTGACCCGGCTTGAAATCGCTGAGTCAGAGACGATCCGACCCTTCCATATCTCTGCGACAATCTCGTCTTTGGTGACGACGCGACTGCGGTTCTCGATAAGCAGTCGCAGCAGCGCAAAGACCTGAGGCTCAACCGCCAAGGCCACGCCGTCTGCGCGCAGTTCAACGCGCTCGATATCCAGTTCGAAATGTGAAAACTGAAAGATCATCACGTGAACTATAACGTAAATCTCCGGGCAATCTCCACACAATCTCCAGACCGTCTTCAAGCCCCGGCGCCGGATAATGACTAAATCCTTCTTCAGGCAGCGGGCCATTCCCGAGCTCGCGACAGAGAGGAAGATTCGTGATGACCAAGACCCTGCTATCCGGCGTCCGCGTCGCTATGGTGATTTCCGCCGTTTCCCTTGCGGCCAGCGGTGCAAACGTCGAGGCCGCCCCGGCTGCGAAACCCGTCACCGCCACGGTGAACTCGGCGCTCCAGTGGGTATCCTGCCCCCCGATCTTCCCGGTCGGATGCCAGATCGCCGTTCTGCACGGTGATCCCGCCAAGCCCAACGCCGACGTCTTCCTGCGCGTACCGGGCGGCTACACGATCCCTCCCCATTCTCACACGTCGCCCGAGCGCATCGTTCTCGTCGAGGGCCAGCTTACGGTTCGCTACCAGGGTAGCCCCGCAGACGATTTGATCCCAGGCGAGTACGCTTACGGTCCCGCCGGGCTGCCCCACGTGGCCACTTGCAAGGGATCCGGGCCTTGCACGCTGTTTATCGCCTTCGAGAGTGCTGTGGATGCAATAGCTTTCGCTGGGGCTGTCGAGTGAACCCCAACAAAGCGCTCTGGGAAAAGGGCGACTTCACGCAGATCGCCCGCGGCATGCGCGCCAGCGGTGAGGCCTTGATCCATGAACTGAATGTCACGCCCGGGCTCAGGGTTCTTGATCTCGGCTGCGGCGACGGCACCACAGCGCTCCCGGCAGCCAGACTGGGCGCCGACGTGCTGGGTGTCGATATTGCAGCCAATCTCGTCGCGGCCGGAAATCTGCGCGCCCGCACCGAAAGCCTCTCCAATTGTTGGTTCCAGGAGGGCGACGCGTCTGACCTGCAGGGCATCGCCGACGACGCCTTTGACCTGGTAGTCAGCATCTTCGGCGCTATGTTTGCGCCTAGGCCCGACGCCGTCGCGCGCGAAATGGTTCGGGTCACCCGGCCGGGGGGGCGGATCGTCATGGGCAACTGGATTCCCAACGACCCAACCCTGGTCGCCCAGATTCTGAAGATTAGTGCGGCCTATTCCCCACCACCCGCAGCGGGCTTCGTCAGCCCCATGACCTGGGGCGTGGAAGACATGGTCATTGAGCGCTTTGCCGGCGCTGGCGTTCCGAAGGACCATATCACCTTCGTCCGAAGCACCTATGTCTTTGAGCATCCCGGTGCGCCATCCGAATTGCTGGATGACTTCTCGACGTACTACGGCCCGACGATGAACGCCTTCGCCGCAGCGGAGGCGGAAGGACGCGCGCACACGCTGCGCCAGGAATTGGACGACCTGTTCCTAGCGCAGAATCTCAGCGGCGAGCCTGGCCATACAAAGATCCCGGCGACCTTTCTGAAGGTGACGATCTCAGTCTGATGCATCCCCGACACGGGCGAAACCACATCGTGTTGTTCTATAGCGGGGCATTCGCGCCGCGCGGCCTCGATCGCTCGGGCAGGGGCCTCAGGCGTCAACAGCAGCGTCCGGATCTGCTGGACGACCGCGGTCTCCACCATCTGTCAGTAGGCGTGTCATTCTCCGCGATAGTGAGTTTTTGAAAATTCTCTGTTTGGCAGGTCTTTCGGTTCCTTGGGCCGGGGTTAACCCCGCCCCAAGGAGCCGAGCCCCAATCGACCCTATCTCCTGGGTGACGGGAGAGAGCAGTTCGCATGAGACTGACAGCACCGCCAACTACGTCATTGTCTACATATCGGTTTTCACCGAAACGCTGGTCTTGCCACGAGAGACGCGCTCAAAAGACTGCCATTCAATCGATGGCTTAGTCTCTGTGCGGCGTCTGTCCCGCTCAGCCGCGTGTCTTCAGGCGCAGGCTGTCCCAACTAATGTCCCCGGTCCAGCCGCCATCGACTGGCAGGCTTACGCCATTTATATATGCCGCAGCGTCAGAGGCGAGGAAGGCGATGGCTTCGGCGACGTCTTCCGGCTGGGCGAAGCGGGCCATGGGCACGCGGTTCACGATATCGCGGTCGTCATAAGCGCCGGAGCCCATGTCGCGTTCGTCCATCTCGGTCTTGATCCAGCCGGGACAGACGGCATTGACCCGGACGCCGCGCCCGCCCCATTCTCCTGCCAGCGTCCGGGTGAAGCCGATGAGCCCGTGCTTCGAGGTGTTGTAGGCGGAACGGTGGATCACGCCGCCGAGGCCTGCCACCGAAGCAACATTGATGATTGAGCCCTTGCCCGTCGCGAGCATCTGCCGGCCAAAGGCGCGGCACAGGAGAAACGGCCCTTGCAGGTTGATCGCCATCATCTTCTGCCACTGGTCCAGCGTGGTATCTTCCGCTGGCTGGATCAGGCTGATCCCGGCATTGTTGACAAGCACCTTGGCCCCGCCGCAATCGACCGCCACGCGCGCGGCCAGGTCCTCCACGAAAGCCTCATCAGAAACATCGCCGCTGATACCAACGGCCTCCTGCCCGATCGCGGCGGCCTGTGCGGTTACGTCCTGCAGATCGGTAAGCACCACGCGATAGCCGACGGTCGCGAGCCTGCGGGCGGTGACCAACCCGAGTCCCTGCGCCGCGCCGGTAACAACTGCTGTCTTCACTATATGTCCCTTTTTTTCACGGCCTGCTTGGCGGGGCCTGTATCGCCGTGAGATCTGGTCTCGATGGCGCCGAAATAAGCCGGAAAGGCCGACCGCCAGAACTCGCACTTGTATTCCGCCCAGGCATCGAAAGGGTGGATCGCTCCCGGCTCGAAGCGCATTACGGCGACAGCTGCCGCGGGCATATTTCTCTTCCCATGCGCCCAATTCCCATCGGGTCGGCCGGCACGCATGAACGTGCCCCATGTTTGGACAATGCGATCGGCGAGGCGTTGCGAGGCGGGGCTGAGATCGGGTGCGGAGATGGCGGAGGTGTTGGAGAAGTTGGGGAAAAGGGCGTTAAGTTCCGCCGAATGGACGGCCCCCAGCATGAAGCCCGGATCGGGCAGAATCGGGATCGAAACCCCGCGCACGGGCGCTGTCCGGTCTGCATATTCCCACTGGTACACCGGCACGTGGCGGGCCAGCAGGCGGCCGCTTTCAAGCATGAGGCAGTGGGTTATGCCGAGGCCGGGCATGAAATCGGTCATCAGCGAACCGAGCGTTTCGGGTGCGCGCTCTCCCGGCTTCAGGGGATAGGCAGAGAGCACCTGATCGGCCTTGTCGCCATAAATGCGCCTGACCGCCAGCCGATAGGTTTCCGGCGTGATGGTCGCACCGTTCTGGACATCATAGCCGACATAGAGGCGCATTTCATCGCGGGTGAACCCGTTCAGTACCGGGACCCGGGCAAAGGCGCCGTCCTGCAGCGCACCGAGCGTGCCGCGCGGCACTGTCACGCTTCCGGTGAACGGCGCGAAGGCTCGCAGATCGGTTTGCGCCGCCTTGGTCCCTGCAGCAATCAGGCGCTGCGGCTCGATAGCTTTCAGGCAGGAGAGCATCGTTTTCGGATCGGTGCAGCCTGCTTCTGCGGCGACGCTGACGGCGAAGGCTTCGGCCTCGGCAAGAGTACGCAGCGGCGTGCTGCAGGCAGCGCTTTGCAGTATGGCGCGGTGAAACAGGCCGCGCGTCAGTTCGGGCGCGAGCATATGCATGCACACCGATGCCGCGCCGGCAGATTCGCCTGCCAGCGTGATATTGCTTGGATCGCCGCCGAATGCTGCAATGTTGTCCTTCACCCAGCGCATCGCAAGCCGCTGGTCTTCGAGTGCGAGGACATGCTTGGCCCCCGAGGCGGCAGCGGGCGGAGCCATGAAGCCAAACACGCCGAGGCGGTAATTGATGCTCACGACCACGGCATTGGCAGCCCGCGCCAGCCGATCGAGCCGGTAAAGTGAAGCGGCGCCACCGACAAATGCCCCGCCGTGAATCCACAGCAGCACAGGGCGAGGACGGGCGCTCTTACCGCGCGCAAGAGTGATATTGAGTGTCAGGCAATCCTCTTCATCGCTGCGCTCGGTCAGGCCATAGCGGGCGGCCTGGGGGCAGGCCTTGCCGAAGTGCATTGCCGGGAGGATACCGAGCCAGGGGGAGACAGGCTTCGGCAGGGTCCAGCGTGCCTCGCCCGAAACCGTGGCGGCATAGGGAATGCCGCGAAATTCGAGCACCCCGTTGCGGACGAACCCCTCGACCTTGCCCGAAGCGGTTGCGACGACCTCACCTCTCGGTGATCCGCCGACGGACTCAATATAGGCGGACTGGGCGTGGACGGCGAGCGGTACCGCGCCAAGCAGCAGCGCGGCACAGGCCATGATCACCAGCCGGAGACGGGCCATGGAGCGCATCGATTTCAACCGTCCCAAGCACAGTATTGCCAGCCGAATCCCGGGAATTGCGTCGAAAATTGCGCAGTCTCCATACCTCATCGATACGCTCCGCGCGGGGTGTGACGACGTCTTGTGCAGCGGGGCCTGTGCCAGTGCAAGCAAGCGTTGGGGGCAGAGGCGAATGCCGTGATGGACGTGGGTTGCGCCATTGCCAAAGACCGGCATGAATCGTGGAGCGAGCGGGTTCCCTTACGTCCCCATCATTTTGCACCGCAAACAGGACTGCACAGGACAATGCGTAGCCCGACCTATAACGAGCGCGGCACAGCGGCACTCGCCGAGTGGCGTCAGCTCGCCCGCTAGGCTCAATACTGTTCACTTTATAATTCGGATTGCTATGGCGAGGTTGACGGCGGTGGGCGAGGGATCGCCTCGTCGACGGAGCGGAAAGTTGCTCATCTTGCGTTTGACGCCGCGTGGATTGCGTCGTCCACGACGCGGCGGAAGGCGATCATCGAGGATTTCGGCGAGTAGCGCGTCATGCGCTGCCTGACGCCGCCGAGGGGGAAAAAGAGGCCGGAGCCTGGATCTTTCGCCGGATGACGCGAACGGCGTGGATGAATGAGAGTCGGTCCGGGTCCTCATCGACCTTGAGAGCTGCCTCGTGGATCAGGCTGCGGATTGCAAAATGCGCCATGAGCAAACCGTAGAACTCCTGGCGGACGAGATCGGGGGTCTTGGAGCGCAGAACGATCCGGGCGCCGCGCAAATGGGTCTTGAGCTCACCAAAGGCCGTCTCGATTTCCCAGCGCTCGTGGTAAAGTGCGGCCAGCTCCTGCGCTGGCGCCTGCTCGGGATCGAGGATGGTGGTGGCCAGACGGTAGACCGGTTCGGCATCGGCAACGCCGTCGAGCGCGTAATCGATGATGCGCACCACAACGCCATTGGTTTTGTGCCGAAAGTCCCACTGTGAGGCATAGATGCGGCTCAGATATGAACCATCGGCTAAGCGTTTGTCCGGCGACAGCCGCAGGTTCTTCCTGAGACGCCAGAGCAGATCGGCGCCATTCTCTTGGGCTTGCGTCCACAGGGCGAACCCGAAGAACGCGCGATCCGCCAAGCACAGCATGCCTTTGTCCAGCGCGGCAACCACGGTCTTGGCCAGAGTGATCTCGTGGGTGGCATAATCCGCCATCTCCGAGGCGAACACGATATGGGTGCCATTCTCCACCAGCGAGACGAAGCGGATCTGCGGAAAGGCGCTCCCTCCACGGCTGGCACCAGGGCGACCGAAGGCCGCTTCGTTGACCGTCTCGTCAGCAACATCGAAGGTGCTGCCGTCCAGGCTCACCAAGCGCCACGCACGATACCAGGCGCCTTTGGTCGTCTTCAGGGCAATCGGCTTCACCACGTCATCGTGAAGCGCCCGCATCGCTTCCCAGCCGAGCCGCGTGCGCGCCTGCGAAATCCCCGACTTGCCTGCCACCTTGACCGTCGATGCGCGGTCAAGCCATTGCACACCCTCGAGCAGGCAGCGCAGGACCTCGCGGTAGGAAGACTGCATATAGAGCGCCAAAGCGATCACATAATAGACCACCACCTGCGCCGGAAGGTCGCGCTGGCGCACGCTCGCCTTACCTGTCGCCGCCAGCGCCGAACGAACCCTACTCAGCGGAAATGTGCGCGCAATCACGCCAAGGCTGATGTGATCTGTGATCCGGGGACCCAAAGGAAGTTCTGCAACAGTACGTGCCATGCCAATGCCTCCCAACGTCCAACACCGGACAAAGGCATAGCAAAGATTATATTAAGTGAACAGTATTGGGGCTAG
>JBMOGG010000045.1:0-19096 GCA_049318505.1 Sphingomonas sp. | reverse complement strand
CGATGACGCTGCCTAGCAGCAGGAAAAAGGCAAGCACCACATCAACCGCCTTGGTGGTGACGGCATGAACCATCGTCGTCGCCGCGGTCACGAAAAGGATCTGGAACAGCGATGTGCCGACGACGACACGCGTTGCCATGCCGAGGATATAAAGCATGGCCGGCACCATGATGAACCCGCCGCCGACGCCCAGCAGCACCGTCATTATCCCAGTGACGAAGCCCAGCAAAAGCGGCGCGAGCGGGGAAATATAGAGCCCTGATGCATAGAAGCGCCAGCGGAACGGCAGCGCCGCAACGGCCGGATGATGCCGACGTTTCTTTGCCGGCAGCGCCATCCCCGAAATCGAGGCCGCAACGCTTTGGACCGCTTCGCGCGCCATGGGAATGCCGACGCCAAGCAGCAGCACGACATAAAGGATGTTGATGACCGTATCGATCTGGCCAAATTGCTGGAGCACCCGGAAAATGCCCGAGCCCGCAATTGCGCCCAGGACGCCACCAGCAACGAGGACGGCACCCATCGGAATGTCGACGCCGCCGCGCCGGTAATGGGCGAGCGCACCAGAAACGCTTGCCCCCGTGACTTGCGTTGTCGCCGAAGCCGCAGCAACCGTCGGCGGGATGCCGTAAAAGATCAGCAAGGGCGTGGTCAGGAACCCGCCGCCCACGCCAAACATGCACGATAACAGGCCGACTCCCCCGCCCAGCAGGACGATGACGAGCGCGTTGACCGACAGGTTCGCGACGGGGAGGTACATATCCATCGGCGCCCTGTGCCCTAGCGGCTCCGGACCGGCGCCGAAAGGGCTGCGTCAGAAATCCGCACCCAAGATGACGACAGCGCCCGATGCCGGCGCGGTCGTGCCGGCCACACGCTGCCGCCATTCGACCGAAATGCGCAACGGACGTCCGTCGAGCGCGGTCCGTGCAACGAGCTGTCGCCCGATATCCAGCTGCGCAACTCCCGGCTGGATGCCGCCCCAGTTTGCGCCGCCCAGCGATGGGCTGCGGTCGTTGGTTGTCGCCATGGCGGGTTCGACCCGCAAGGCGCCCTCGTCTCAAACTGGAACAAAAAAAGAAATCTTACTAAGTAAATTATGATTAATTAATGAAATTAAATCTATCAAGTAATGATAAAATCAAACAAAATGACGGCATCATGCGCTTCTTCTGGTCCAAAATACATCGAAAATGGCAGCAACTATGCTAGAAATTTAGAAATAATTTAGCCAGTAATAGTGAAATTCCATGTGATATGATTGCCAAAAAATCAATAGTTAAATTTTTTATCTCTAAGAGCAATATTTATGAGTTAACTTTTTACCAATGCCTAATCGCTCCGTCAGACGGATGCCCGTCCCGCACAGGTCGTGCATCTCTCTGGACTTGAACCGACGGTTGGCCGACGATAGCCACCGATAGGGAGGCAGGCATGCGGATTCGGTTGCGTTGGCTGGCGTTGGGACTTTGCGCGGCACCGCTGGTCGCCATGGGCGGCACTGCCCCCCAGGTTGTACTCGCAACGCCCGGCTCGGCAGGCTCGAATGGCGGCGCGATCGAACGGTTCACCATGCGCTTTTCCGAGGCCATGGTGCCGTTGGGCGATCCGCGGGCGGCGCCCCCGGCCAAGCTCACCTGCCCGGTGGGCGCGAATGGTCGCTGGGTCGATCCGCAGACCTTCGTCTATGATTTCGAAAAGGCGCTGCCTGGTGGGCTGACGTGCAAGGTCGATCTGAACGACGGGCTGACGTCCTCACGCGGCGCGCAGCTCAAAGGCGCACGCAACTTCACCATCGACACCGGCGGCCCTTCGGCACGCGGCGTGCTCAGCGGCAATGATTCGAACATCGAGGAGCAACAGGTTTTCCTCGTCGCGACCAATGTCGCGCCGACGGCGGCCTCGGTCGGTGCCAACGCCTATTGTGCCGTCGACGGTGTCGGCGAAAAAATCGCGGTCGACGTGCTGAAACCCGAAGTCGCGGCCACGATCATCGAAGGGCTGGGTGCGGACAATTGGCAGCTTCGCAATTTTCTCGAACAGGCGGGGCAGCCTCAGGCGCTCCCCGCCAATGCTGCAGACAAAGCCAAGGCATTGTCGACGATCGTGCCCGTCAAATGCCGCCGCCCGCTGCCCGCCGGGCGTGATGTCGCGTTGGTCTGGGATGCGGGCATAGCCAGCGCCGACGGCCGCACTGCTGGACGTCTCCAGCGCTTCGACTTCACCGTCCGCAAGGCGTTCGAGGCGCGCTGGGAATGCACCCGGGTCAACCCGCAGGCTGGCTGCAACCCCGTCAGCGACGCGCATGTCCGCTTTGCCGCGCCGATCCCGATGGCTCTGGCCAAGGCGATCAAGCTGACATTTGCGGATGGTACCGTGCGCGAACCGAAGATCGCCGGCCACGACCGCAGCGATCCCGAGATCGCCGTCCTCGATTTCAAGGGTCCCTTCCCCGAGGCGCAGACAGCGACGCTCACCCTGCCCGCCGGGATCAAGGATGCGAGCGGCCGCACGCTGGCCAACGCCGAGCGCTTTCCGCTGCAGGTGAAGTTTGATCCCGCTCCGCCACTGGTGAAATTCGCCGCCCCGTTCGGCATCATCGAATCAAAGGCGGGCAGCGCTTTGCCCGTCACCGTCCGGGCAGTCGAGCCGCTGCTCGCGATGAACATGCGCCCCATCCAGGGCAATATGCTGCGCGTTGACGGAAATGAGTCGCAGGACGCGCAGGTCGCCGACTGGCTGCGGCGGCTCGACAAGGCGAACGAGAACGACTTCCGCCAGGAAGGACCCGAGGACAAGGACGGCAACCGCAAGTCGGTGAACTATACCGGCGCGACCCCGCTGCTGAACGGCGGCGGCAAGCCGTTGCAGCTCGACCTGCCGGGCAAGGGCAAGGAATTCGAAGTCGTCGGCGTAGGCTTCGTGCGGCCCGGATTCTACGTCGTCGAACTGGCTTCGCCGATCCTCGGCAAGGCACTGCTCGGTCGAGATGCCGTCCGCTATGTGACGGCGGGCGCGCTCGTCACCAACATGGCGGTGCACTTCAAATGGGGGCGCGAAAGCTCGCTCGCCTGGGTTACCGCGCTCGACAGCGGTAAGCCCGTCGCCAATGCCGATGTCCGCATCACCGACAGTTGCACCGGCAAGCTCATCGTCCGCGGCGCGAGCGATGCCCAAGGCCGGCTGATGATCAAGTCGGGCCTGCCCGAACCGCAGACCTACGCCAGCTGCGCCGAGAATTCGCAAAGCCATGCGCTGATGGTTTCGGCCCGCCTGGCCGACGACTTCAGCTTCACGCTGACCGAATGGGGTCAGGGCATTCGTCCTTATGATTTCGACTTGCCCTATGGCCATTCGGAACGCGACGACATCCTGCACACCGTGTTTGACCGGACGCTGATGAAGCAGGGCGAAAGGGTCAACATGAAGCACATCCTGCGCAAGCCCGTGGGCGCGGGCTTTGCGCTGGCAAAGGGAATCGAAGGGACGCTGCGGCTCTCGCACCGGGGCTCCGACACGCAGTTTGACATGCCGGTAAAGATCGGCGCGGACGGGGTTGGCGAGTCAAGCTGGACCGCGCCTGCCAGCGCCCCGATGGGCGACTACGACCTCAATGTCATCGTCGGCGACAAGACGATCTACACCGGCCAGTCCGTTCGCGTCGACGAGTACAAACTGCCGACGATGCGCGCGACGGTCACGGGACCAAAGGAGGCACTGGTCCGTCCAAAGCTGGTGCCGCTCGACCTGTTCGTTGGCTATTTGTCGGGCGGCGGCGCGTCGAACCTGCCGGTGGCCCTGCGCACGGCGTTCTCGACCAGTTATGTCGATCCCGACGGCTGGGACGGCTGGACCTTCGGCGGCGAGGCGGTGAAAGTGGGAACAACCCCGCTCGACGGCGACGGCAATGCGTCGGACACGCCATTGCCGTTGTCGCAGACGCTGCCGGTCACGTTGAAAGATGATGGCACGGCGCAAACCCAGATCGAGATTGCGCAGATTATCGAGGCGACAACCGCGATGACGGTCGAGATGGACTATCTCGATGCCAATGGCGAAACGCTGACAGCGTCGCGCACCTTGTTGCTCAACCCGTCGGCCGTGAAGCTGGGGATGAAGACCGACGGCTGGCTGATGCGTGACCGCGACTTGCGGCTGCAGTTCGTCGCCCTCGATGCCGAGAACAAGGTCAAGAAGGGCCAGCGCGTCATCGTCGATCTCTACACGCGTGAGACGATCACCGCGCGCCGGCGGCTGATCGGCGGCTTCTACGCCTACGACAATCAATCGAAAGTGACGAAGATCGGTGCGACCTGTTCGGCAACGACTGACGACAAGGGGCTGGCGAACTGCAAGCTCGACCCGGGCGTATCGGGCGAGGTCGTCGCGGTCGCGACCACTACCGATGCCGATGGCAATGTCGCGCGCGCCGTGCGCACCGTCTGGCTCGCCGGTGAGGACGACTGGTGGTTCGGCGGCGACAATGGCGACCGCATGGACCTGATCGCCGAGAACAAGGAATACCAGGCGGGCGAGACGGCCAAGTTCCAGGTGCGGATGCCGTTCCGTTCGGCGACCGCCTTAGTGACGGTCGAGCGCGAGGGCGTCCTGTCGAGCTTCGTCACCAACCTTTCGGGCAAGGACCCCGTCGTCTCGGTGCCGATGCCCGCGAGCTATGCGCCCGATGTTTATGTCTCGGTGATGGCGGTGCGCGGGCGCATAGGCGGCTGGTCTTTGTGGTGGGCCGACCTCGCACGGCGCTGGCACCTGCCCTTCGTCAGTCGCGAAGGCGCCGAACCGACCGCGCTCGTCGATCTCGCCAAGCCCAGTTATCGCCTCGGCATCGCCAAGGTGAAGGTCGGTTGGAAAGGCCACAGCCTTGGCGTGAAGGTCACCGCCGACAAGCCCAAATATGCCGTCCGCGACACCGCGCAAATCGATGTTGCGGTCACCCAGCCGGACGGCAAGCCGGCGCGTTCCGCCGAGATCGCCTTTGCTGCGGTCGACGCGGCGCTGCTGCAACTCCAGCCGAACGACAGCTGGAAACTGATCGATGCGATGATGGGCGACCGCACGCTCGACGTGCTGACCTCGACGGGCCAGACCCAGGTCGTCGGCAAGCGGCATTATGGCAAGAAGGCCGTGGAAGCGGGCGGCGGCGGCGGCGATGCGACAGCGGTCACGCGCGATGATTTCAAGCCCGTCCTGCTGTGGAAGGGCCGCGTTGCGCTCGACGCCAATGGCCATGCCCGGATTCCCGTGCAGCTTTCGGACGCGCTGTCGTCGTTCAAGATGGTCGCGATCGCGACCTCGGGCAGCGACCTGTTCGGTACCGGCATGGCCAGCGTGCGGACGAGCCAGGACCTGCAGCTCTTTTCCGCACTCCCGCCGCTTGTCCGCACCGGCGACTTTTTCGGCGCGAGTTTTACGCTGCGCAATTCGAGCGACAAGCCAATGCGTGTGACCGCGACGGTCAAGGTCAATCCAGGAATCGCCAATGGCAAGCCGCTGACCGTCGACCTCGCCCCCGGCAGCGCACGGGCGGTGACCTGGAACCTGACGGCGCCCGAGGGACTGGCCAAGCTCGACTGGAGGGTCGAGGCAAAGTCCGAGGACGGTAAGGCCATGGACCGCGTCGCCGTCTCGCAAGAGATTGTGCCAGCCGTGCCGTTCGAGGTCTGGGCAGCGACATTGGCCCGCGTGGGCGCGGGGTCGAGCCTTCCGATTAACCCGCCGGCGGGCGCGCTGGCTGGCAGCTATATCGATGTGAAGCTGTCGGACAGCCTGGCCCCGGCGCTTGCCGGGGTCCGCGATTACATGTCGGCCTATCCCTATAATTGCTTCGAACAACAGCTCAGCCGCGCGGTCGTGCTCGGTGATGCGGCGGCATGGGGTACGCTCATGGGGGCGCTGCCGACCTATCAGGATGGCGACGGGCTGATCCGCTACTTCCCCGGCGAATGGCCGGGGTCTGAGGCGCTGACTGCCTATGCTCTGTCGATGACGGCGGAGGCCGGTTTCGCGATGCCCGAGGCCGCCAAGGCCAAGGCGATCGAGGCAATGAAGGCTGTCATCGAGGGACGGCTCAAACGCGATGCCTATGGTCCGGTCGACAACCGGCTGTTCAAGGTCGCGGCGCTGGCCGCGCTCGCCAGAAATGGCGCGTCGACCCCAGCGCTGCTCGGAGCGATTGAGATTGCCCCGGCCGACATGCCGACGGGCGCGCTTGCCGACTGGCTGATCGCGATCGACCGGACGCCGGGGCTCAAGAACACTGCCGCCCTGCGCGGCGTAGCCGAGGGGACATTGCGACGGCGGCTGGTCTACGAAGGCACGCGGATTGACCTGACTGACGCCAGCACGGCGCCGTGGTGGATGATGGTCAGCGACGACGAAATGATGCTTAAGGCACTCGGCGCGATCCTCGGCCGGCCTGGTTGGGATAACGAGGGGCCGAAGATGATGGTCGGCGTCGCGCTGCGCCAACAGCGTGGGCACTGGGACACGACGCCCGCCAATGCCTGGGGCACGGTCGTCGCGCGACGCTTTGCCGCGCTCTATCCGGCGAGTGCCGTGGCGGGCACGACGACAGTCGCTTTGGGCGGTGTCCGCCGGACGCAGGGCTGGCCGATGGCGGCAACCGCCGCCGCGCTGCGTCTGCCCGCGGTCGCGGGGCCGCTGACGCTCAGCCAGTCGGGCGGGGCGGGGCCCTGGGCGATGGTTTCAGTGAGCGCTGCCGTGCCGCTGGTCCAGCCGCTCTATGCCGGATATCGCATGGAAAAGACGACCAAGATGGTCAGCCAGAAGCAAAAGGGACGCCTTACCCGCGGTGATGTCATGAAAGTCACGATCACGGTCGATGCGACGGCTGACCGCAACTGGGTGGTGATCAGCGATCCGGTGCCGCCGGGTGCGACGATAATCGGCGGGCTGGGCGGCCAGTCTACGATTCTCGGCAATTTGACCGGCAGCGATGGCAGCAGCCCGAGCTATGTCGAGCGTGGGCGCGATGCCTGGCGCGGCTATTTCGGCTGGATGCCACGCGGGCGGGTGACGGTCAGTTATGTCGTGCGGCTCAACGGCGTCGGTCGCTTCGGCCTGCCGCCGACCCGCGTCGAGGCGATGTACTCGCCCGAGGTCCGCGCCGCGCTGCCGAACAGGGGGATCGAGGTAGGGATGTGAGCAAGCGGGCGGGCCTGCTTGCTGTTCCGCTCGTCGGGCTGCTCACGCTCTTTGTGCTCACCCTTCCACCGCTCCTGCCAGTCTATGGCCGCGTGGTCGCAGGCTGGCAGCCATCTGAAGCATGGCTTTATGACCGCAACGGCACGCTGCTCGACAGCGAGCGTGTCGCGTTCAAGGCGCGGCGGCTGGCCTGGGTGCCGCTTAAGGACATGTCGCCCGCACTCGTCGATACAGTGGTGACGAGCGAGGACCGCCGTTTTCGTGACCATGGCGGCGTCGACTTCGTTGCGCTCGGCGGCGCGCTACGCGCGCGGATGTCGGGGGAGCGGTCGCGCGGCGCCTCCACCTTGTCGATGCAGGTCGCCGGATTCCTGTCACCCGATCTCGCCAAACCGGGTGCGCGGGGTGCACGCGACAAGCTGCGCCAGATGCGCGCGGCTTGGGCACTCGAAAACCAGTGGTCGAAGGACCAGATCCTCGAAGCCTATCTCAATCTCGCTGGTTTTCGCGGCGAGGCGCAGGGCATCGGGGCGGCGGCACAGGCGATGTTCGGCAAACCGCCCTCTGCGCTGACGCGGCCTGATGCGCTGATCGTCGCCGCCCTGCTTCCCGACCCGCGCGCGCCCGTCTCGCAGGTTGCCATGCGCGCCTGTCGCATCGGGACACTGCCCGACTGCGCGCCCATCGCCGCGATGACCGCGACCGCCCTCTCGTCCGAGCGCGCCCGGGCGCTCGACCCTGGCCTCGCGCCGCATCTTGCTGCCCGCCTCCTCGACAAGCCCGGTCTGCGCGTCATGACCTCGCTCGATGCCGATATCCAGCGCGTCGCGACCATCGCCCTTAGCCGCCAGCTGCAGGGCCTGGGGCCTGGCCGTGCCCGCGATGGCGCCGTCGTCGTGATCGACAATGCAACGGGTGACGTGCTCGCTTATGTGGGCGGTGTCGGGCTTGGTTCGACAGCGGCCCAGGTCGATGGGGCGAATGCCTATCGCCAGGCCGGTTCGACGTTGAAGCCGTTCCTTTATGCCCAGGTGATCGAAAAGGGCTGGCTGACGCCCGCATCGATCCTCGACGATTCGCCCGTGCAGCTCGACACCGCATCGGGGCTGTATGTGCCACAGAATTACGACCGCAGCTTCAAGGGACCGGTGAGCGTGCGCACGGCGCTGGCGGGATCGCTGAACGTGCCAGCCGTACGGGCGTTGCTCGTCGGTGGCGTCGAGGCATTCCGCAACCGCCTGTGGGATACCGGCTATCGGGGGCTGGTCGAGGACGGGCAATATTACGGCTTCTCGCTCGCGCTCGGATCGGCGGAAGTGACTCTGCTCGAACAGGCCAATGCCTATCGCAGCCTGGCAAACGGCGGGAGGTTCGCGCCGCTGCGCCTGCGCATGTCCGATCCTGCAGGCGTCACCCGGCAAGTGCTCAGCCCGCAGGCCGCGTGGATCGTCAGTGACATCCTGTCCGACGCTTCCGCACGGTCGAGCACGTTCGGTGTCGACAGTGCGCTGCGCCTGCCCTTCTGGGCGGCGGTCAAGACCGGTACGTCGAAAGCGATGCGCGACAATTGGTGCGTTGGCTTTACCGACCGCTTCACCGTCGCGGTCTGGGTCGGCAATCTCGAGGGCGACAGTATGAAGGCTGTTTCCGGCACAAGCGGCGCGGCGCCCGTTTGGCGCGACGTGATGATGGCGCTCAATCGAGGCCGCCCCGGCGCACCGCCCCCACGTCCGCCGGGGCTCGAGCAACGCCGCGTCACCTTCGCGAACACGATCGAGCCGCCGCGCACCGACTGGTTCCTGGCTGGCACCGCCCAGTCGCAGCAAATCGCCGCCCCCGAGGCTGCGCGCCGCCCGCGCATCGTAAACCCTGTGTCGGGCAGCGTGTTCGCGCTCGACCCCGACATCCCGATCGAGCGTCAGCGGATGGGCATTACGGTGACGGGCGCGGTGGCCGGACATCGGCTCGTCCTCGACCGTCGTGATCTCGGCGATGCCGACGCGCGGCCACAGGTGCTGGCGGGCCCCGGCATACACCGGCTGGCGCTTCTCGACCCCGGCGGCCGGGTGATCGACCAGGTACGATTTACGGTGCGCTGAGCCCGGGATGCCACTAAGCTAAGCCATGCTCGGCAAACTCACCTACAAACCCCGTTCCGCAATGCGCGCCTTTCTCCGTTCGGAAGCAGCGGGCGGAATCTTGCTGATGGGCGCGGCGGCGCTGGCCATGATCAGCGCCAATTCGCCCCTGGCGTACAGCTACTTCCACGCGATTCATCTCGAAACGGGGCCGGTTTTGACACCGAAGCTGGGGACGATGTCGCTGCACCTGTGGATCAACGACGGGCTGATGGCGGTGTTTTTCCTGGTCGTCGGGCTGGAGATCAAGCGTGAGTTCGTCGACGGGCACCTGTCGAACTGGGCCGATCGTCGGCTTCCGTTCATTGCAGCAGCAGCCGGGATGGGCCTGCCCGCGCTTGTCTATCTGATTGTCAGCGGGGCCGCCCCCGTCCTGACGCGCGGCTGGGCAATTCCGGCGGCGACCGATATCGCCTTTGCGCTCGGGCTGCTTGCGCTGCTCGGCAAGCGCGCGCCCGCTTCGCTCAAGCTGTTCCTCACTACGGTCGCCATTGTCGACGATGTGGGGGCGGTCGTGATCATTGCGCTATTCTATACCGCCGCGCTCAACTGGCTGGCGCTCGGGGCGTCCATGATCGTGCTGGCGGGCATGTTTGCGATGAACCGCGCAGGGCTGAGGCACCCCCTGTGGTATTTCGGGGCGTTCGCGCTGCTGTGGTATTTCATGTTGCTGTCCGGCGTGCATGCGACGGTCGCTGGGGTGCTGGCGGCATTGGCCGTGCCGATCACGCCGACACCTGGTGCACCCGACGCAGAAGAATCGACCCTGCTCCGCATGGAGCACAGCCTGCACCCCTGGGTCGCCTTCGCCATCGTGCCGCTGTTCGGCTTTACCAATGCGGGTGTGGCGCTGGGCGGCGATGTGGCGCCATTTGCCCCGCTGCCGCTGGCAATTGCGCTTGGGCTTTTCATTGGCAAGCAGGCGGGCGTGTTTGGCAGCGTATGGCTGGCGGTAAAGCTGAAGCTTGCGCCCCGCCCTTCAAAGGCCAGCTGGCCGCAAGTCTATGGCGTATCCCTGCTCTGCGGCATCGGCTTTACGATGAGCCTGTTCATCGGCGATCTGGCGTTCCCCGACCAACCGCAAGCCGATGCGGTGAAGATCGGCGTGCTTATGGGGTCGCTGCTTTCGGCCCTGGCGGGCGTGGCGGTATTGCGCTTTTCGGCGGGCGGTCAGCCCATCTTGAAAACGGCGGTGCCCCGGAAATAGCTGGCCAGCGGCTTACCGTCCTTGTCGAGGGCCGGGGTGAATCGGGCACGGCGCATCATCCCAGAGCAGAGCGCCGCATCGAATTCCGGCGGATGGCTCGATTGCTGGATGTGACAGGCACTGGGCATGCCGCTTTCGTCGACGCTTAGCCGAAAATTGACGATACCCTGCAAACCCATGAACCGCGCGCCAGCGGGATAGTCGCTGCTGACCAGCCAAGTCGTCGGACTGCCGGTCGGTAACGCGCGCCGAGACAGCGTGGCGTGCCGCGCGACATCGATGCCCCAATTGGTCATCAGCTTCTCGATGCACTTGTCGAGTGCGGCAGCTGGAGCGCGCATCGACCCGAGCGCAAATTTTACAGATTTTCTGAGCGGCCTGCCGATAACCAGCTCCCTTACCGCTGCAACACGCGCAGGGGCGAGCGGCGGGGCCTCTTCGGGCGGCACTTCCTTGCCGCCCTGGCGCAGCCGGTCGGGCAGCTTGTCCATGCGCATGTCGCCACGCAAGATTAGGGCTGGCATGCTCTTATTATAGTCGCCGGTGAAATAGTCGCGCATCTGCCCGGCTTCATCTGGGCCGAAACGCACGCTCGCCTGGCCACCGCCCGACAGATAGCGGAAACGCTTGCCCCCCAGCGTCAGTTTAAACGACTGGCCGGGCCCGAACTTGTCGAACACGACAAAGGTCATCGCATCGCCTGTGCCGAAAACCCGGGCGAGCCGACACGCTTCGTCGCTGTAATTCACGTTCCATGCCGAAGACGGCGCAAGTGTTTCGGGCTCTGGCGACGCGGCTTGGGCCGCCGCCGTGATGATCGAAGAAACAATAACCGCGGAGAAAAACCGATGCTTCATGAAGCAATCGTCAGCGACTAAAGCTTCTCCGTCAACTCCGGTACGATCTTGAACAAATCGCCGACGAGGCCGATGTCGGCCACTTGGAAAATCGGGGCATCCTCGTCCTTGTTGATGGCGACGATGACCTTGGAGTCCTTCATGCCCGCCAGATGCTGGATGGCGCCGCTGATGCCGACCGCCACATAGACTTCGGGTGCTACGATCTTGCCGGTCTGCCCGACCTGGTAGTCGTTGGGGACATAGCCTGCGTCGACCGCCGCGCGGCTGGCACCGACGCCTGCACCCAGCTTGTCGGCCAGCGGCTCGATCAGCGCATGGAAGTTTTCCGAGTTCTGCAGGGCGCGGCCACCGGACACGATGATCTTGGCGCTGGTCAGTTCGGGGCGCTCGGACTTGGCGATTTCGGCACCGACGAAGCTCGACAGCCCGGCGTCTCCACCGGCGCTCACGGCCTCTATGCTTGCGCTCCCGCCGGTCTTTTCGGCTTTGGCAAAGGCGGTGCCGCGTACCGTCAGAACCTTTTTCGCGTCGGACGACTTGACCGTTGCGATGGCGTTGCCGGCATAGGTCGGGCGGACGAAGGTATCGGCGCCCTCGATGCCCACGACTTCGCTGATCTGCATCACGTCGAGCAGCGCGGCCACGCGCGGCGCGATGTTCTTGCCGTTGGCCGTGGCGGGCGCCACGAACGCATCGTAGTTCGCCATCAGCCCGGCGACGAGCGGGGCAATGTTTTCAGGCAGCGCATGGCCATAGGCTGCGTCATCGGCCAGCAGTACCTTGGTCACGCCAGCGACCTGGGCGGCCTGGTCGGCGACTGCCGCACAGCCTGATCCTGCGACCAGCGCATGGACTTCGCCCAATTGTGCCGCAGCTGTGACGACAGCGAGCGTCGCGTCCTTCAGTTCGGCATTGTCATGTTCAACGAGGACCAGAACGCTCATTCAACCACTCCCAAAACCTTAAGCTTGCCAATCAGTTCATCGACATCGGCGACCTTGATGCCAGCCTGCCGCTTGGCGGGCTCCTCGACCTTCACGGTCGTCAGTCGACGGGTGACATCGACGCCGTAATCGTCCGGTGTCTTCTGCGCCATCGGCTTTGACTTCGCCTTCATGATGTTGGGCAGCGACGCATAGCGCGGCTCGTTGAGCCGCAGGTCGGTGGTGACGATGGCCGGCGTCTGCAGCTTGACGGTCTCGAGCCCGCCATCGACTTCACGCGTTACCGTCACGCTGTCGCCCTCGACCGTCACGGCGCTTGCAAAGGTTCCTTGCGGACGACCCAGCAGAGCGGCCAGCATCTGGCCGGTCTGGTTCGAATCATCGTCGATCGCCTGCTTGCCGAGAATGACGAGGCCGGGCGCCTCCTCTTCGACGACCTTGGCGAGCAACTTGGCCACGCCCAGCGGCTCAACTTCGGTCTCGCTGACGATCAGGATCGCGCGGTCCGCGCCCATGGCTAGTGCGGTGCGCAGCGTTTCCTGCGCCTTTTGCTCGCCGATGCTCACCGCTACGATTTCGGTCGCAACACCCTTTTCCTTTAGGCGAATGGCTTCCTCAACCGCGATCTCGTCGAAAGGGTTCATGCTCATCTTCACGTTGGCGAGGTCGACGCCACTGCCGTCCGCCTTCACGCGGGGTTTCACGTTATAGTCGATGACCCGCTTTACGGGGACGAGGATCTTCACGGCGCGTCTCCTGAGAATCGCTTTACGTTAACGTCAACTGTGGCGCACATGGGCAGGTAGCGCCGAAATATCAAGCCTCTTTGCGGCTGGACCGCCTCTATGCCGCTTTCCGCACCTCAGCGACAATCTTCTTGGCCGCATCGCCCAGGTCGTTCGCCGCCACGATCGGCAGGCCCGAATTGGCGAGGATGTCCTTGCCCTGCTGCACGTTGGTGCCCTCGAGGCGGACGACCAGCGGCACCGACAAGTTCACTTCCTTGGCGGCCGCGACGATACCGTCGGCAATGATGTCGCACTTCATGATGCCGCCGAAGATATTGACGAGGATGCCCTTCACCGCCGGGTCCTGCAGAATGATCTTGAACGCGGCGGTGACCTTTTCGGTCGTGGCGCCGCCGCCGACATCGAGGAAGTTTGCCGGGAATTCGCCATTGAGCTTGATGATATCCATCGTCGCCATGGCAAGACCGGCGCCATTCACCATGCAGCCGATATTCCCGTCGAGCTTGATATAGGCAAGGTCGTATTTCGAGGCCTCGATCTCGGCGGGGTCTTCCTCGGTCAGGTCGCGCAACTCGGCCAGGTCCTTGTGGCGGAACATGGCATTGCCGTCGAACGCGACCTTGGCATCGAGCACCAGCAGCTTTGCCCCCGAACCATCATCCACGGTGACGGCCAGCGGGTTGATTTCGATCTGTTCGGCATCGGTGCCGAGAAAGGCATCGTACAGCTTTGACGCGACGTTGGCCGCCTGCTTTGCCAGGTCACCGCTCAGGCCCAGTGCCGCTGCTACCGCACGCCCGTGATGCGGCATAAAGCCGGTCGCGGGATCGATGTCGAGCGTCTCGATCTTTTCGGGCGTGTCGTGCGCCACCGCTTCGATATCCATGCCGCCTTCGGTCGAGACGACCATACCGATGCGCCCCGATGCACGGTTGACCAGCAGCGCGAGATAGAATTCCTTGGCGATGTCGACGCCGTCGGTGACGTAGAGGCGGTTGACCTGCTTGCCGTGTTCGCCGGTCTGGATCGTCACCAGCGTGTTACCGAGCATGTCGGTGGCTGCCGCGCGCACTTCATCGGCGGTCTTGGCCAGCCGGACGCCGCCCTTGGCATCGGGCCCCAGTTCCTTGAACTTGCCCTTGCCGCGACCACCAGCATGGATTTGCGCCTTTACGACATACAGCGGCCCAGGTAGCTTTTCGGTTGCGGCGACGGCCTCTTCGACCGACATCGCGGCATAGCCGGCGGGGACGGGGACGCCGAACTTGGCCAGCAACTCCTTGGCCTGATATTCATGGATGTTCACAGGGGACATGCTCCGGTTGGCAGGGGTGCCTTGGCCTAAAGCATGAGTCTGCGGCCGATGCCAACCCTTAAGACGCGATCGCGCACCCGAGCCCGGCCGTCGTGACCACGGTCAGGATCTCCGGGTCGCCCAGCGCTCTGGTCCGGCGCAGCAGTTCGCTCACGGAAAGCTGTCCGAACTGCGCTTTTGAAAGGCCCGACAGGCGCGACAGCTTTTGCAACTGGCCGAGCGACAGCCGGTCGACCATGCGCTGCGCCATGCAGCTGGCCATGGGGCGCGGCAGACCCGCCTCTACGAGCGCCGTGCGGACGCGGGTTTCAGGGGTGGCGCAGGCGCTCAGCGCGAGCAGGGGAAGGACAGCGAGGATAAGGCGCATCGTCAATTGTCTCCATCATGCCGGGCTTGGTCGCGACATCCACTGATCTGCATTAACCTCGCCTTATGCGGACAGGTGAATCGCGAAACAAGTTCAGCGTGACGACGGGCATCTCGCGTCCTATATGCACGCCATGTCCATTCTGCTCGGCATTGTTATTTTCTTTGCGACCATCGCCGCGATGGAAGTGGTCGCCTATGTCGCCCATCGTTGGGTCATGCACGGCTTCGGCTGGTTCCTGCACGAAAGCCACCACCGGCCGCGCACAGGCAACTGGGAGCTGAATGACCTCTACGCCGTCATCTTTGCCACACCTTCCATCTGGCTGCTTTGGGGTGGTGTCCAGCTCGGCTGGCCGGCGTGGACGGCCTGGGTCGGCGCGGGAATCGCGGGCTATGGCGCGATCTATTTCGGATTCCATGACCTGATCGTGCACAAGCGGCTCAATCACCGCTACATTCCCAAATCCAATTATATGAAGCGCATCATTCAGGCGCACCGCCTGCATCATGTCGTCGAGACCAAGCATGGCACGGTCAGCTTCGGCTTCATCTGGGCCCCCAAGCCAGAGGTTCTCAAGGCCGAGCTGAAGCGCCGCGGCCATGCCGGCGTGCGCGCCCCCATCGGAACATTCGGCGAAGGCTCTATCGGCGCCTAAAACGTCGATTGTTGTTGGGTTTTTGTGATGCCTTCCCTATAGGCTCGGCATGGAAACGACCCCGGAAAACAGTGCCGATACACCGCGCGACAACACTCCCAATGCAAATGAATACGGCGCCGACCAGATCAGGGTCCTAAAAGGCCTCGATGCCGTCCGCAAACGCCCGGGCATGTACATCGGCGATACCGACGACGGCTCGGGCCTGCACCATATGGTATTCGAAGTCAGCGACAATGCCATCGACGAGGCGCTCGCCGGGCATTGCGACAAGATACTCATCCAGCTGAACCCCGACGGATCGGTTTCGGTCGAAGACAACGGCCGCGGTATCCCAACCGGTATCCATAGCGAGGAAGGCGTGTCGGCGGCCGAAGTCATCATGACGCAGTTGCACGCGGGCGGAAAGTTCGAGAACACGTCCGACGAGAACGCCTATAAGGTCTCGGGCGGGCTGCACGGGGTCGGCGTTTCGGTGGTCAACGCGCTCAGCGAGTGGCTCGATCTTACGATCTGGCGTGATGGCGAGGAGCATTACATGCGCTTTGCCTTCGGCGATGCGGTCGCCCCGCTGAAGGTCGTTTGCCCCGCGCCTCAGGGCAAGAAGGGCACCAAGGTTACCTTCTTCCCCAGCCCCGCGACATTCAAGATTACCGAGTTCGACTTTGAAAAGCTCGAGCATCGCTACCGCGAGCTTGCGTTCCTCAATTCGGGTGTCCGCATCTTCCTGGCTGACGCGCGCCATGCCGAACGCGTCGAGCACGAACTCTATTACGAGGGCGGGATCGCCGCGTTCGTGAAATATCTCGACCGGTCGAAGACCCCGCTGTTTCCGGAGCCGATTTCGGTCACGGGGCAGCGCGACGACATCGGCATCGACGTCGCGCTCGAATGGAACGACAGCTATTATGAGAACGTCCTCGCCTTCACCAACAACATCCCGCAGCGCGACGGCGGTACGCACATGGCGGCGTTCCGCGCCGCGCTGACGCGCACGCTCAACAACTATGCCGACAAATCGGGGTTGATGAAGAAGGAGAAGGTCACGCTGACCGGCGAGGACATGCGCGAAGGGCTGACCGCCATCGTCTCGGTCAAGTTGCCCGATCCCAAGTTCTCGTCGCAGACCAAGGACAAGCTGGTCTCCTCCGAAGTCCGCCAGCCGCTCGAATCGCTCATGAGCGACAAGATGGCCGAATGGCTCGAGGAGAACCCGGCGAACGCTCGCGCCATTATCCAGAAGGTGATCGACGCCGCCGCTGCGCGCGAAGCCGCCAAAAAGGCACGCGAGGCCAGCCGTAAGTCGGTGCTCGGCATCGCCTCACTCCCCGGCAAGCTGGCGGATTGTCAGGAGAAGGACCCGGCCAAGTCCGAACTGTTCCTGGTCGAAGGCGACTCCGCCGGTGGCTCGGCCAAGCAGGGCCGTGACCGCCATTTTCAGGCGATTCTGCCTTTGCGCGGCAAGATCCTGAACGTCGAGCGCGCGCGCTTCGACCGCATGCTCGGCAGCAAGGAAATCGGCACGCTCATTCAGGCGATGGGTACCGGCATCGGGCGCGATGACTTCAACCTCGAAAAGCTTCGCTACCACAAGATCATCATCATGACTGACGCTGATGTCGACGGCTCGCACATCCGCACGTTGTTGCTGACGTTCTTCTATCGCCAGATGCCCGACATCATCACTAACGGGCACCTCTTCATTGCCCAGCCGCCGCTCTACAAGGCGGCGCGCGGGCGCAGCGAAGTCTATCTAAAGGATGACGCCGCGCTCGACGATTTCCTTGTCGAAGGGGGCGTTTCCGTGTCGCGGCTCGAAGGGCCGCAGGGTGCGCGGACCGGTGCCGACCTGCGGACGCTTGTCGATCACGCGCGGCGCATGCGCAGCCTCATGCGCTATGTCCCGCGGCGCTACGATCCCGCGATTGTCGAGGGGCTGGCGCTCATGGGGGCGCTCGATCCGGCGCTGCGCGATGACCAGCGCGCCGATGCGCTCAACCTCGCGGCCGAATGGCTTGGCCGTGCCGATCTCGAAGCGCGGTGGACCGCCAGCATCGGGGCCGATGGCGACTATGTCCTGCGCCGCCTGTGGCGTGGGGTAACCGACCATAACGTCATCGATGCCGCATTCCTGATGAGCCAGGAGGCGCGCCGCCTCCACACGCTGGTCGCCGAACAGGCCGAAAGCTACGCGCAGGTTGCGCGGCTGGTTGCCATGCCGAAATCGTCGACGCCGGCGGAAGCTGTGGAGGAAGAGCCGGCCGAGTCCGACGAAGACGCAGCGCCGATTACCGACGCTAAGGGGGCGCTGATTTCACGCCCGTCAGACCTGCTCGACGCTATCCTGTCCATTGGGCGCAAGGGCCTGAAGTTCCAGCGCTACAAGGGTCTTGGCGAAATGAATGCCGAGCAATTGTGGGAAACGACGCTCGACCCCGAGGCCCGCTCGATGCTCCGCGTTGAAATCGCGCAGGCCGATGCTGCAGACGAGATCTTCACCCAACTTATGGGCGACGTCGTCGAACCGCGCCGTGACTTCATTCAGGAAAACGCGCTGAACGTGGCCAATCTCGACGTCTGATTGCGTTCGGGAATGGCTGTGCACACCATCGGGAAAAACCTTTGAGCGGCGCGCACGATCATGCCGGGCACGCGCACGCGGGACATGGTCATGCCCCGGTAAATTTTGGACGCGCCTTCCTGATAGGAACGGTGCTCAACATAGGCTTTGTCGCGATCGAGGCGGGCTATGGTCTTGCCGCCAATTCGGTCGCGTTGCTGGCGGACGCCGGACACAATCTTTCCGACGTGCTTGGCTTGCTCGTTGCCTGGGGCGCCGCCACCTTGTCGAGACGGCAGCCGAGCGCGCATTTTACATATGGCCTGCGTCGCTCCTCGATCCTTGCAGCCCTGTTCAACGCGGTTTTCCTGCTCGTGGCCGTTGGCGCCATTGCGTTGGAAGCGATTGACCGTTTCGCCGATCCGCAACCGGTCGAAAGCAGCACGGTGATGGCGGTTGCGGCACTCGGCATCGCGATCAACGGGGTAACAGCTTGGCTGTTTGCCAGCGGGCGCAAAGGCGACATCAATATTCGCGGGGCGTTCCTGCACATGGCGGCGGATGCGGCGGTGTCGGCGGGCGTCGTCGTGTCGGGCTTCCTGATGCTGCGGACCGGCTGGGTTTGGCTCGATTCTGCCACAAGTCTCGTCATCGTTGTGATCATCATGGCGGGCACCTGGGGCCTGCTTCGCGATTCAGTTGCGATGTCGCTCGACCGCGTGCCTCCCGGCATTGTACCGGGCGATGTAGCTGCGTCGCTGGCCGCGCTCCCCGGCGTGGCCAGCGTTCACGATCTCCACATCTGGTCAATGAGCACGACTGAAGTGGCGCTGACCGCGCACCTCGTCATGCCGCAGGGTTGCCCCGCCGACGCCTTTCTGCACGAGACCAGTGCGATGCTCCACGATCGCTTCGCGATCGGTCATACGACGATCCAGATCGAGCGCGACGAAACACAGGCCTGCGCACAGGCCCCTGCCGACAAATTGTAAAGGTTTTCCAGGTCCGCCGCAGCTGGGTCAGTCTGGCAGATGATCCTCGCGGAACCTAGAATCGACGCCCGATCGATACATTGACGCGCGGCTTTTTGTTGCCCGTTGCCTCTCTCGGCGACGA
>JBMOGG010000044.1:0-19683 GCA_049318505.1 Sphingomonas sp. | reverse complement strand
CCCTCGGCCATTACCGGCGACGGCGTAAGCGTCCGTCGTCAGCGGGCAGGCGTCTCTGAGTAGGATAGCGTTGCGGTGCCATTGGCGGGCACCGTGACCGCCCACAGCCAGCTGCCATCCTTCTTGCGCAGCCTGCCGGATAAGCCGCGCAGGTCGCGATCTCCCAGTTTCGCCTCAAAGGCAATGGGGTAGCGATTATCGTTGGTGACCGTCAGCACATGCGTGTTTGCGGTATTCGCGATGTCGCGCGCCACGATACCCGTTGCGGTCGCGACGTCGATCTCGACGTCCTCACCGACGGCCTTGTCGCCCACCGACCCTTCGCCGAGCAGCAATGCGCGCGGACTTCCCGACTGGTACAGCGCGAGTTTTCCGGCAGGCAGTGGCAGACCAAGGCCATCGGCCACCCGGTTCTTCACGCGCAACGTCAGCCGAACCGGAGCGTCGCCCTCCCCCCATATGTCCGCGCGGTAAACAAGGCTGACGGGCACGCGCTCCTTGTCGAGCAGCGCGACCTGTTTTTGGGCGTTCGCCGCGACGGTAACCGGTTCGGGCACGCGGTAGAGCTTCAGGTCGCCAAGCTCTTCCTGCTTCACGACCATTGCCGCCTTTTCCATGCGGCGGTTCGCCGTCACCATGATGTCAGATGCCGCCGCCGGCGCCATCATGAGCGCAGGTGCCGGCGGCGATGGCGGCGGGTAACCCGGCTCGTTAACCGAAATGTCGCTTGTCGTCCCTTGCGGCCAGCAAGTCAGGTTGATCGATGTTTCCTGATAGGGTGGTTCGGACCGGACGCCGGTCCGGTTCAACCGCCCGGCAATAACCATTGCCTTCGCCTTGGGAAAGCTGGTCTCGTCGGCGCTTGCCAGGGTCACCCAGCCGAACAGGTCGAGGCTTTTGCCGTCGGCGCCAAGCGTGGCGACATAGTTCGCCTGCCAGTCGAAATTGTCGGCAAGATAGCTGAGCGTGACGGTTGCCGTGACGGCGCGCGAACTGTGCGTGCGAACCGATAATGTGGGTTTCGCCGACAACCCCTCGGGTAGCGCATCATAGACAATGGTTTCGGGGATACCGGTACAGCGCAGTGCCTCGATCCCAGCCGCCGTTTGCAGCACGACCTGCCCACCCGGCCCGGATCGGATTAGGGCTTCCTCTTCGCTTGTCTTGCCCGTCGCGCGCACGGTACGGCGGATCGAGACGCGCCGGCCGACCGAGGCGCCGAGAAGGCTCGCCGGGCTGAGCAGCTTTGCGTCCTGATTCTTTTCCACGATGCCGTCAGGCAAGCCGGAGACGATCGCACTTTCGGGCAGAATACCGCCCGCAACCCCTTCGAAACGGATCACACCATCACCAGCTGGGATGTTGACCCGCCGCGTTTCAGTGACCAGCGCAAAACCGCGCAGGTACTGAAGGTTCATCGCTTCGTCTGGGCTACGGTCGGGCGCGCGATAGACGCTGACCGACACCCCCTCGGGCGCGGGGGAAGTGGTTGTGGTCTGGGCAAGCGCCGGCGCCGAAGCCAGCACCAGCAGTGCGGCATAGCGCACCCTCAATACCGCGTGTCGAATACGGCCGTCACTGTCGCTTCGCCGTTGGCCGGGACGGTCACTTTCCAAACGGCTTCGTCCGATGACCGGCGCTCGCTCTTTTGGCTTTCGGACACGATGCGCGTGTCGTCCCAGTAACTGTCGAGGCCTGCCTGGGTCAGGTCAACCACCACCGGCGTGCTGCGGGCGTTGGTGAGCGTGTAGCGCATCGACGTTTTCCAGCGCGTGCTGCCGATTTTCTCGCGCACCTCGACCACTGGCTTGACCTTCACGTCGAACGCTTCGCCAGTCTTGAGGCCCAGCGCTGACCCCATCGGCGTATGGCCGATCTGGTTTTCGCCGATGAACTGCGGCTGGCCCTTGGCGTCCTTCATGTAGACGCGCACCGTTCCCGCCGGGAGCGCGTCGCCAAGGCCACCGTCGCGACTGGTCGAAAAGCGCAGCACGGTATCGGCAGACTGCGCTTCTTCCTGCGTTGCCAGCCAGCCGTTGCGATATTCATAGCCCTTGGCCGCCGCTGCGCCGCCGACGTCGAGAAAGCTCACCTGCTTCTGCTGCGCCTCGGCGATCGTGGTGCGTTCCTTAATCGGGTAGAGGTAGAAGTCGCCGAGCTGCGCGCGGTTCGCGGTTTCGGTCCCGGGCTTCACCAGCCTGGCACGCGGCGAGGGGTTGTACGGACGATTATACTGCGGCTGGCTGTCACCGACTTGCCCGGCCACCAGCAGCGTCTCGGCATTGGTATAGGTCGTCCCCGAGTTGTTGGTGAGCGTGACCCATCCCTGCACGTCGATCTTGCCAGCCCCCTCGTCGAACAGCGCGACATAGTCCGCCTTCCAGCCAAGCCCGGGCGTCAGATAGCTGAGCGACACGGGCCGCGTGCCCGCACGCGCACTGTCGAGCGTCACCGACAATGTGGGGCGTGCACGCAAATTCGGGGGCACGCGGTCGAAGATGACGCGCACCGGCAAGCCGTCGTCGCGCAACACCTCGATGCGCTGGCCGATCTGGAGCACCACGCCACCATTGGCCGCCAGCACCTTCGCCTGTTCGCGCGTCTCCGCGCCCGTAGCCGGGTTGATGCGGACGATGGTGACGACTTGTCCGACCGCCTTTTGCATCAGCGCGGCAGGGCTGAGCAGGTCGTAATCGAAATTCTGTTCGACGATGCCGAAGTCAGCGCCGCCAATCGTAACGGTCTCTGCGCGGATCTGGGCGGACACATCCGGGAATTCGATGGTTGTCCGGCCCGACGGCAGCGACGTCGGCCGGATGTCCTGCACCAGCGCAAGGTTGTTGTTATAGATGGTTACGGCAACCGCCCCTTGCGCATTCTGCCCCATGACGGGGACGGACAAGGCAAGCAGGGGAAGCAGGGCTAAACGGCGCATCAAGTGACTCCCGGGTCGTTTCCGGACCGAGCATGGCAGCATCGCACCTGAAGCGGGAGTGAATAAAAGCCACAAACGGCGTCACCCCGGCGGAGGCCGGGGTCGCTATCGGTAAAAGCACGACTCAATCGTGAGTAGCCCCGGCCTCGGCCGGCGCGACGTCGAGCCTTTATTCTTCGGTCACGGCCTCGGCGACGACCTTCTTCGGTCGGCCGCGCTTCTTGGGCACCGCAACGGGCTCACCTTCGACACCCACGACCGGCTCCATCGCTGCGACGTTTATTGCCGGGGGCAGCGCATCGAACGGCAGCGAATCGCTGTGATCGCCGTCATCGTCCTGCGCCAGTTCGGGGGCACGGGCGCGTGGCATGGCGGCACGGGCACGATCGAGGCGGGGACGCTCTTCCCGCGGCCGATCCTCGCGGGGACGATCCTCGCGGGGACGATCATCACGCTGGTAGCGATCCTGGCGTACGGGACGGTCTTCAGCCGCACGCTCCGGACGTGCGTCACGGTCCTGGCGAGCCGGACGGTCGTCACGATTCTGTTCGTTGCGATTCTGGTCGCTGCGGTTCTGGTCGCTGCGCTGGGGGCGGTCCTCGCGGGGGCGATCCTCGCGGGGACGATCCTCGCGCTGGTAGCGGTCCTGACGGGGCGCCTGTTCCTGGCGGTTCTGCTGGGGCGGCCGCGGATCGAACTCGCGCTCGATCTCGTTGCCGTCCTCGTCGAACTGCTCTTCCTGCTCGGCATAGTCCTGGCGCGGGCGGTTGGGGTTCGCTTCTTCAAAGCGCGCGCGGCTTTCGGCGAGCACGCGGAAATAATGGTCGGCGAACTGGAAATAATATTCCGCAAGCACCCGGTCGCCCGCCTGTTGCGCATCGCGCGCGAGCGTCTTGTACTTTTCGAGCAACTGTGGGGCATTGCCACGCGCGCGGTTATCGATGCGATTGCCGAGTTCGGGTCGTCCGTTCTGAGGGCGCTGGCCATTTTGGCCACCCCGGCCGCGACGGCGACCGGACTGCTGGCGATTATTGATCAAGCTGATGCCGTCCTAAACAAGGGGGGTGTTCAAATCCCTTTTTGCCCCATTTTGCGCTGTCGTATCCGAACCGCCGGACGATCAGCCGCTTCGCCGAGCCTAAGCATTATTGCCAGGGACCGGAGGATGTGGGGGTAAGAGAACGGCGCATTCGCTTAAAAAGCTGGGAGATACGTTCGCCTCTTGGACTGTGTATTAGCGGCCCGGTGCCGCGCCGCCAAGCATTATTTGAAATGCGCAACCAGGCAGCGGTCGCGACCAGCAAGATCGGCGCGGCACCCCATTGTCAAACCATGTTCTTCAAACAATATCGTGACGGCATCGCGTTGCGTATAGCCGATCTCCACACAGGCAATGCCGCCGACCGCGAGCTGGGGCGCCAGCGCCGGCGCGATCAGGCGATAGTCGTCCAGCCCGTCTTCTCCCGCGTATAGCGCCGATGCCGGCTCCCAATTGGCCACATCGGGCGGCAGGATTTCGTCGGTCGCGATATAGGGCGGATTGCACAGGATAAGGTCGAAGCGTTCGCCGGTGCCCGTCCATCCGCCCTTCACGATCCGGGCGCGCTGCATCTGGCCGGCGTACGTCACGTTTTCGCGGGCGATCCTCAACGCGGCTTCGGACGCATCGATGCCCACCCCCGTCGCGTCGGGCCACTGATCGAGCGCCGCGATCAGCAACGCCCCCGACCCGGTGCCGAGATCGAGCACATGGCGCGGCCCCGTTTGTCCAAAGTGCGCGACCGCCGCCTCGAGCAGCGTTTCGCTGTCGGGGCGCGGAATGAGCACATCGGGCGTCACGCGCAGGGTGACCGTCCAGAAGTCGCGGGTGCCAAGGATATAGGCGATGGGTTCATGCGCCCGCCGCCGCGCGAGAAGCGGCGCGAACCCTTCAGGCGTAGCGTCTTCGAAGTGCGCGAGGATCATCCGGTCGCGCGGGGTGCCAAGTGCATGCGCCATCATCAATTCGGCATCAAGCCGCGGCGTCCGGCTGACGGTGGCAAGCGCCGTGGTGGCCGTGACGAGGGTTTGGCGGACGGTCAAATACCGCTGTCCGTCAGGCCCGGAGATTGAGGGCGTTACCCATCGAGCGCACCGAGCCGCGCCGCTTCGTCCTCGCTAATCAGCGCGCCGATCAGTTCGTCCATCTGCCCCTCGAGGATTTCAGGCAGGCGGTGAAGTGTCAGGTTGATGCGGTGGTCGGTCACGCGGCCTTGCGGGAAGTTGTACGTGCGAATGCGCTCCGAACGATCGCCCGACCCAACCATGGCTTTGCGCGCACCCGATCGTTCGTCGGCGAGGCGGCTGCGCTCGAGCTCGTAGAGCCGCGTCCGCAACACTTTAAGCGCCTTGGCCTTGTTCTTGTGCTGCGACTTTTCGTCCTGCTGGATGACGACGAGCCCGCTGGGCAAGTGGGTGATTCGCACCGCCGAGTCGGTGGTGTTGACCGACTGGCCGCCCGGCCCCGACGAGCGGTACACGTCGATGCGCAGATCGGCATCGTTGATCTGGACGTCGACGTCCTCGGCCTCGGGCAGCACGGCAACGGTCGCCGCCGAGGTATGGATGCGCCCGCCGCTCTCGGTCGCAGGCACGCGTTGCACGCGGTGCACGCCGCTTTCGAACTTCAGCCGCGCGAAAACGCCAGTGCCGTTCACGCTGGCGATGACTTCCTTATAGCCGCCGACATCGGCTTCGCTGGCGGAGATCAACTCAACCCGCCAGCCATGTTCCTCGGCGTAACGCTGGTACATGCGGAACAGGTCACCCGCAAACAGCGCCGCCTCGTCCCCGCCGGTCCCGGCACGGATTTCGAGCATGGCCGCGCGCTCGTCGGCGGCGTCGCGGGGCAACAGCTTCAGCGCGAGGTCGCGCTCGGCCATAGGAAGCGCCTCCTTGATCGCCTGCGCCTCTTCCTCGGCCATGGCGCGGATTTCGGGATCGGCGTCCTTGAGCATGTCGCCCAGCACCGCCTGTTCGGCGCGCAGGCGGCGGAGCTCGGCGGCCGCGGCGGCGACAGGCTCGAGCTCGCTATATTCGCGCGACAGCGCGACCAACTTGTCGGTTGCCAGGTCGCCCTGCGACAGCTGCGCCTGCACCTCGTCCCGCCGCGCCTCGATGGCGGCGATGCGTCCGTCGGAAATTGTGGGGGTCATGCTTGAATTGGCTGCATATGGCCAAGGCCCAGGAGGATAGACTGCACCCTTAGCAGATCGTCGCTTGGGCTTGCCGCAACCGTCTTGAATTCCACTCTGTCGTCTTGCACGGACAGCGAAATAAGAACTTTGGCATTCACTTTCTGAGCCTTATCGTAGCGCTTTCGCGGCGATCCCGTCGCGATCATTTCTGTTGAAAGCTGCTGTTCCCGCAGAGCGCGCATGACGCGATATGCAGCTTGCATTGCGCGATCATCTTCTACGGCGATGACGGTATCGAGAACCGCAGAATTCGGCTCCTCAATCAACATCCCCAACCGCTCGATCCCCGCCGCCCAGCCGACCGCCGGCGTATGCGGGCCGCCCAGCGTTTCGATCAGACCGTCATAGCGGCCACCGCCGAGCACCGTTCCCTGTGCGCCCAGTCGGTCGGTAACAAATTCGAAGGCGGTGTGGCGGTAATAATCCAGCCCGCGCACCAGATGCGGGGCGATCTCATACGCCACGCCAGCGGCATCCAGCCCTTCACGGACCTTGCCGAAAAAGTCCTCGGCCTCGGTGCTCAACACCATCTTCGGCGCGGTGTCGGCCGCGGGGCGGTCGCGGGGGTCCTTGCTGTCGAGGATGCGCATCGGGTTTTTCTCGAGACGCGTCAGGCTGTCTTCCGACAGATCGCTGCGATGCACCTCGAAATGCGCGATCAGGCTGCTGCGCCATGCATCGCGCGATGCCGCATCGCCCAGCGTATTGAGCTTGAGAGTTACCCCCTCGGTGATCCCCAGTTCCTTCAACAGCTGGTCGGCAAAGCACAGCAGCTCGACATCCGCTGCCGGTTCGGCCGCGCCGATCACTTCGGCATCGAGCTGATGAAACTGGCGGAAGCGCCCCTTTTGTGGCCGTTCGTAGCGGAACAGTGGCCCGTGCGTCGCGACTTTCATCGGCGCGTATTGCTGCCACCCCTCGGTCAAATACGCCCGCGCGATGCCCGCCGTGAATTCGGGACGCAGGGTCAGCGAGTCGCCGCCCCGATCCTCGAACGTGTACATCTCCTTCGACACGACATCGGTGGTTTCGCCAAGCGACCGCGCGAACACTGCCGTCGCCTCGAACACAGGAACTTCCACCCGCCCGAAACCGTAGAGCCGCCGCACGCGGTCGAACGTCTGCACGACGTGTTGGAAGCGGTCGGCTTCCTCGCCGTACATGCTCTGGGTGCCACGGATGGGGCGGGGAGTTTCGATGCGTGCCATTGGGACGCGCGCCTTAATCGGATAGTGCGCTTTTGCGCAACCAAGGGGCTGAAATGACAAAGCGGAAAACCGCCCAGCGAAAGACTCTGGGGCAAAGGATCGCGCCGCCACGCTTCCTGATGTTCGTGGCGCTGCTTGTCGCGGTCACCGGCCTTGCAGCAGCGCGGGGCACAATCGCACAGGCATTCATGATCGGCTTCGATGTCGCGGCCGGCGTCTTCCTCGTGTCCCTAATTCCCCTGTTCAAGGCGAAAAGCCAGGAACAGATGCGCCAGCATGCCGCGGAAAACGATGCGAACCGCGTCATACTGCTGGCCGTGGCGACGGTGGTTAGCCTTGCGATCATGACGGCAGTTGCGGGCGAACTTGGCGGCAAGGGCAGGCCGGATGTCATCTTGATCGTGACCACATTGGTCCTTGCCTGGCTGTTCGCGAACACCGTCTATGCGCTGCACTACGCCCATATCTATTATCTCGAAGGATCGACGGGCGGCCTCGATTTCTCAGGCGAGCCCGACACGCCCGACTACAGCGACTTCATCTATTTCGCCTATACGCTGGGCATGACGTTCCAGACGTCGGATACGGCGGTCGAAACCCGCCAGCTTCGCCGCGTCGTGACGATCCACAGCTTGGCCGCCTTCGTCTTCAACATTGGTGTGCTGGCCTTTTCAATCAACGTTTTGGGAAGTTCGAGCGGCGGGTAGACGTGGCGGCGCGCCGCGTTACAAAGTTGCGCGAAGACCTCAGTCGAAAGTTGCCTCTTGATGCCTCTGCGTTCGCTTGCCGCCCTGCTGCTCGTTTCCGTCGCTGCTCCCGCCATGGCCGCCAACAGTGCGCCGCAGCCGGTGCCGATTGTCGATACCATCCCGGCGCCGCGCGATGTCCCCTACCCTGGCACGATGATGCTGAAGGTCGACGCCACCGACCTCGACCAGAATATCTTCAGGGTGTCGCAAACGATCCCGGTCTCGAAGTCGGGCCATATGACCCTGTTGTTCCCGGCGTGGCTCCCCGGCAACCATGCGCCGCGCGGACAGGTCGAAAAGGTCGCTGGCCTGGTAATCAAGGCCAATGGCAAGACCCTGATCTGGAAGCGTGATCCGGTCGATGTCTTCGCCTTCCACGTCGATGTGCCCGCGGGAGCACGGGCGCTCGACGTGGACTTCAACTTCCTGTCGGCGACGGCCCCTGACCAGGGGCGTGTTGTGGTCACGCGCGAAATGCTGAACCTGCAGTGGGAAGCCGTGTCCTTCTACCCGGCGGGCTATTTCACGCGCCAGATCCCGGTGTCGGCCACGGTCACCTACCCCAATGGCTGGCAAGCCGCGACCGCGCTGCGCCCGACCGCCACGACCGGCAACACCATCACCTACGGCACCGTCAGTTATGAGGTGCTTGTCGACAGCCCGGTCTTTGCAGGCAAGTATCTCCGCAAGGACGATCTGGGCCAGGGCGTCATGCTCAACACCGTCGCCGACAGTGCCAAGGAACTGGTGGTAAGCGACGAGGTGCTGGCCAAGCATCGCGAACTGGTGACGCAGGCGGTCAAGCTGTTCGGCGCGCGCCATTTCGATCATTATGATTTCCTCCACGCGATCACCGACCGCATGGGCGGGATCGGCCTCGAACATCACCGGTCGTCGGAGAACCAGAATGATCCCGGCTATTTCACCGATTGGGCGGTAAGCCTGCCCGACCATAATCTGCTGCCGCACGAATTCGTGCATAGCTGGAACGGCAAGTTCCGGCGCGGTGCCGACATGTGGACGCCCGACTATAAGACACCGATGCGCGGCTCGCTGTTGTGGGTGTATGAGGGGCAGACGCAATTCTGGGGCCATGTCCTTGAAGCGCGGTCGGGCATGACGTCGAAACAGGACAAGCTGGACGCGCTGGCCGGCATTGCGGCGTCGCTGGACAACCGACCCGCGCGCAGCTGGCGCAGCCTCAACGACACGACGAACGACCCGGTGATCTCGGCGCGGCGTCCCAAGGGTTGGCTGAGCTACCAGCGCAGCGAGGATTATTACAACGAAGGGCTGCTGATCTGGACCGAAGCGGACGCGATCATCCGCCAGGGGACGAACGGCGCCAAGGGCATGGACGATTTCGCCCGCGCATTCTTCGGGATCAACGATGGCGACTGGGGTGAGGTCACCTACACATTCGACGATGTCGTCAGCACGCTAAACACCGTCTATTCCTATACGTGGCGCGAGTTCCTGACCGACCGGCTGACGCAAAAGGACCGCGCGCCGCTCGGCGGGTTCGAACGCAGCGGCTACAAGCTGGTCTACACCGAGACGCCGACCACCTTCGCCAAGGCTGGAATGCGGGCTAACAAGTTCCTCGACCTCACCTATTCGCTGGGCATCAACGTGGCGAAAGCCAGGATCGCGTCGGTGCAGTGGGACGGCCCGGCGTTCAAGGCGGGGCTGACCGTTGGCCATGAAATCGTGGCCGTCAACGGCATACCCTATAGCGAGGAGGCGCTGAAAAGCGCCGTGACCGCAGCAAAGGGGGGCAAGGACGGCATTCGGCTGACCGTGAAAACCGACGCGCTTGTGCGCGATGTGATGGTTCAGTGGAACGGCGGGCTACGTTATCCCCGGTTCGAAAAAGCAGGCACTGGCGACGGGCCGCTGGACAAGCTACTGGCACCGAAATGAGAATAGACCTGATCCCGGTGGGCAAGGACCCGCCGAACTCACTGAACGTCATCATTGAAGTGCCGGTCGGTGGCGAGCCCGTGAAATACGAGTTCGACAAGGAGAGCGGCGCGCTGTTCGTCGACCGCATCCTCCACACGTCGATGCGCTACCCGGCCAATTATGGCTTCATTCCGCACACGCTGTCGCCCGACGGCGATCCGCTCGATGCACTGGTCGTCGCCCGCTCGCCCTTCGTGCCCGGCTGCGTCGTGCGGGTGCGGCCGATTGCGGTGCTGTTCCTCGAGGATGAAGCAGGCGGCGACGAAAAGCTCCTGACCGTGCCGATCGACGCGACCTTCCCCTATTACGAGAATGTCGACGAAAAAGAGCATCTGCCCGCCATCGTCATGCAGCAGATCGAGCATTTCTTCACCCATTACAAAGACCTGGAGCCCAAGAAATGGGTCCGCGTCGGCAAATGGGGCGATGCGGACGAAGCGCGCCGCGTCGTTCTCGAAGCGATCGCGGCTTACCAGGCGGCCAAGGACTGACTGCCGGTAGAGGGCAATCTAGCGTCTGAGACGGTCCAGCGCCGCCGCAGTCGCACGCGCGTAGCTGTTTGCGGTATAACGGTGCGTGCCTGGGAAATGCGCCAGCCCAGGGTCGGACCGGTCGCCGTCGTTCCAGAAATGATAGTAGCGGGCGTACGGCAGCAGCACCGGATCGGGCGTATTGGCCACGAGATAGTTCGAGGCGACCTGTTCGCTGCCCCACTGCCGCCAGATGTCCGCCCCCACGGCCGCTTGGGCGGCGCGCGAGAATGCCTGGGCGTCGGCACGCGACACGCTCCCCGGTGCAAAGCCCGTAAAGGCGGCGCAAGCACGGATATAGTGGTGCGCGCCGGGATCGGGCAGCCGGTCCATGCGTGCCTCGATCTGCGTCTGGACATGGGCCCTGTCCGGGAGCGCGTCGGGACCGTCCGGATATACGTCGCGCCGGAAATCGGTAAGCGTCTTCAGCCCCTGGGCCTCGCCATCGGTGCCGCCCACAATCGTGAAGCTGCGCCCCGCCTCGATCGCGGTGCGTACTTCATCGACGGACCCAAGGGTCACCGTGTCCGAATCGAGCTGGATGACATAGTCGTGCGCGGACAGGTCGATCAGCGTCATCAGCCGCTCCCAGCACCCGCCGCGCGGCGTGTCGCCGGTATCGACGTCATGAATGGAGTGGATCTCGGGATCGCCCAGATGCGCGGCCAGTACCGATTTGTCCGCTGGTGTCAGCGAGCCGTCGTCGAGCAGCACGACGCGTCCCCGCCCCAGCGCCCGCATGAACGATTTCGCGGCGACCAGATAGGGCGCGACCACCCGCGTCCCGATCATCGAAAAGACGACCACGCCGTCCACCTGCGGCGCGACGGGCGATGTTTTGAGCACCGCCTTGCACTGGGCGAGATGGGCTGTCTCGCGGGCCTTGCGAATCAGCCGGTCGATCATAGGCGTCGTCATAGCGCCAGCCGGTTAAGATCGCCCTGCCAGGGCCGACAATGCGGTCCCTTCGACCCGGTTGATCGTCCATTCATCCATCGATTTCGCGCCGAGCGAACGGTAGAACTCGATGGCTGGCGTGTTCCAGTCCAGCACCGACCATTCGAGCCGCGCGCAGCCGCGCTCGAGCGCAAGCGTGGCGAGTGCGGCCAGCAATGCCTTGCCCGCGCCCGACCCCCGTGCCTCTGGGCTGACGAACAGATCCTCGAGATAAATCCCCGGCTGCCCCTCGAACGTCGAGAAATTGTGGAAGAACAGGGCAAAGCCCACCGGCGCGCCATCGCGTTCGGCGATCAGCACTTCCGCCTTGGGCGCGCTCCCGAACAGATGTGTCGCGAGGACGTCGCGGTCGAGGTGCACCTCGTCGGCCAGCCGCTCGTAGTCGGCGAGCGCGCGGATGAACCCGATGATCAGGTCGAGATCGGGTTCGATGGCGGGACGGATCGAAAGGCTCAAACGGGTTCTCCCCTGAAAAAACGTTCGGCAATGCGCGGCCATAGGATGCCGAGCGCCAACCCCGACATGACGAGCAGTGCTGCCAATAACTTCCAGTCCTGCATCGGCTCGCCTAACAGGACCGCCGATGCGGTCATACCAAACACCGGCACGAGCAGCGCGAGCGGCGTCACCGTCGCGGCCGGATAACGCGCGAGCATCCATCCCCAGACGCCATAGCCGAACATCGCGTTGCCGACTGCTTGCCAGACGACGGCGGCCCAGGTCAGCGCATCGGCATGTCGAATGCCGGTCGCCATGGCCACAGGCCCTTCGAATATCAGGGCGAGCGCCAGCAAGGGCGGCACCGCGAACAGGCTGGACCAGACGACATAGGCGAGCATGTCGACCTTGCCTGCCGCGCGCGAGACCATATTGCCCGACGCCCAGCTGAACGCGGAAAACAGCAACAGGCCGAGGCCCAGCAACGTGATGCTGCCGTCGGTATGCGCCAGGATGACCGCAAGGCCGCCTACCGCCAGCGATAGCGCGACCACCTGCAATGGTTTCAGCCGCTCGCCGGTCAGCCACATCGAAAGGCCAATCGTGAAAAACACCTGTGTCTGCATGATCAGCGACGCGAGGCCGGGCGTCACATCGGCCCTAAGCGCAATGAACATCGCACCGAATTGGCCCGCGCCGATCAGCACGCCATAGGCGGCCAGATTGGCCCAGCTTGCCGCTGGGCGCTTGAGGATGAAGGCGGCGGGGAGACACACCGCGGCAAAGCGCAAGATTGCCAAGGTCAGCGGCGGCAGATGCCCAAGCGCCACCTTGATCACGACGAAATTGCTGCCCCACACTGCCATGACCGCGATCGCAAGCAATAAGTGCGCCGTCGGCAGCGTCGTGCGCGCCGTCACAGCGCCGCTTCGAGCCTGGCCGTGTCCGGCCGCCCGCCCCGCGCCGCGATGACGCAGCCAATCACGATCAGGACGGCGCCGGCGACAGTGCTCAGCGTCACGGCCTCGTGGTAGAAGATCGCGCCCATGATCGCCGCCCAGACGAACGCCGTGTACTCGACCGCCACCAGCACCTGCGCCTCGGCGCGCGAATAAGCCCAGCTGAGCAGATAGAGCGACGCGAACGCGAGCAGCGCCGACAGCACCAGCATGGGCCAATGCGACGAATCCGGCACATGAAAATTCGACGGCGTGACCAGCAACACGACGGGCAGCGCGAGCAGCAGGAACCCGCCGGCCATCACATTCTGGAAAAACGCAACCTCGGCTGGCAGCGCGAGCAGCGCCTGTTGCCGCATCAGAATGATGTTCCAGGCATAGAAGACGGCCGACAGGAAGATGGCCGCCACGCCGTCGAGATGACGCTCGCCTCCGGCCCCGATCCGCGCCGCGAGCAGCACCGCGACCCCGCAAATGCCGAGCACCGACGCGATGATGCTGTGCCGCCCCACCGTCTCCCCCAGCAGGACAACGGCGAGGTACAGCGCGATCAGCGGCGCAATGAACGACAGCGCGATCCCCTCGGCCAGCGGCACCCGCGCAATCCCGTAAAAGAACGACACCGCCATGATCGAAGCGACGAAACCACGTAGGACATGCAAGCGGAATCCCGCCCGGCTCGGTAATCCCGTGCGCGTCAAAAAATAAGGACCGGCACTGATCAACCCGCCGATCCCCAGCCGCCACAGCATTGCGCTATAGGCACCAAGCGCGATCGCCAGCCCCTTCATCGCGGCATCCATCGCCGAGAACAGCGCGATGCCGAGGCAGGCGACCGCAAAGGGAACGGCGTTGGAGGCGGCACGTGCAGGCATGCGCCCGCCGTGCCTAGCGGATCATTCGAATGTCAATGCCAAGGGCAGTTGCAGCCTGCCCCATTTGCCGATCGCAAGACAGGATCGGCAGACCGCTGATCTGACTCTCGGCAAGGCACGCACGATCACCGAACGATTGACCGAAACGCCGCGTCAGGGGTCGCAATTGCCCCACGCGCGCCGCATGATCCGGACCGAAGTCGATTTCCCGAAAGTCGAGCCTTGCCATCGCCCGCTTGACCTCTTCGAAGGGCACGCCCGCATCGATTAACGTCGAATAGACTTCGCCTAGGTTCACAGTTGAAATCTGCGACCCCGGCCCAGCCTCTAGGAGGATCTCGCCCCCCGGCTCGCCGTTCAGCGCTGCCAATACTGCAGAGGCGTCGAGGACGTAATCATTCACGCTCGGCCTCGGCGCGACGTCCGACGACAAATTCGTCCACCGTAAAAGGCCGCTTGATTGCCTCCTTGAGGCCCGCCTGGATCTCGCGCAAAACCTGTGCCCGCGACTTGAGCACTACGGTTTCGCCGTCGCGCTCGACCACCAGCATGTCGCCTTCGACGAAGCCGAGTTGGCGGCGCAGGTCGGCAGGGATCACGATCTTGCCCCCCGCAATGATTTTTGCCTGATAGGTCATTGCTAAGCCTCTGGTACCTAAGCGGCGGTATAGGACCTAATCTTTATGTCAAGCTGCCAGGCTGATCCCTGCCTCGATCTCCGCTGCCTTGGCCTCGACCAGCTTCACGATGTGTTCGACCATATCGGCGTCCTGCACAATGTGGTCGGTGACGCCCGACAGATAGACCATGTGCTTGCCGTTACCGCCGCCGGTGAGGCCGATGTCGGTCTCGCGGGCTTCGCCGGGGCCGTTGACGACGCAGCCGAGGATGCTCAGCGACATCGGCGTGCGGATATGCTGCAACCGCTCCTCGAGCGTTTGCACCGTGCGGATCACATCGAACCCCTGCCGCGCGCAACTCGGGCACGACACGACGCGGACGCCGCGGTTGCGGATACCGAGCGCTTTCAGGATCTCGAAGCCGACCCGCACTTCGTCTTCGGGCTCGGCGCTGAGCGACACCCGGATCGTATCGCCGATGCCGTACCACAGCAGCGACCCGATGCCGATTGCCGACTTCACCGTGCCGCCGACGAACCCACCTGCTTCGGTAATGCCCAGATGCAGCGGACAATCGACCGCTTCGGCGAGTTGCTGGTAGGCCGCGACCGCCAGGAAGAAGTCCGACGCCTTCACCGCGACCTTAAACTCGTGGAAGTCGTGGTCCTGCAACAGCTTGATATGGTCGAGCGCGCTTTCGACCAGGGCTTCCGGGCAAGGCTCGCCGTATTTTTCGAGCAGGTCCTTTTCGAGGCTGCCGCCGTTCACGCCAATGCGGATCGCACAGCCATTGGCCTTTGCCGCGCGCACGACCTCGGCCACACGGTCCGACGACCCGATGTTGCCGGGATTGATGCGCAGACAGGCAGCCCCTGCATCGGCGGCCTCGAGCGCACGCTTATAGTGGAAATGAATGTCGGCGATGATCGGCACGCGGCTGGCCCGCACGATCTTGCCAAGCGCGGCGGTGCTTTCGACATCGGGGCATGACACGCGGATCAAATCAACGCCCGCATCCTCGCAACGCCGGATCTGGGAGATCGTCGCGCCGGGATCGCTGGTCGGCGTATTGGTCATTGTCTGCACGGTGACGGGCGCATCCCCGCCAACGGGGACATTGCCGACCATGATCTGGCGGGACTGGCGGCGCGTTATATCGCGCCAGGGGCGTATCGAGGACATGAGTGGTGTCATAGCAAAGCGCCGCCCGCTCGTCACGTGCGACTTGGATCAAAGCTGCGTCATCACCCAGTTGCCCGTCTTGTCCTTGCACGCCAGATAGGTCTCCGACACCGGCGCCTCGCACGCGACGCTGACGTTTCGCTTCACGATCTTGCACGAAGAGGCGGTCGCGACCGATTTCTGCAGCAATGGCGCCGAAATATCGCCTTGTGCCACGCCGCCAGCCCCGCATCACGCTGTACCGACGGCATCACGGGCCCGACCTGCGGCAGATTCTGGAGGCGGCGTTCCTGCCACCGGTCGAGCTATGGCTTGAACAGGAACACCGCGCCGGTCAGCGACAGGACGAGGATGAACGGTATGACGCACAGCCCGACATGGAAATGCCAGCGCCAGACCGTGCGATAAAAGGCCGCAACGGGGCGCGATGCGCACGAGACGTGCGCGCGGAAACGGGGATGCTTTTGAAAAATCCCTGAATCTGAAAACACGAAAAGCCGCATTACGCGGCGACGGATCAGATCAGGGCTGGCGGGCCGATGGCTGGGGGGCGCGGCGCCGGGCCCCGACATACGGACTGCGCACGATGCGCACGACAACCGGCGTGGCGGCAATCGGCAGATCAGGTGCGGTCGCGACCACCAGCGACGCAAAGGCGCAGCCATGGTCACCCAGCATGGCAGGATCGGTCTTGCCAAAGTTCACGCCGGTCACGGACTGGCCGGAGTACATCGCGATCATGAAACCGTCGGCGGACGCCACGGGCATGAACCCGGGCGCGATGCCCCGTCGCAATGCCAGCGCGCAGGCAACCAGCCAAAGGCCGCAGGTCCGGAAAAGCGTTGTTCACCACCGCCGCGCTCACAAGCGGCTATCGCATGGTCTCAAGGGAACATAATTAAAACGTGATGGGTTTTGCGGCGCAAATCGGTATCTCCAGCCCCGGCGGGCATGCTAGCGGCGCAGCATGACACCGACAGCATCAAACTGGTCCCTCGTCATTCACGGCGGCGCGGGGATCATCAGGCCCGACAGAATGAAACCCGGCCAGGAAGACGCCATCCGGGCGGCACTCGGGCGGGCGCTGGACGCAGGGGCTGCCATACTCGCCGCGGGCGGCCCAGCGCTCGACGCGGTCGAAACGGCTGTGCGCGTGCTCGAGGACGATCCCCATTTCAACGCCGGTCGCGGTGCCGCGCTCAGCTTTGACGGCGTGGCGGAACTCGATGCCGCGATCATGGACGGACGTACGCGAAACGCCGGGGCCGTCGCGCGCGTCACGACAACGCGCAATCCGGTCACGCTTGCGCGCGCCGTCATGGACAACAGTCGCCATGTCTTCCTCGCAGGCGTCGGTGCCGATGCGTTTTCGCAGCAGTCGGACGTCGAACAGGCCGACACCGATTATTTCATCACACCCGAACGCCGCGCAAATCTGGCCGAGCTGAAGGCCAGCGGCGCAGATGCCTATGACGTCGACATGAAATACGGCACCGTCGGCGCCGTTGCGTGTGACGTGGACGGTCATGTTGCCGCGGCGACCTCGACCGGCGGCGTTACCGGCAAGCGCTGGGGCCGGATCGGCGATTCGCCCGTGATCGGTGCCGGCACCTATGCCGACGACCGCGCCGGGGCCGTTTCCGCCACGGGATCGGGCGAGTTTTTCATCCGCGCCGGGGTAGCCCACGAGATTTGCGCACGGGTGCGCCTGGGCGGCGAAGATATCCTCTCAGCGGCACAAGCCGCCATGGCGGACGTGTCGGCACTGGGCGGCACCGGCGGCGTGATCGTGGTCGCGCCGTCAGGCAAAGGCGGGTGGCATTTCACGACACCCGGCATGTTCCGGGCGCGCGTCTCGGCAACCGAGCCGCCGGCTATCGCAATGTTCAACCAGGACTGAAGCGCCAGGGTCCAGTCATCAGTTCCCGGTGAACCGGTACGTTTGGACTTCACACACGTCGACCTTACGCGTCCGGACGCTGTCGTCATCGAACGTGGCTTTCAGGTTATAGCTGCAGGTATCGCTGCTTCCGCCGCCGATGACGAGTTGCGCCGACTGCCCGGGCTTGAGGACCGTGTCGCCGAGCATGTCCTCGTCGACTGGCGTGCCCGATGCTGGGGAGGCATAAAGGCGCGTCATCGTATTCGCCGTTGCATTGACCACGGTGACACGCCGGTCCGACGCCTGCGCGACCCCGGCGACCGACACGATAAGCGCGGCTGCGACAAAACACTTGTTGGTCTTCACGAGCTTGGTCTCCAGCCTCCGGTTGCCGGGGGCAGCATTGCAGGGATAAGACCCCCACAACGCCGCAATCAATAGGGCCACCTTCATGTATCGCCTGTTAATCGCCTTGTTCCTGCTCTTGCCATCCCCTGCCCTGGCCTGGTGGGAGTACGGCCATGCGACCGTCGGCGACATCGCGCTGGCGCAAGTGAAGCCCACGACCCGCGCTAAGGTCCTGGCCATGATGCAGCAGGGCGCGCTGCTCAAGACGCCGACGTGCAGGATCGATACCGTCGAGGCGCTGGCCTATTGGCCCGACTGTATCAAGACGTTGAAGGACCGGTTCAGCTACGCCTATGCATGGCATTACCAGAACGTCGATGTATGCAAGCCGTTCGACCTGAAATCGGCGTGCGCCGACGGCAATTGCGTGTCGGCACAGGTGACGCGCAACGCAAAGCTGCTGGCTGACAGATCGCTGCCCTTGCGTGAGCGGCTGATGGCGCTGGCGTTCCTCGTACATTTCGTCGGCGACCTGCACATGCCGCTGCACGCAGGCGACCGCAGCGACAGGGGCGGCAACGCACTGATGTCTTCCTATGGCATTTATGCGGGGTCGCGACTCAACATGCACGCGATCTGGGACGGCTATCTGGCCGAGCGCGCGATCACGACGCCGCCGGGCGGCGCAAAGGGCCTGCTCGGCGAAACGCGCCCCGAAATGGCGGCCGGAAGCGTCGAAGATTGGAGCCGCGAAAGCTGGGGCGTGGCACATGACGCCGTCTATGCCGTTGCGCTCGCCGATCCCTGCGGTCCCAACAACGGGCGCGCATCACTCGACGAAGCGAAGATCGAAGCACTGATCCCCGTGACGCGCCTGCAGATCGAGCGCGGCGGGATGCGGCTCGCGCGGCTGCTCGACGAAGCGCTCGGCTGAGTTGGCATCGCTCAAATCTACGGCCGAGCGAGAGACGCAGCGCACGCGCTTCGGCGTCGCGCTGCTCCTTACCGCCCTCGGCCTATGGATCTCCGCCAACTTCCTGCCCGCGCTCGTCTGGGCGGTGGTGATTTGCGTGGCGATCGATCCGCTGCACATGCGGCTGCGGCGCAGATGGTCCGGGGCGTCGGGTCGCGTGGCGATCGCTGCGCTTCTCACTTTGCTTGTCGCGCTCGCAATACTGGTGCCGTTGGTCATCGGCATCGCGCAAGCCGCCCGCGAAGTCCGTGCCGTTGCCGGCTGGATCGCCCAGGCGCAAGCGAACGGACTGCCGTTACCGCAATGGGTCGACCAGCTGCCAGTGGCGCGCGATACGGTGGTCCAGTGGTGGCGAGAAAATCTTCTGACGCCTGAAGGCGCCACAGTGCAACTGGCTCATCTGCGCCATTCCGCCCTTACCGCTGACGCGCGCCTGATCGGCAGCAACCTGCTCCGCCGGCTTGTGACGTTGACGTTCACGCTGTTTGCGGTGTTCTTTCTCTTGCGCGACCGCGACGCGCTGATCGAACAATTGCGTCGCGCGGGCGATCGCCTTTTCGGTAGCGCGGGGGAGCGTGTCGGCTATCAGGCCATCCTGTCGATCCGCGGCACCATCGATGGGCTCGTTCTGGTCGGAATCGGCGAAGGCGCCGTCATGGCCGTCGCCTATCTGCTGCTTGGCGTGCCCAATCCGCTGTTGCTGGGGGCGTTGACGGCCGTTGCCGCGAGGATCCCTTTTGGTGCCGCCGTATTTTCTGGTGATCGCAGCGGCGCTGTTGCTTGCGCAAGGATCGGCAGGCGGCGCGATTGCCGTCATCGTGATCGG
>JBMOGG010000043.1:0-19696 GCA_049318505.1 Sphingomonas sp. | reverse complement strand
TAGCTGTCTCAGTGATTACGGTCGGATCGCCGTGCCGATCAACGGCGCGCCATCCACCCACATCCTCAAGCCCGACAATCCACGCCTGACCGGCAGCGTCCAGAATGAAGCGCTGTGCATGGTTCTCGCCCGTCGCATCGGCCTGAATGTCGCGCCGGTGACCACTGGCGTTGCAGGGGGGCGCAGTTACCTGCTTGTCGAGCGCTATGACCGGACAGGCATAGGCAACAATGTCCGCCGCCTGCATCAGGAGGACTTCTGCCAGGCCCTCGGCCGACCGCCCGCAGCCAAGTACGAGTTCAACGGCACCGGCACGCGCGGCCCTTCGATCGCCGACATGTTCGCCCTCGTCCGCCAGCATATGACCGCGCGCGATATCACCCGCCTGCTCGACGCGGTAATCTTCAATATCGCCATCGGCAACGTCGACTCGCACGCCAAGAACTACGCGATACTACTCGGCCCGGGCGCGCCGCAGCTTGCCCCGCTGTATGATCTGATGTCAGGCCTTGCCTGGGCCAACATTACCCGGAATCACGCCCAAGCGACCGGCGGCCAGCGCCGTGGCCGACACATCTACGGTCGCCACTGGCGGCGCATGGCCGAAGCTGCCGGACTTGCAGCCCGGGGCACGATCCAGCGGGTCGAGCAGGTTACCACTCGGCTGCTGCGCGAACTGCCTGGCGCAGTTGAGGAGGTCGCTGCCATGCTGGCCAGCGGCACCATGCTCGACATCTTCGCCAAGGAGATCACCGAGCGGACAACCGAAGTGCGCGCCCACGCCGGTCAGGACGGCATGCCGGATTTATCCTCGAAAGCTTGAAAGACGCGGGCTTGCCGATCAACCTGTCGGAGAAGATCGGCTAGGCGCGCTACATCGTCGTCTGCCGCCATCTGCAGCAGCATCCCGGGCACAGTTTCCATCCGTTGTTCGACCGGTTCGAGGAATGGTGCAACGACGAGTATCGGCATGGCGAGGCCCTTGCGCTGATCATCCGTGCCGATCCGAAACTGACGCGCGGCATCAACGGCCTATGGGTCCGGTTCTTCCTGATTTCTGTCTATGCGACGATGTAGTGCCGCAACCACATGCGCCCGGCGCTGCACCGGGCGCTTGACCTCGACATCACTGCCTATGACTATCGGCTATTCGAAACCTGTACGCAGATCAGCCGTCAGGTATTTTCCGATCACGCTGGACATCGACAACTCGCGTTTTCGCGTGGCCATGGAGGCGATGCGCCGGGCCTCGGCTCGACGAGGCACGGCAGGCACATGGCGTTCGCCGGACTGCCAAGCGGCTCGGCACCAGCGTTGCTGCAGGATGGGCCTTCCTTCGCCTGTATCTGATAACCGCCAGAGGCAACGTGCTGCCGGCGCGCGTGAGTATATCCCCCATGTGGTGATGCGCGCCGACCTTTGACACACATCAATGCCGCGTTTCCCCCGACAACACAGGGCAGCTGGAACGACCAACGAAATCGGAATCAGCATGTTAGACCCGGCAATCAAGGCAAGCGGATGGTTTCTGGCTGCGTTAGTCGCACTATCGGGCGTTGCCTATGCGGCAGATACGGGTTTTGCCGTTCATATGGGCATCGTCTGCCTCGCGGCCCTGATTGCCGCGGCATGGACGCTGATCGGCGCGGACCATTCGGCGCTCGCTGGTCTCACCCCGCACAAAATCGCGCGGCGGGACGTCTATGACGACGAGGTCATCCGCTGGGGGCTGATCGCCACGGTCTTCTGGGGCGTCGTCGGGTTTCTCGTCGGGCTCGTCATCGCCTCGCAGCTTACGTTTCCGCTGCTCAACTTCCATTCCGAATTCACGACCTTCGGGCGGCTGCGCCCGCTGCACACGTCGGCCGTGATCTTTGCGTTCGGCGGCAATGCGCTGATCATGACGAGCTTCTACATCGTGCAGCGCACTTGCCGCGCGCGGCTCGCCTTCCCCGCCCTCGCGCGGTTCGTGTTCTGGGGATACCAGCTGTTCATCGTGCTCGCCGCGACCGGCTATGTCTTGGGCGTGACCGAGGGCCGCGAATATGCCGAGCCCGAATGGTACGTCGACATCTGGCTGACCATCATATGGGTCAGCTACCTCGCGGTGTTCGTCGGCACGATCGTGCGCCGCAGCGAACCGCACATCTATGTCGCCAACTGGTTCTACCTCGCCTTCATCATTACCGTGGCGATGCTCCACCTCGTCAACAACCTGTCGATGCCGGTCAGCTGGACGGGCTCCAAATCCTATTCCGCTTTCTCCGGCGTGCAGGATGCGCTGACCCAGTGGTGGTACGGGCATAACGCGGTCGGATTTTTCCTGACAGCCGGTTTCCTAGGCATGATGTATTACTTTGTGCCCAAGCAGGCGGAACGGCCGGTCTACAGCTATCGCCTCTCGATTATCCATTTCTGGTCGCTCATCTTCCTCTATATCTGGGCGGGGCCGCACCACCTTCACTACACAGCACTTCCCGACTGGGCGCAGACGCTGGGCATGGTGTTTTCGATCATGCTGTGGATGCCGAGCTGGGGCGGCATGATCAACGGCCTGATGACGCTCAACGGCGCGTGGGACAAGATGCGCACCGACCCGATCATCCGCCTGATGGTCTTCGCGCTTGCGTTTTACGGCATGTCGACCTTCGAAGGGCCGCTGATGTCGATCAAGTCGGTCAATTCGCTGAGCCACTATACCAACTGGACGATCGGCCATGTCCATTCAGGCGCGCTTGGCTGGAACGGCATGATCACCTTTGCCACGATCTACTACATGGCCCCACGTCTCTGGCACCGCGAGCGGCTCTATTCGCTGCGCATGGTCAACTGGCACTTCTGGTGCGCGACGATCGGCATCGTTCTCTACGCGTCGGCAATGTGGGTCGCGGGCATCACCCAAGGGCTGATGTGGCGCGAGTACGGCAGTGACGGCTACCTCGTCTATTCCTTCGCCGAAGTCGTGGCCGCGATGCACCCCTATTACCTGATCCGCGCCATCGGCGGGTTGCTCTACCTGACCGGCGCGTTCTTCATGGTCTGGAACGTGTGGATGACGATCGCCGGCAAGCTGCGCGACGAAACCCCGATGGGCGAGACCAGGCACGACGCCGCGCGCGATGTCCCTCTTGTCGCTGCCGAATAGGAACAACGCACATGGCAAGCCGGCTGGAAGCCCATAAAAAGATCGAGCGTAACGTGACCTTGCTGATGGTGTTCGCGCTCGTCGCGGTCGCCATCGGGGGGATCGTCGAGATCGCGCCCCTGTTCTGGATCGAAACGACGGTCGTGAAGGTGGAGGGCGTGCGCCCCTACACCCCGCTCGAACAGGCCGGGCGCAACATCTACATTCGCGAAGGCTGTTATGGCTGCCACAGCCAGATGGTACGCCCGTTCCGCGACGAAACAGAGCGTTACGGCCACTATAGTCTCGCTTCGGAGAGCATGTACGATCATCCGTTCCAATGGGGATCGGAACGTACGGGGCCAGATCTGGCGCGCGTCGGCGGCAAATACTCGGACGACTGGCATGTCGGCCATCTGAAGGACCCGCGCTCAGTTGTCCCTGAATCGATCATGCCGCCCTATGCGTTTCTGGCCGACCGCGACCTCAATGTGTCGAACGCCAAGGGGCACATGCAGGCCCTGGTCGACGTCGGGGTGCCCTATACTAAGACCGATCTGGCCAGCGCCGCCGCTGATCTCGAGGGGCAGGCGACTCCCGATGCCGACAATGCCGACCTGCTCAAACGTTACCCCAAGGCACAGGCGCGCGACTTTGGCGGAGATCCCAAGCGCCTGACCGAGATGGATGCGCTGGTTGCCTATCTTCAGGTGCTCGGCACGCTGGTCGATTTCAAGAGCGGCGAACCGCAGGAGAAAGCCAAATGACCTACGACGCGTTCCGCCACTTCGCTGACAGCTGGGGCCTGGTGATGCTGGGCGTGATGTTCCTTGGTTTCATCGGCTGGACCTTCCGCCCGCACGCACATGTCGATCATGAGACGGCCGCGATGAGCATCTTCCGCGATGAGGACGCCAACCATGGCTGAGCAGCGTATCGACGACAAAACCGGCACGCCGACAGTCGGTCATGAATGGGACGGGATCGAGGAACTCGACACGCCGATGCCGCGCTGGTGGCTGTGGACGCTTTACGCAACGATCGTCTTCGCGATCGGCTATGTGATCGCCTATCCGGCGCTCCCAGGCCTGTCCGGCGCGACGCCTGGCGTCATCGGCTGGACGAGCCATGGGGAGCTGGCGAGAGAGCTGGCAACCGAACAGCGGCGGCTGGGACCGACGCGCAATGCCATTGCGGCCACGTCAATGGCCGGACTTCTCGGCAAACCCGGGCTGCTCCACGCGGCGCAAGAGGGCGGGCGTGCCGCTTTCAAAGTCCATTGCGTCCAGTGCCATGGGTCGGGGGCGGCGGGGTCGAAGGGCTATCCCAACCTCAACGACGATGACTGGCTGTGGGGTGGCGATGTCGACGCGATCCACACAACGCTCGAAAACGGTATCCGTGCCCCCGGGAACGACGCGACACGCATGTCGCAGATGCCGGCGTTCGGGCGCGACGGCATCCTGCAGCCTGGGCAGATCCAGGATGTCGTCAGCTACGTCCGCACCTTGTCGACGCTCGAACAGGCGTCGGCTTCTTCGCAGAACGGGGCCGCCCTGTTCGCGCAGAATTGCATTGTCTGTCATGGCGACGGCGGCAAGGGCAATCGCACCGTCGGCGCACCGAACCTGTCCGACCGCATCTGGCTCTATGGCAGCGATCGCGCCACCCTGACCACCACGATCGCCAATGCCCGCTATGGCGTCATGCCGGCCTGGGGGCCAAGGCTTGATCCGGTGACGGTCAAGATGCTGGCCGCCTATGTCCATTCGCTCGGCGGCGGCGAAGCGACGCCAGCGCCGGTGCAGACGACCGCAGCCAATGTTGCAGCCAATGGCGCACGCTAACGAGCTATCCGGCCCCGAACCCTTTTTCGAAGCGCGCAAAAGGGTTTTCCCCCGCAAGGTCGATGGCAGCTTCCGGCGCCTGAAATGGGCGATCATGGCGGTCACGCTGGTAATCTACTATGTCACGCCCTGGCTGCGCTGGGACCGCGGGCCCTATGCGCCGCACCAGGCGGTACTCGTCGATCTGGCGCACCGGCGCTTCTACATGTTCGCGATCGAGATCTGGCCGCACGAATTCTACTATGTCGCCGGGCTGCTGGTCATGGCTGGAATCGGGCTGTTCCTCGTCACCTCTGCCGTCGGCCGCGCCTGGTGCGGCTATGCCTGCCCGCAGACGGTATGGACCGACCTATACCAGCACGTCGAGCGCTACATCGATGGCGACCGCAACGCGCAGCTGCGGCTGGCGAACGCGCCCTGGACCGTCGACAAGCTCGCCCGCCGCCTTACCAAATGGGCCGTCTGGCTGGTCATCGCCTTCTGGACCGGTGGCGCCTGGATCATGTACTTCGCCGACGCCCCCACGCTGGTCCGCGATTTCTGGAGCGGGCAGGCGGCCCCGGTCGCCTATATGACGGTCGGCGTGCTCACCGCGACGACGTTCGTCCTTGGCGGATTCATGCGTGAGCAGCTATGCATCTACATGTGCCCCTGGCCGCGCATCCAGGCGGCTATGCTTGACGAAAAGTCGCTGATCGTCACCTATAAGGTCTGGCGGGGCGAGCCGCGCAGCCACGGAACGAAGCGCGCGGTCGAAACGCTCGACACCGCGATCAAGGCAAAGAGCGGCGACTGTATCGACTGCAATGCCTGCGTCGCCGTCTGCCCGACGGGCATCGACATTCGGCAGGGCGCGCAGATCGGCTGCATCACCTGTGGCCTGTGCATCGATGCCTGCGACGAGGTGATGATCAAGCTCGACCGCGCGCCGCGTCTGATCGGCTATGCGACCGCGATCGACACGGCGCTCGCCAGACAGGGCCTTCCCACAGAATCCCCGCTCAAGCGGCTCTTCCGGCCCCGAACGATTGCCTATTTCTCGATCTGGGCCGCGATCGGTCTTGGCATGGTGTTCGCGCTCGGCAGCCGCGAGCGCATCGACGTCTCTGTCCAGCGCGACCGTAATCCGGTGTGGGTCCGCTTGTCCGACGGGACGATCCGCAACAGCTACACTGTCAACATCCGCAATATGGAAGACCGCCCGCGCCGCATGGACGTGGCGGTCAGCGGCCTGCCAGGCGCGGTACTTTGGAACGAGGCCAACCCGCGGGGCGATGCGACACGCCTGTCCATAACGGCCGACGCCGATCGTGTCGCCAAGGTGCGCCTGTTCGTTGCAGCCCCCGCGCGCGGCGAAGAACGCACCGATATTACCTTTACAGCGCGCGCGACCGACACCGAAGGCGGCCTAGCAAAAAACGCGAGCATTTTCGAACGGCCAGAGGACGACGAATGATGACGCGCAAATTCACCGGCTGGCACATGACAACGATCATGGTGGCGTTCTTCGCCGTCGTCGTCGGCGTGAATTTCACCATGGCGCGGCTGGCCATCGTCTCGTTCGGCGGGACCGTCGTCGACAACAGCTATGTTGCCAGTCAACAGTACAATGGCTGGCTGATGAAGGCGCGTCGGCAAGCGACGCTCGGTTGGACACCCGACGTGACGACCGACGCGACGCGCCATGTCGTGATATCGATCAAAACCGCTGCGGGCTTGCTCGACGGCGCGCGCATTTCGGCGACTGCAACTCACCCGCTTGGCGCGTTGCCGCCGGTCAGCCTTACATTCAGACAGGGGTCAGGGCCCGCCCGGTCGCTCCAGCGCCTGCCTGCCGGTCGCTGGCTGCTGCACATCGATGTCACCTATGCCCGTGCCAAGGCGGCGTTCGACGATGAAATCCCCTCATGACCGCTCCCGCCACTCTCGGTACGGCCGTACCTGCCGAAACGAGCAGCTTCACGATCCCCGACCTGCGCTGCGCGGCGTGTATCGCAAAGGTCGAGAGCGGGCTTGCCGCACTTCCCGGTGTCATCCTTGCCCGCGTCAATTTCACACAAAAGCGTGTCCGGGTCGAACATCTGGCCGACGTGAGTGACGGCGATTTGCGGGTCGCGATCGAACGTCTCGGTTTCACAGCGCAGCCGTTCATCGCGGACCAGTCGAACCCGTCGACCGATGCCGAGAGCCGCAGGCTAGCCCGCGCGCTTGCCGTCGCGGGCTTTGCCGCCATGAACGTCATGCTCCTGTCGATCTCGGTCTGGTCCGGCGCGGGCGGGGTGACGCGCGACCTTTTTCACTGGCTGTCGGCCATGATCGCGCTGCCCGCCGTGGCCTATGCGGGACGTCCGTTCTTTTCGAGCGCCTGGGCAGCCTTGCGCCATGGCGGCACCAACATGGACGTGCCGATCTCGATCGGCGTGCTGCTGACCTGCGCGCTCAGCCTGTTCGAAACAGCCACGGGCGGCGCACACGCCTATTTCGATGGCGCTGTCATGCTGCTGTTCTTCCTGCTGGCGGGACGGCTCCTCGACAGCGTCATGCGTGCACGGGCCGCAGACAGTGTTGCCGCGCTGATGCGCGCGACACCGCGTGACGCAACGGTGATCGCCGTCGACGGCACGACGCAGCGGCGCGATGTCGACGAACTTGCGCCGGCCATGCGCATTCTCGTCGCGGCAGGCGAGCGGATTGCGGCGGATGGCGTGGTCGAAAGCGGCCAGTCTTGCGTCGACCGGGCACTGGTTACGGGCGAAAGCCTGCCTGAACCCGCTGGGCCGGGGACACTCGTCCTCGCGGGCACGATCAACCTCGACGCCCCGCTGACGATCCGGGTGCAGGCGGCTGGCGCGACCACGGTAATTGCCGAGATCGGCCGGTTGATGGAAGCGGCGACACAATCGCGGTCGCGCTATGTGCGTATCGCGGATCGTGCCGCGCGTCTCTATGCCCCCGCCGTCCACACGCTCGCGCTGCTGAGCCTCGTCGGCTGGATGCTCGCCGGGGCAGGCTGGCACCAGTCGATCCTGATTGCCGTTGCGGTGCTCATCATCACCTGCCCGTGCGCGCTCGGCCTTGCCGTACCCGTGTCGCAGGTCGTGGCGGCAGGCTCACTGATGCGGGCCGGCATTATCGTGAAGGACGGCTCGGCGCTGGAGCGGCTGGCAAAGGCCGATCGGGTCATGCTCGACAAGACCGGCACGCTGACGCTTGGCCGGCCGCAGGTCGTTGGCGAACCGGCGCTGTCGGCAGACGCCGCGGCGGTCGCGGTCGCGCTGGCGCAGGCAAGCCGCCATCCGCTGGCACAGGCACTGGCCAAATGGCTGGTTGCCGGTGGCGTTACCTCCGCCAACGTGACTGACATAAATGAGCGCCCAGGCACCGGCATGTCCGGTCGATTTGAAGGATCGGACGTGCAACTCGGGCGTCCTGCCGAAATGGGCGACGCTGCCGCTGCCGACCTGATGGCGGTCGACTACACCGGCCCTGATCGCAAGATCATCACCATTCAGTTCGACGATGCGCTGCGCCCTGATGCAGCGGCGGCCCTTGCCCGGCTGGCCGCGCAAGGCCTGGCCCCCTCGATCCTGTCGGGCGACCGCGCGCCTGTCGTTGCCCATGTCGCACGCCTGCTTGGGATCCCGGCACAGGCAGCGCTGCGACCACAGGACAAGATTGCGCTGGTCGAAGATGCGCAGCGTGCGGGGCATCATGTGCTGATGGTGGGGGACGGGCTCAACGACGGCCCCGCACTCAAGGCGGCCTATGTTTCAATGGCGCCATCGTCGGCGAGCAATGTCGGACAAGCGGCCGCCGATCTGGTCTTCATGGGCGATGCGCTTACCCCGGTGCCCGTGGCCGTGGCGGCGGCACGGCGGACGATGCGGGTCGTGCGCCAGAATTTCGTAATGGCAATCGGCTACAATGTGATTGCCGTGCCGCTGGCGATCCTGGGGCAGGTCACGCCACTCGTGGCGGCGCTGGCAATGTCGGGATCGTCGCTGATTGTGGTCGCCAACGCGCTCCGCTTGCGGACGGCCGCCCGATGACGGGGTTGATGGTCCTGATCCCGGTGGCGCTTGGTCTTGGCCTTTCAGGGCTTGCCGCGTTCTTCTGGTCGGTACGCGACGGGCAGTATGACGACATAGACGGGGCCGCGCTGCGCGTCCTGCTCGACGATAGCGACGGCCCCCCGTTATCCTGAGCGCCTAGAGGTGAATGCCGAGGCCGCGGCCGAAGACCGGCGGATCGAGATCGACACAGACGCGCTACACGCCCGCAGCCGTGGTGCTCAGCATCGCGTTGGTCTTTATGCTGAGGTATCTGACATCGACGTTGACGAAAACCCTTTCGGTAAGGTCGAAATCGGCCCCTGCCTGGGCGGCCCAACCGACGCTGTCCGACAGGCCGACATTGGTCTTGCCGACCGCGGACTCGAGACCCGGCGTCGCCTTCGTCGCGGAGAAGATCGTGTCGTTGATGCCTGCTCCGTCATAGGGACGAATCTTGCCTTCAGAGTTGAAATGATATGGCGCCGTCAGCTTCGGGGGCAGCACCCAGGTCGTTGCCATCTTGCCGATGCCGCCGGTCGTTTCCGCAAGGCCGGAAACGCCGTATTTGGTCGTGGCGGCAATAAGCTCGAACCCGATATGGTTCGTCGCCCTACAGGTCAGGTCGAGTTCCGGCATAACCGAATTGTTGATCAAGACCCGCTCGGTCGGAAACGCAAGCGTAATCGCTAGGGAGCGCTTGTTCGGCGCGACCAAGATCGCAAGGGCACGAAGCAGCAGATCTTCCTGCTTGGCCAGTGCCGGTGTAGCGATTTGCAGTGCTGCCAGCGCCACGAAGGCTGCCGTTGTTCGAGCCCGTTTCAGGATCATTTTTCCTTGGCGTTGGAACAGGTGCCGGTGCCTAGGAGAGCGGGCCGGTCTGGACATTGATCAGGCAAAAGCATGCGTTTGATGCGGATCAAAGCGACGGGCGAGGCTGCAGGGCAAACCGGCTTATGGTCTGGACCTATCACCCTGAGCTGCTGGCAACCCCGGTACCGCGCTACACCAGCTTTCCGACCGCCGCCGAATTTCGCGAGGATGTCGCGCCGGACGATATGATCGAGGCTATCGGCGGGATTGCCGGTCGCGCGGTGATCTCGCTCTATGTCCACATTCCCTATTGTCGCGAGATCTGCTGGTATTGCGGCTGCAACACGGGTGCCGCCAATCGCGCACATCGGCTCGCGTCGTATCTCGAGCGGCTGGAGCAGGAGATCGAGCTCTACGCCCGCTATCTCGATCCGTCGGTGCGTGTCGGCAGAATCGCGTTCGGCGGTGGCAGCCCCAATGCGATATCGCCGCAGCAGTTCGACCGTCTTGTCGACGTCTTGAAAGGCGCTTTCGATTGCCGCGAGACGGTGATATCTGTCGAAATCGATCCACGCAGCTTCGATGCCAGCTGGGCAGACGCCCTGAAGCGGCAAAGGGTCTCGCGGGTAAGCCTTGGCGTGCAAACGCTGTCCCCCGCCCTTCAGGCAGCGATCGGGCGGGTCCAGCCCTGGGCGATGATCGATGAAAGCGTGACCCTGCTGCGGTCAGCCGGCGTCGACTCGATCAACTTCGATCTGATGTACGGCCTGCCAGGCCAGACGGATGCCGATATCGAAGCGACGATCCTCGGTTGCCTCGACCTGGCCCCCGACCGGCTTGCAGTGTTTGGCTACGCCCACGTCCCCTCGATGCTGCCACGCCAGCGGCGGATCGATGTATCGGCGCTACGCGATACCGCGACGCGCTTTGCCCATGCCGCATTCGCCCACGACCTGTTGACCGTTTCGGGGTATGAGGCGATCGGCTTCGACCATTTTGCACAACCGCACGATGCGCTTGCCATCGCGGCAGAGGCTGGCACGCTGAGGCGCAATTTCCAGGGGTTTACCGAGGATCGCGCCGACGTCCTTCTCGGCATCGGTGCGAGCGCGATCAGTGCATTCAACGATCGCCTGCTGCAGAACGAGAAAAACACCGGGCGCTGGGGCATGAGCGTTGCAGCAGGACTGTTCGCTGTCAGTCGCGGCTTGCGGCGCACCCCCGACGACCAGCGGCGCGCCCGGGCGATCGAGTCCTTGCTGTGCCGCGGTCATGCCGACCTGTCGGCGCTCAACCTGACCTATCTGCGCCGGCGGCTGAGCAGGTTCGAGGCGCACGGCCTGATCTGGTGGGAAGGCGTGACTCTGCATATAAGCGAAGATGCGCCACCCTATATCAGGGCCATCGCGGCGGCACTGGACCCTTATCGGCAGCAATCGGCCGTTGCCTTCAGCAGTGCGATTTAGTGCGTCCCTTTAGTGCGTCCCTGCCCGTTTTGGCGATCAGCGGGATGGCGCTCGCGGCCATCGCGCCGTCGTCGGGGAATTTGCTCGTGCTGCCGATGTGTCTTGGCCGTTTTCATGCCGTACAACTGCCCGAAAAGGGCGATAAGGACCCCACCAAGTGCCCCGGCGCATGCCACGCAACATGCTATAGATTACGAAACGAGCCTAACCTCGACGACGGCAATCAGGAAACCTGACATGTCTGCGATAAGCTGGCATAAGCTATCGCATGACTTCAGTCCCAGAACGATGTGCCGACTGCGCTGTGCGCGATTCGGCCTTGTGCGCGAGCCTGGCCGACAACGAGCTCGACGCGCTCAACGCCATTGCGCGGCATAAGCTCATATCGCGTGGGCAGGTTCTCGTATGGGAGGGCGAAGCGAGCAACATCTGCGCCAATATCGTGTCCGGCGTGCTGAAGGTGACGAGTGCGACGGTTGACGGTCGCGAACAAATTGTCGGTCTGCTTTTCGCCGGCGACTTTGTGGGCCAGCCGTTCCGCGTCGAAACCTCGCTGACGGTGACCGCGCTCAGCGACGCCGATCTGTGCGTCTATCCCCGTCGCGGCTTCGAAACCGTCCTCGACGATCATGCGAAGCTCGAGCGCATGTTGCTGCGGCGCACGATGGTGGCGCTGGACGACGCCCGTGCGCGCATGCTGTCGCTGGGCCGAAAGAGTGCAGAAGAGCGCGTTGCGGGGTTCCTGCTCGAAATGGTGGACCGCTGCGCTGTCGATGGAGCGCCCGACAGCTGCGACTTGCCCCTGACGCGCGGCCAGATGGCCGATGTCCTTGGCCTGACGATCGAAACGGTCAGCCGCCAACTGACCAACCTGAAAGGGGCAGGCCTGATCGCGCTGCTGACAGGGCGCGGCGTGACGATTCTGAACCGGCCAGGCCTCGCGGCGCGTGCGGGCAACGATTAGGCTTAACCCGCCCCAAAGCTCAGCAGGACCGCGTTTTTCGCCGCGGGCGTCAGGCGTTCGTCGCCAAGACTGAGCAGCGCAAGCTCTTCATAGGCCATTGCGCGCCGACGCCCGTCGAAGAAACATCGCAGCATATAGGCAAGTTCGCCTGCTGGCACCGCCCGCGGTGCGCCAGAAAGCCGCCGTAGCTCGACGGACAAATCATCCGCGTGCATCTCATCGACCGCATGATTATGCTGTATTTCCTTGAGGATGCGCGCTGCCGGTGCGGACGCCGTGTCGCCCGACAAGCGCTGGAACAACTCTTTTTCCTGAGGGAAATGTCGATCGGCATAGCCCGCCAGACGCTCCCCTATGCGCCGTACGTCGTCCGCCGACGGGAGATTCGGCAGATTATCGGCAATGTGCTCTAGATCCGTACAAAGGCCGCGCTGTTTGTGATGATCCGCAACCAGCCAGATGATTTCGTGCGCGTCGATCATAGGCCAGCGCGAGGCTGTTATCACTGTCTCCGTCTCATGCCGGTCCTCCACGTGCTTTTGAGACTGTCGTTCTCCTCCAGCCGCAGCCCGGTGTCATTGACGAGCGTCAATAACCCTACCCCGCGCTCATCGCTTCGGCGCGAAATCGCCGGGTGCGCGCTGGCAGGGATCTCAGCAATCTTGCGTGAGTTCGGACGACTGACCAATCTTTCGAATGGACGATCAAACGATTGGCAATGGACCGGCGGACGCACAACGCTGGTGCCATCGCAAATCGCGTTTTAAGTTGCTATACGAAACGTGCGCGGTGGTTAGGCGGAGAGGCAGGCACATGAGTATCCAAGCAACGGTCAATGGTCAGGCAGTGCAGTTCGAGGTGGATCCCGAGACGCCTTTGCTCTGGGCCATTCGCGAAGAACTGGGTATGACAGGTACCAAATTCGGGTGCGGGATTGCGGCTTGCGGAGCCTGCAGCGTGCACATCGATGGCAGCATAGCGCGATCATGCAGTGTGCCGGTCAGCGCGATTGCCGGAAAATCGATCACCACCATCGAGGGGCTGGCAAAGCCCGAAGGTCCGCTAAATGCCCTCCAGGCTGCCTGGATCGCGCATCAGGTGCCGCAGTGCGGCTATTGCCAGTCGGGCCAATTGATGGCCGCCGCTGCCTTGCTTGCCGAAAGCTCCAAGCCAAGCGACGCGCAGATCGATGCGGCGATGACGAACATCTGCCGTTGCGGGACCTACCCGCGTATCCGTGCCGCCATCCACGCCGTTGCTGCACAAGCCTGAGGAGTTTGAACAATGGGCATGATCCGTCGGACATTCCTGATCGGTAGCGCCGCGGTAGTCGGTGGCGGTATCTTCGCCATCAAATATGCCGACAGTTTAGCCAGTACGGCCGCCGCCACGATGACCAACGGCAAGGATGGGCATAACTTTGCAACCTGGCTGCGTATTGGCGAAGACGACAAGGTCACGCTGTTTTCGCCGCATACCGACATTGGTCAGGGATCGAATACGGGCCTGGCCCAGATGCTTGCCGAAGAACTCGATGCTGATTGGAGCAAGATCGAAGTCGTCGCGGCCCCTGCGGAATCCGCCTTCGCCAACGTTCCGCTCGGGCGCGGTTTTCTGGGCGCAATGTCGGGCTACCCCGGCATTGCCGCTGCACTGCCCGGGTCGCTGTTATCGATGATCACGCGGTCGATGGATTTGCAGATCACCGGCGGGTCATCTGCCTTGCGCTTTACCGGGCAAAAAGGGTTTCGCGTGGTCGGCGCATCGGCGCGTCTGGCCCTGGTCGAGACGGCAGCCAAGCGGCTCGGCGTAGGCGTTGCAGAACTGACGACAGCGGACAGCAAAGTCACGCATGCAAAGTCAGGGCGATCGCTTCGCTATGGCGAACTGGCACAGGAAGCGGCAACGCGTACGCTCGACGGCACCCCCGCTTTGAAAGCAGCCAAGGATTTTCGCTACATCGGGAAATCTGTGCCGCGTTTCGACATTCCGGCAAAGGTCGATGGCACGGCGCAATATGGCATGGACGTCATCAGGCCCGACATGCGCATCGCGACGGTAATTGCTGCCCCTGTTCGGGGCGGCAAGCTGGCTTCGGTCGATGTGGCCCCGGCGCTGGCTGTGGCGGGCGTCGAAAAAGTCATAAAGCTCGACGCGGCCGTCGTCGTTGTGGCCAAAGGTTATTGGCAGGCACTTAAGGGGGCCCGCGCTCTGTCGCCGAAATTCACTGACGGCGGACACGGTCGGGTTTCAACAGAAAGCATTTTTGCCGAACAGGACAAGCTGCGCGCGGCGGGAAAGCCCGATGCAAAGGCGGGCAGCGGCGATGTTGACGCGGCGCTCGGCGCAAGCGGGGCAAAACGCGTCGAAGCCGATTATCGTCTGCCGTTCCTCCATCATGCCATGATGGAGCCGTTCGCGCTAACGGCCCATTACACCAACGGCAAACTCGACGTCTGGGGCGGTATGCAAGACCCGCTCGCGACGAAGATGGCAGCGGCCAAAGCCGCCGGCTTGGACCCGGGGAAGGTCAGTTTTCATCCCATGCTGATCGGCGGCAGCTTCGGCCGCCGCTTGCCGATGTACATGGAAATCGTCGACCAGGTCGTGCGTGTCGCGATGGAGGTGCCTTATCCGATCAAACTAATCTGGTCGCGCGAAGAGGAGGTTACCCAGGGCGCCTATCGCCCGCAAAGCTCGGCCGCGATGAAGGCGGCACTCGGGCCGAATGGAAAGATCGCCGCCTGGAGCCTGGATTTCGCTCAGCCCGAAGATGGTCTGACGGACGTGCCGCTTTTTTACGACCTGCCCGCCGCCCAAAGGCACCATTTCAAGCAGGTTTCAAACCAGACCGTCGGTGCCTGGCGCTCTGTCAACGCGACGCAGCATGGGTTTTACACCGAAAGCTTCATCGACGAACTCGCCCATGCCGCCAATGTCGATCCCTTCGAGTTTCGCAAGCGGCACTTGAAGCCCGGCTCTCGCCACCTCGCCGTGCTGGAGGAGGCTGCCAAGCAAAGTGGTTGGGGTACGCCGTTGCCGGCCGGGACGGGGCGCGGGATCGCGATCGTCGAATCGTTCAATACGATTGCCGCGCATGTGACCGAGGCAACGCTGAAAGCTGACGGCACGCCCAAGGTCTTGCGGGTCATTGCCGTCGTGGACTGCGGCACGGTGGTAAACCCGCGCAACGCCGAGGCCCAGGTGATGGGGGGTATCGTTATGGGCCTTTCGACGGCGATCGGTGAGGCGATCACCCTTGACAAGGGCGCCGTGGTGCAAGGCAACTTCAACGATTATGAGGTCTTGAAGCTCGCGGATGCACCCGCCGTAGAAGTGCATTTCATAGCCAGTGGGAATGAAATGGGTGGCCTCGGGGAACCCGGTTTGCCGCCTGCGGCGCCGGCACTTACCAATGCATTATTCGCGGCGACCGGTAAGCGCGTTCGTCAGCTCCCGATCGGGAAACAGCTGAAAACCTGATCCAGCAGCGCAGGCGCGGATCGACTGGCCGCGCAGCCAGTCGACCCGCGCCATGTTTAGCTAAAATGTTTCAGAACGATGTCCAGTCATCGCTACTGGCATCCGTAGCGCCCGCGAATGTCGGGGTCGGACGGGCCACTTGCTTTTGGGCTTGGGGTGCAATCCGTAAACGCGGGCTGGCAACCGGCCTAGCCGTGCTGCGTACCGGGTCACCGATTCTGAATCGCGCAGCCCGCTCAGACAGCGCCGCGACCTCGGTCGTAAGGCTTCGTGCCGCGGCAGAGGTTTCCTCGACCATGGCCGCGTTCTGCTGTGTTGCCTGATCCATCGCGCCGACCGCCGCGCTGATCTCGACGATCGCCGTCGACTGCGCCTGGTTGTCGGTCGCGATGCCCGCCAACAACTTATGCACTTCGTCGACGTCGTTCGAGATATTCAGCAGCGCATTGTCGACGCCCTGCACCCGGTCGACTGCAGTAACAATGTCCGCCTGTGTCGCCGTAAGATGGTCGCGGGCGCGGCCTGCTTCTTCCTCGGCACGCATTGCGAGCGCCGAAACCAGATCGGCGACGACAGCAAAGCCGCGGCCGGCCTCGCCCGCCCGGCCGGCCTCGACAGCAGCGTTCATGGCGAGGACGCGCGTCTGGAACGCGATCTTGTCGAGTCCTTCGATCACACTGTCGATGCCCTTGGCGCTTTCGCTGACGCGCGTCATCGCTTGGACAGCCTCATCGGTCGTGCAGCGACCGCTGGCGACGCTCTTCATGGCCCCGTCCGCACGGTCAACGGTGCGCTGGGCGCCGCTTGCCGTTGCCTGCAGACGCTGGTTCATCTGGGTGATCGCCGCAGAGGTCTCTTCGAGGCTGGCGGCATTGCTCTCGGTACGGCGGGCCAGGTCTTCGCTGGCCTGGGCGATCTCATCCGACCCGGTGCGGAGCCTCGAGGCGCTTTCCGCGACCGATCCGATCAGGGTTCGCAGGCTCTTGACAGCGGTGTTGAAATTTTCCTTGAGCGCCGCGAAGGGAGGCTGGAGATTGGCCGAAACCTCTGCTGTCAGATCGCCGTCGGCCAGAGCTGTCAACCCCTCGCCCAGGCTGTCGACAATGAGCTGTGCCTGGGCCTGTTTGGACGCTTCGGCCGCCTGAAGCTGGTTACGCAAGGCGAGCATGGCCTGGGCCATGTCACCTAACTCATCCTGGCGATCTGCGCCAATGACTTCGACTGCAAGATTGCCCGTGCCGAACTCACGCATCGTCACGGCCAACCCTTCGATGGGGCGGATGACGCGCCGGACGGCGAGCAGCACAAAGGCCAGCGTCCCGACAATGCCCGTGGCCATGGTGATAAACAGGATGATCACCGCATATGTGCCAATAGATTCGGCGCGTTTGGTTGTCGCGACCGCATTGGCGGTAATGGCATCCAATGCGTCGCCCATCGATTCTTCAAGAGCGCGAAATTCTTTGAAGAACCCTGGCAGCTCGCGCTTGGCGCGGTCTGGATCGGTGCGGGCCATCTCAATGATGCTCTTGGCCGACCGGGCATAGGCCTCCATCGGGTCCGCCAGTTTCGACGTCGCGGCCATCACGTTGGGCGAGCCCGTATAGGCGACGTCGGCCGCAATACCGGAACGCAGGTCCTTCAGATGTTCGTTGAAGTCGTTGACGATGTCGTCATGCTTGAGGCCGCTTTGCGGATCCAGCGCCTGCAGGGCGCCCAACGCATCGCTACGGACCGCATCGTGCATCATGTCGACCAGTTGGTGATTGGAGAGCAGGGCCGACGATACGGCCTGGCGATGCAACGCCCCCGACTGGATCCATGCCGCGCCGATTCCGGTGCCGCCACACAGCAGCATGAGGGCAAGAAGTGCCACGCCTGCAAGCCGGATCGACCGATCGAGCGACATTCGGGCAGCGGCGCCGCTTTTCATGTTCATGGTTATTGGCCAACCTATCTGCTGACAACTTGAATATGTCCCATAATAGGCTGATGCTCCGCCGTTTCGGACTTCGCGCCCAATTTAGTCAATCATCGCTCAGGATTGGCTGGGCATGGATCGCCAGGGCAGCGGCAGCTATGCGATCACCCCTGTCGAGGCGGCGGGCAACGCAAATGCCTATCGCATCGATCCGGCATCGCTCACCATCACCGCCAATAACGCCGACCACAGCTTTGACGCGAACGCCTTCCGTGGGGGCAATGGCGCGACGGTCACCGGCCTTGTCAACGGCGACACGCTGGCGAGCCTGACCGGCAGCCTTCCCTATGGCGGCAGCGCGCAAGGCGCGGTCATCGCGGGCATTAACCAGATTCCCGCGTCGGGCCTGACCAGCGGGAACGGCCTTATGACCTACCTGGCCGGCGCGCTTTTTGATAACCCCTTTGAACCTCCAGATCCCGCCATCGTTCTACAACCAGGTGCCCGCTACACTGCTACCGTAAAGCGGGAATATCGAGATCGACCTTGGCACCCACGCCAATCGTAAACTTTGCAGCGCCATGGCCGCGACGGGCGGCAGTCAGATGCCCCTCCAGAGCTGCCAGGCGAACTGACTGCCACTCGCCATGTTTTGCCTGCCCAGTGTTGCCTGCGGCTTGCGGTCGCCGCCCGCCGCGTGGCATGCAGGGGTCAAGACAGGAGAGACGCCATGGCGACCGCGCTGAAAACGAACACGATGTCCGACGCCGAATGGACCGCGCGGCAGGAGCTTGCCGCCTGTTACCGCATCTTCGCGCACATGAAGTGGGACGAGCTGATCTTCAATCACATCACCGTAAAGGTGCCGGGTGAAGAGGGCGCTTTCCTGATCAATCCCTATGGGATGCATTTCAGCGAGATCACCGCGTCGAGCCTCGTCAAGATCGACATCGACGGCAACATTCTGGCGCCCACCGAATGGCATGTGAACCGCGCAGGTTTCGTCCAGCACGCGCTGTTCCACCGTCACATAGCTGACGCCCATGCCATCGCCCACACGCACACAACGGCCGGCATGGCGATGGCGTCGCTCGAGGGTGGGCTTCCGGCGGTCAATTTCTATGCGTGCAATTTCGTCGGGCAACTCGGCTATCATGACTTTGAGGGCGTCACGGTGCGCGACGAGGAGGGGCCACGCTTCCTCGAATCGCTAGGCGGCAAATCGATGATGCTGCTGCGCAACCACGGCATCCTGGCAATGGGCAAGACGCTGCCCGAGGTGTTCCTGAAACACTGGGCCTTGCAGCGGGCCTGCGAAATCGCGCTGGCGACCCTGTCCGCCGGCAAACCGATCACCGTGTCGCCCGAAATCGTCGCTATCCACCAACGCGACCTGTACATGACGCAGATTCCGGGCGGCCCCGGCAAGGCGGAATTCGATGCGATGGTACGCATGATCGACCGGGCAGATCGCAGCTGGCGTGACTAACCTGACCATCAACAACCAGCCGATCAGTTACCGCATGGACCCGGCCACGCCCCTGCTATGGGCGTTGCGCGATGCGTCGAACCTGACCGGCACGAAATATGGCTGCGGCACCGGCGATTGCGGGGCTTGCACGGTGGACATCGACGGGCGGGCCGTGCGCAGTTGCACGGTATCGCTGCGACAGGTGGAGGGCAGCTTCGTCACCACGATCGAGGCGCTGTCGCGCGACCGCAGCCATCCCGTGCAGCAGGCATGGGTCGCCGAACAGGTACCACAGTGCGGGTTCTGCCAGCCGGGCTTCATTATGGCGGTATCGGTGCTGCTGCGCACGACGAACAACCGACCGACCGATGCCGACATCGATGCGGCGATTACGAACATCTGCCGCTGCGGCACCTATCCGCGGATCCGCCGCGCGATCCACCGGGCGGCAGCGGCAATGCGCGGGGAACAAACGATCGTGGCCGCCCCGCCACCCGGCATCGATGCGCGCGATGCCGCGCGCCACGTGCCTGCCCTGACCCCGCCGCCCACGCGCTA
>JBMOGG010000042.1:0-19813 GCA_049318505.1 Sphingomonas sp. | reverse complement strand
CTGTCGCGCAGGGCTGCGCAATCCAGCCGGATTGCCGGTCGAGCGAGGCATTCGGATCACCCCAGCCCCGCCGCCTTGCGCAGCGCTGTATTCATCCGCGTTTGTGAGCATGGCCCGCTCTCGTGGAACTTGACGACGATCTCGCGGCCCAGGCGCAGGCTGGCCGGCTCCTGAAATGCATCTTGTGCGAATCTGCGCAGACTTGTATCAAAAAACCATGCCGCAACTCAATATCTCCGTCCCCGACGGCTTGAAAGAATGGGCCGACAAGCGTGTCGCCGGGGGGCGTTATGCCAGCACCAGCGACTATATCCGCGATTTGATGCGTCGCGATCAGGAACGTGCAGCTGAAACGGCGTGGGTGCAGTCGATGATCGACGATGGGTTGGCATCGGACACACTAGGCAAAGACCCGCGCGATGTGATCAGCGAGATCATCGCTGAGGGTCGCGAGCAACGTGCGGCGGCTTGATACGCAATCGGCGGCACGGTTCGATCTCCGCCAGATTTACGAATTCAGTTTAGGCAAATTCGGACGGCGGGTAGCCGAGGCATATCTGCTCGGCCTGCAACGCACGTTCGACCGGTTGCTGGAATATCCCTTTATCGGGCCGGTTTATCCCGAGGTTGCGCCCGAAATGCGCTTCATCCGAAATCGCAGTCACCGCATATTCTACCGGCTCGATGACGAAGTCGTCCTGATTATGCGAGTGCTCCACACAAAACGCGATGATGCAGCCTTATTCGGTTAGCCTTACCTCACCGCGGCCGATTCTCCGTCCCCCAGCCCGCCGTCACGCACACCGCTGTCGCGCTTTCCGCCACGTCCGCCGTGCGCCACGCCCCCGGCGGGTTGATCGCATAGTCGCCTGCGGCCAGCGCGACCGTCGGCTTGCTGCCGTCAGCCAGTTCCTGGTGTATGGTCATCGCGCCCGTGACGCAGATGTCGACTTTTCGCGACCTTGAGGTGCATTTCCCGTGAGACCCGGTCCTCACATTCAATATGCGTCCGGCGGAGGAATAAACCCAGAAACGACTTGAGGGTGACGATTTCTGCCGGATGCCTCACCCCAACCCTGCAGCCTTGCGCAGCGCCGCATTCATCCGCGTTTGCCATCCCGGCCCGCTCTCGCGGAACTTGGCGACCATGTCTCGGTCGAGGCGCAGGCTGACCGCTTCCTTGGGCGTGTCGCCGACCGGCGGGCGGCCGGTCTTGCTCCAGTCCTTGGTCAGCGTACCGCTTGCTTCGCGCACGACCTTCCCGCCGATACGTATTTCGGCGCGGTCGAAGAATTCCTTCGTCAGCAGCGGGGCATCGTCGGGGTCAACCCAGTCTGACATTGGCCATTTCCTCCTCATGCGCGTGCCGCATCGAAATGATGCGTCGCACGCCGTCGCATTCTATCCAGACGACCACAACAGCGCGCTTGTCGAGATAGCCATAAGTGACCCACCGGATTTCGCCGTAGTCGAACCGGTCGTCCTCGCCGGTGTAGATCTGGTCGGCAAAAACAAACGGCGCGTCGACGAAATCCAAACCACGCTCGGCCAGCGTGATTGCGCGCTTGGCCAGGTCGAAGCGGATATCCCTGAGCAGTTTTGTATATACAGAAATAGCGATTGTCACCGCTGCCGATGCTCCGTCCCCCAGCCCGCCGTCACGCACACCGCTGTCGCGCTTTGTACAACGTCCCCCGTGAGCCACGCCCCCGGCGGGTTGATCGCATAGCCGGCCGCGGCCAGCGCGACCGTCGGCTTACTGCTGTCAGCCAGTTCCTGGTGGATGGTCATCGCGCCCGTGACGCAGGTGACGATTTTTCGCGACCTTGAGGTGCATTTCCCGTGAGACCCGTTCTGGCGTGAAGGAGGACATCGACACCAGCCACCCCTCGATCCCGTCATCGGCGTGACGGTCCATATAACCGGCATATCAGTCCATGCCGGTGAAATCGGGCCGGGCGAGGGCGCCAAGGCCGAGGTGAACAGGCTGGGCAACGCGGTGCTGCTTCTTGCCGGGTCGTTATCGCGCCCAACTTTGTAGCACGGGCCGCACCCGGAGAAAGGCGCTATAAAGCCGCTCGAGCCCGGCCAGCACCATGCCATTGCGCGCCACAAGGCCCAAGGGGCGCAGCAGCGGGATCGCACGCCACATCGCCGCGAAGGCCGCCGCGCCGTCGAGGATCGGCGCCCCAGAACTCTCGGTACCCTCGCGCGCATGAAACCGCGCGAGCAGCAGCTGGCGGTCGATGGGGCAGGTGGCCTCCTCCGGCGCGACGTCGACGAAATCGATTGTCCCTGCGCGGTCGAGCCGACGCATCAGCGCGATCTCGCGGATGCACAGGGGGCAGGCCCCGTCGTACCAGACTGTGACAGCGGTCATGCGCGCCGATATGGAACCTTAACCGGTCTCGCGCTAGGGTGCGCTTATGGCCATCAATCTTTCCGAATTCGAGCGTGGCGCCGATTACGACGGCGACTATGATGCCGACGTCGCCAAGCTGACGGCGCGGCTCGAGCGCATTCAGGCGGCGCACATTATCCATGGCAAGAGCGCGATCATCGCGGTCGAGGGATGGGATGCAAGCGGCAAGGGCGGTGCGATCCAGCGGCTGACCGCGTCGTGGGACCCGCGCTGGTATGAAGTCTGGCCGGTTTGTGCGCCGAGCGAGGAGGAAAGGGTCCGCCACTTCCTCTGGCGTTTCTGGAAACGTCTACCGGGCCGCGGCGAGATCAACGTCTTCGACCGCACCTGGTACGGTCGCGTCCTCGTCGAGCGCGTGGAGGGGTTCTGCACCGAGGTCGAGTGGAAGCGCGCCTATGACGAGATCAACGAGTTCGAGGCGCAGCAAAAGGACAATGGCGTCACGCTGATCAAGCTGTTCATGCACGTCACGCAAAAGGAACAGGACAAGCGCTTCAAGGACCGGCTCGACGACCCGTGGAAGCGCTGGAAGACCGGCAAGGACGATTACCGCAACCGCGCGCGGCGGGCAGATTATCTGAAGGCCTATCACACCATGTTCGAGCGCACCGACACGCGCTGGGCGCCATGGAAGGTGATCGACGCCAACGACAAGAAAGCGTCACGGATCGCTGTGATGACCTATGTCGCGGACCGGCTGGAAGCGGCCGTGGACATGAAGCCGCTGGAGGCCGATCCGGAAGTCGTGGCGTTGGCGAAGGCGGCGTTTGGCGCATCCTAGTTTATAGCCCCGGCCCGTTCATTGCCCCGGCGTACCTTTTCGCGCATCGGGGTAAAAATGAGCTTGCGCGCACAACCTGATACCGGCTCCTTCCCGGCGCGCTCGCCTGGCTTATCGCCTTTCATGGCCTATCCAGCGGCGTTCGGCGCCAGTGCACTTGCGTGCGCGATCCGCGTGGCGGTCGACGCTCAACTGCCGCAAGGGTTTCCATTTCTGACCTTTTTTCCAGCAGTTATCTTCTCCGCTTTCTTCTTGGGAACGGGGCCAGGCGTCATTTGCGCCATCGCGGGGGGGCTGTTCAGCTGGTATTTTTTCCTTCCCCCCTTTGGGAGCTGGATGCTCTACGGGCCGGGCTATCTGGCAATGGCCTTCTACATTTTCATCGTCACGGTCGACATCGCGCTGATCCACCTGATGCGCGTCGCGCAGCGGCGGCTTGAGGCGTCACAGGCGTTGACCGAGCAGCTTTATGATCACCAGCAGACGATGTTCCAAGAATTGCAGCACCGCGTTGCCAACAACATGACCTTTGTCGCCAGCCTGCTTCACTTGCAGCGGCGAAAGGCCGGACCGGAAGGTGCGGCTGCGCTCGACGAGGCGCGCGAGCGAATCGAAACAATGGCCCGGATCCATCGACGCCTCTACGATCCGGCCCTTGTCGACCGCCCGGTCGGTGAGGTCCTGCGGGACGTGGTCACCGACCTGACGAGCGCCGCCGGCCGCGCCGATGTGTCGGTGCGCGTCACGTCGGACGAACTGCAGCTCGATTTGTCGCGGCTGATCACGGTCACGATGCTCGTGACCGAACTGGTTACCAACAGCCTGAAGCACGCATTTTCCGACGTCGCCGACTGCCAGATTGTGATCGCTCTGGAACGGCGCGGTGCAGATGCGGTCTTGAGCGTAGCCGACAATGGGCATGGCATGACGGATGTGGCATCCGCTGCGTCGACAGGGCTGGGCACCCGCATTATTGAAGGCTTTGTGTCGCAGCTGCGCGGGTCGATCGATTATGAGGACCGCGACGGGCTGACTGTCCGCGTGACATTCCCGGCCGCAGGATAGGTGATCGTCACCACCTCGACCTCGATCTCACCGCCCGGCAGCTTCACGCGCCGAACGTCGCCGACTGCCGCACCGCGCAGGGCGCGTGCCATCGGGCTGGTCCAGCTGATCCGCCCGGCAGCGGCATCGCTTTCGTCCTGGCCAACCAGCGTGACTGTCCGTTCGCGGTCGTCTGCATCGGCGATGGTTACCGTCGCCCCGAACCGGACGTGTTTGTGGTCGGTCTGGGCAGAGGGATCTACGACAGTGACCTCCTTGATCCGTTTCGCGAGAAACCCCGCGCGCCGGTCGATCGCGCGCAGTTTCTGGCGGCCGTAGATATAGTCGCCGTTCTCGCTGCGGTCGCCGTTGCCTGCGGCCCAGCTGACGATGTCGACGGTTGCGGGCCGTTCGACCGTCATCAATTGCGTATATTCGGCGCGCAGCGCTTCCAGCCCGGCGGGCGTTATCGGGTCGCTCAACCTGCTGTCCGCTTGCCCAGGTACATCGACAGCGGGGTGTCGCTCCGCACCCGTGCCTTGGTCGGGTCGACAAGGTCGTAGACCACAGCATTTTCGAGCACACGCTGCACATAGCCGCGCGTCTCGCTCAGCGGGATTGCCTCGATCCATTGCAGGATGTCGATGCTGCCGGCGCGCGGGTCACCGTTTGCGGCGAGCCATTTGTTCACATTGCCCGGCCCCGCATTATAGGCCGCAACCGCCAGCGGGTAGCTGCCGTTGTAGCGGTCCATGAGTCGCTCGAAATACCAGCTGCCAAGACGGATATTGTACTGAGGGTCATTGGTCAGCGCGCCCATGTCATAGGTCGCGCCGATCTTGACCGACGTTTCGCGGGCCGTGCCTGGCATCAACTGCATCAGCCCGCGTGCTCCGGCGCGGCTGAGTGCCGCGCGGTCGAACTGGCTTTCCTGGCGCGCGATCGCGTGGACCATTGTCCAGTTGCCCGATGCCTCGGCCGGGACCGGCACGACGGGAAAACCGGCGCGGACATAATCTGCATAGCCGTTGATCCCCGCACTGCGCCCGACCATGACCGCAAGGTCCGGCCGGGCAATGCGCTGAGCAAGCTCGACGGCAAGCACATGATCTGTGTCAGTATTGGCGGCTTGTGCGATCTGGCGCACGAACAGCGTCTGGTTCAGGTGATCGCCCCGCTGGCCCAGGATCTGTGTCGCGCGGACAATTTCCTGATTGTAGAACGCCGTGCGCTGGTTTTGTGAAATCTCAACGCGTGTCATGACGGGCGGGATGGTGGGTGCACGGCCGAGGCGTTCGGCGGCAAGCTGGCCATAGAATTGGTCGAAGAGGGCGGCTGCGCTCTCGTAATAGCTGCGCGCGATGTCCCCGCGTCTGGCGGCCTCGGCCGCGCGGCCTGCCCAATACAACCCCTTTGACCTGGTCTGTGGCGAGCGCGCGGCACGCGCATAAAGGTCGAACATTCGGATCGCATCGCCCGGCCGTTCGAGCCGGTTCAGCGCGATCGTGCCAGCGAGCCAGGTCGCATTGGTATATTCGTCGCGCTCGCCAATGGGGCGGTTGCGCACGACCGTGCCCGCCGGGTAGATATCGTCCACCTGACGGGCGACGTCATAGGCCGTCTGCAACTGGCCCTGCGCGGCGGCGTTGCGCGCGACGGCAACCATCATATCGAGCCACTTTTCGGCATCGAGCGGCGGCGCAGTCAGGCGGCGCGGTGCGGCAAGCAGCGCCTGCGCCGCATATTCCTGCCCCGACAGCCGCAACCAGTTGATACGGTCGAGAAGGAAGCCCGGATCGCCGCTGGCCTCGGCCGCAAGAGAGCTCAACTTTGTCGCTGCATCGGGCGCTTTTGCCTGCATGGCAACGCGCGCATCGAACTGCGGCTGGCGCGACGGGCTGGTCAGCGACAACTGGCGGCCAGCGAGCGTCATCGACCGGCTCCACAACAGTCGCTCCATCCGCGCGTCATGGTCTGCCGTGGACAAAAGCCCGGGCCAGCGCGTGAGAAGGCGAGATTCGTCGACCGGCGCGAGCACGCCCATGGTCCAGGCACGCTTGGCCACGCGCTTTGCCTCATCGCGCCGACCGATCGCGTCGAGTGCCTCGGCATGGCGCAGCGTGCTCGTCGCGTTCGCCGGCGCAAATCTGGCGAAATAGCCGGCAACAAGTTGCGGGTCCTCGGCATCGGTCCGCAGCGCCCGCTCTGCGGATTTGCGGAGCGCCGCCTCCATGGGCCAGCCAGGATGTGCGATCAGGAAGCGCGCATAGGACGAAAAGGGCAATGCTTCCGACTGGCGCAGCGTACTCCATTCCGACAGGGCGACGCCAAGCGCGGACTCATTGACGACAGCGGGTGACCATGGCGGTGGCGGGGTGATCAGATCCTGCGCCACCGCGACCCCCGGCGCAGCAAGAAGCAGGGCAGAAGCGACAAGGCGCGACATCAATTTGGGCGACATGCTGGACATGCTGGGACATGCGTCCTTATCAGACGCTGAACGTTCGAGAAAAATGCGGGCCAGGTGAATGCTGCTCATCGCACTGCTATGCCGCAGTGCACCACATGCGTGAAGGGACAAGATCATGTTTTCCGGCTCGATTCCGGCACTGGTGACGCCGTTTCGGGACGGTAAGGTTGACGATGCGGGTTTCCGCGCGCTCGTCGACTGGCAGATCGACAATGGCTCGGCTGCACTCGTGCCCTGCGGGACGACAGGCGAGAGCGCGACGCTGAGCTTCGACGAGCATTACCGGGTCATCGAAATCTGCATCGAGGCAGCCGCCGGGCGCGTGCCGGTGATAGCGGGCTGCGGGTCGAACGATACAGCAACGGCGGTGCGCCACATCGAATTTGCCGAGAAGGCGGGCGCTGCCGCTGCGCTGGTTGTCGCGCCTTATTACAACCGGCCAAATCAAGAGGGTATTTTTGCGCATTATGCGCACCTCGCCAGCGTTAGCGATCTGCCAATCGTGCTTTATAACGTGCCGGGTCGCACGGTGACAGACATCTTGCCCGAAACCGTTGCCCGGCTCGCCGAACTGCCCACTGTCGTCGGGATCAAGGATGCCAGCGGCAACATGGCGCGCATCGCCGCGCACCGCCTGTCGGCGGGGACTTCGTTTTGCCAGCTGTCCGGGAACGACGATATGGCATTGTCGTATAATGCCGCAGGCGGTGTTGGCGCGATCTCGGTGACGGCAAACGTCGCGCCAAAGCTTTGTGCCGACTTTCAGGCGGCATGTGCGGCAGGCGATTATGCGCTCGCGCGCGCGCTCAATGACAAACTATATCCGCTGCATGCGGCGCTATTTTCTGATGCATCACCTGGTCCTACGAAATATGCGATGGCGAGGCTCGTCGACTGGATGGTGCCGGAACTGCGTTTGCCGATGACTCCGCCCTCGGCGGCTTCGTGTGCCGCAGTCGACGCGGCGCTCGTGCACGCGGGGCTGATCTAGACCACGCCATGGCACGCCCACGTCCCGAACAGATCAAGGCCAAGACCGTCGCCGAAAACAGGCGCGCGCGGTACGACTATGCCATTGAGGATACCTATGAGGCTGGCATCATGCTGACCGGCACGGAGGTGAAGTCGCTGCGTTTCGGGGAGGGCTCGATTGCCGAATCCTATGCCGAGGTGAAGGGCGGGGAAGTTTGGCTGGTGAACAGCAACGTCCCCGAATACAGCCACGGCAACCGCGAGAACCATGAGCCCAAGCGCCCACGCAAGCTGTTGCTCAACGAACGCGAAATCGCCAAAATGCAAAAGGCCATCTCGCGCGAGGGCATGACGCTGGTCCCGTTGTCGATCTATTTCAACGGCCGCGGACGCGCCAAGGTTGAGATCGCAATCGCCAAGGGACGCAAGCACCAGGACAAGCGCGAGTACGAAAAGGAAAAGGATTGGAAGCGCGAATCGGCGCGCATCCTGCGGGATCGCGGGTGAACATGACCTTGGCCCGGATTGCGGCACAATTGCCGCCGCGCGTGGCCGACCGCCTCGTGGGTTCCGCTGTTGCCCTGGCAGCAATTGGTTCCGGCTTGCTGGTTTTCAAGGCGTCGGGTCAGCCGATCATTGCTGCCGCCTTTGCCGCGACAGTGATCGCGATCGGCGGCTTGCTGCTCTTGGCGCGGCAACTTTATCCGCCGCCGCAACGCGCCGAACGCACGATCGACTGGGCGCTCGTCCGCGATGCCGCCGATAATGGCGAAACGGCGCTCGCCGTCATCGATCGCAACGGGCGGCTGGTTTGCACCAATGCGCTCTACGACAGCTGGTTCGGCGCGACGGCGCCAACCAATCTGTCGGCAGACGGCGGTGACCTGGTCGCCGCAGGTCGAGCGGCCTGGCGCGACGGTGCCATGTCGCTCAATACGCGCGCGGCGTCACGCAATGTGACCGTCGAGATTGCGCGCAGCGGGCATGCCGACGATTGCCTGGTCTGGCGTTTCCGCGAAGGGGCCGAGGGCAATCCGGCGATCGCCTTGCCAGAGCTGCTCGACCAGGGGTGGGGCGATCGATTGGGCGCCGCTGGTATCATGGTTGCCTTGATCGGCGGCGAGGGGCGCGTGCGTGCAGCAAACAGGGTCATGGTGCTGCGCGCAACGGGGCGAACAGATGCGCCGATTGCTGGCCGTGATTTCGTGACGTTGCTCACGTCCGCCAGCGACGGGACCATTCGCTTCGCGCATGAGGGGCTCATGGGCCTGCCGCTCCGCTTGCTCCAGATCCCGCTCGACGCCGAGCGTGAGGATGGCGACCGCATCATCGTGCTGATCGACGATGAGGGCGGCAGCGGGGCCGGGACCGACGTGCCGCTCCAGATGTTGCTGTCGATGTTGCCGCTGGGCCTTGCCCTTGCGGACCGCGACGGACGTTTCCTGTACCTTAATGATGCATTCATCCGTGCAGCGAGCGTCGCCGCCGGCGCCAATCCGGTTTACCCCGGCGACTTGTTCATCCGCGAGGACAAGGCAGCGGTGGCCGACGCAGTGCGACGCTTTACCAATGGACATGCCGTTTCGGGCGACATCGCGGTACGGCTCAAGGACCGCCCCGATGACCCTGTAGCGCTCACGATCGCCGGTGCCCGCGGGCTTGGCGAAGCAGCCGTGCTGCTCAGCCTGAAGGACAATACCGAAGAATCGAAGCTGCAGCGCCAAGTCGCCCAGGCAACGAAGATGCAGGCGGTTGGGCAACTGGCCGGCGGTGTCGCGCACGACTTCAACAATATCCTGACCGGCATTTTGGGGTATTGCGATCTCATGCTGATGCGCCATACGCCGGGTGACAGCGACTATGACGATATCCAGCAGATCCGGAACAATTCGAATCGGGCGGCCGGGCTGACGCGGCAGTTGCTCGCTTTCTCGCGGCAACAGACCCTGCGCCCGCAAATCCTCCAATTGCCCGACATTGTCTCTGAAGTGTCCAACCTGCTCCAGCGGCTGTTGGGCGAGACAGTCGATCTCGTCATCAATCACGGCCGCGCTTTGGGTGCGGTACGCGCCGACCCCGGCCAGATCGAACAGGTGATCGTGAACCTTGTCGTGAATGCCCGCGACGCCATCCAGGCAAAGGGCGACAAGGCTGGCAAGGTGACCCTCCGGACCTATCGTGTCACTGCCGACGAAGTCCGCAAACTGGCGACCGATTTCCTTCCCGTGGCGGATTATACGGCGCTGAGCGTAACCGACACTGGCACGGGCATCGCGCCCGAAAACCTGTCGAAAATCTTCGAACCGTTCTTCACCACAAAGGATGTCGGCAAGGGGACTGGCCTGGGGCTTTCGACGGTCTATGGGATTGTGAAGCAGTCGGGCGGGTTTATCTTTGCGGATTCTGACCTTGGGCAAGGCACGACATTTTCCATTTTCTTGCCGGTGCACCACGAGTCGGCGATAAAAACGACGCCCGCCGTGGCCACTGCAGCCAAGCCAGCCGAACTCTGGGGCAGCGGCACAATTTTGCTTGTCGAGGACGAAGACATGGTCCGCGCTGTCGCCGAGCGCGCGCTTGTCCGTCATGGGTATACGGTGCTGACGGCGGCGCATGGCGGAGAGGCAATGGCCATTTTAGATACGGGGACGAAGATCGACCTGATCGTGTCCGATGTCGTGATGCCCCTGATGGATGGCCCGACACTCGGGCGTGCCGCGCGCGCTCAGTTTCCCGATCTGCCGATCTTGTTCATGTCGGGCTATGCCGAAGAACAACTGCGCAAGACCATTGATCTCGACCGCATGGGGTTCATTCCAAAACCCTTTTCAGTGAAGGCGCTGGCCGAGGCCGTCAAGGCGACGCTTGCGCTAAAATAGACCCGGCGCTCTTTTTTATGTTCCACGCTTGTTCTATGAGAACAAACGCGATACGAAATCGAAATGGCGCGTTGACCCGATGCGTCCAGCGGTTAGGAGGAACGGCAATGGCGGCGCAACTTAAGGTGATTGGCGGGGATATGGGCGCGTTGGGAACGACAGCGGCAACGACGGACCGGCAACGCGCGCTCGAAGCGGCGCTTGCCCAGATCGATCGTGCGTTTGGCAAGGGCTCGGCGATGAAGCTGGGCAGCAAGGAAGCGATGCAGATCGAGGCGGTGTCGACCGGCTCGCTCGGCCTCGACATTGCGCTCGGCATCGGTGGTTTGCCGCGCGGGCGCATTGTCGAGATTTTCGGTCCCGAGTCTTCGGGCAAGACGACGCTGGCACTGCATGCCATTGCCGAGGCACAGAAGATCGGCGGCACGGCCGCGTTCATCGACGCCGAGCATGCGCTCGATCCGGTCTATGCCAAAAAATTGGGCGTCAACATTGACGAACTGATTGTGTCGCAACCCGACACCGGCGAACAGGCCCTGGAGATTTGCGACACGCTCGTTCGTTCGAACGCGATCGACGTTCTGGTAATCGATTCGGTCGCAGCACTTGTGCCGCGCGCCGAAATCGAGGGCGAAATGGGCGACAGCCATGTCGGTCTGCAGGCCCGCCTGATGAGCCAGGCGCTGCGCAAGATCACCGGTTCGATCAGCCGTTCGCGGTGCACTGTGATCTTCATCAACCAGATCCGCATGAAGATCGGCGTGATGTACGGGTCGCCCGAAACGACGACCGGCGGCAATGCGCTCAAATTCTATGCCAGCGTCCGCCTCGACATCCGCCGCACCGGCCAGATCAAGGATCGCGAGGACATCGTCGGCAACACGACGCGGGTAAAGGTCGTCAAGAACAAGGTCGCCCCGCCTTTCAAGCAGGTCGAGTTCGACATCATGTACGGGCAGGGGATCTCCAAGGTCGGCGAAATCCTTGACCTGGGCGTCAAGGCGGGCATCGTCGAGAAGTCGGGCGCATGGTTCAGCTATGACTCGACCCGTGTCGGCCAGGGTCGCGAGAATTCGAAGACCTATCTGACTGAGAATCCAGAGGTTGCCGATCGCATCGAAAAGGCGATCCGTGCCAAGACCGACGATGTCGCCGATGCGCTGATGGTCGGCCCGAGCGCAGACGACGACGCCTAAGCCATGGGTACGGCGCGCCTCGATTACGTCGAGTTTCCTGTCGTCGATTGTGCCGCTTCGAAGTCTTTCTTCGAGGCGGCATTTGGTTGGTCGCTTGCCCAGTTCGGACCCACCTATGCGGCAACGACGACGGGTGATGTTGATATCGGGCTGGACAGCACGCCCGGTGAAGCAGTTGCGGCGCCCCTTGCCGTCATTCGGGTTGACGACCTTGAGGCCGCGCGCCGCGATGTGATCGCGGCTGGCGGCATCCTCACGCGCGATATTTTTGCTTTCCCTGGGGGGCGCCGCTTTCATTTCCGCGAGCCCGGCGGCTGCGAACTTGCCGTTTGGGTCACCGAATAGGGCGGTCTGAAACCTGGTCATCGTAAGCGCGGTGGTCGATGGCCTGTCAGCAATGATTGCGGAACTTACCACCCTCGCCATCTGTGGTAGGCGTCGGCTCCAGAGGGAGCAGTGACCATGGCATCCGTTGAGAATTTTGCGGGCGAGGAATGGCGCGGGCGCGTCGGCGGCACTTGGGCCGCGGAGTGGGTGCGCACCGATCGCAGTTTTGGGCAGTTGACGGCAAAGCTTGTCGATGCGCTGGCGTCGGCACTTTCGCCAGCCGGAGGCGCCAGCCAGCGCCGTGTCCTGGATATCGGCTGTGGTGCGGGGCAGACGGCGCTGCGGCTCGCCGACGAAAACCCGGCGCTTCACGTGACCGGCCTCGACCTGTCGGACGAGTTGATCGCAGTGGCGCGTAAACGGGGTGAGGGGGTGGCGAACCTGGTCTTCCAGTCGGGCGATGCCGGCTTCTGGCAAGGTGATGCGCCTTTCGATGCCGCGCTGTCACGCCACGGCGTGATGTTCTTCGATGATCCGGTTGCCGCCTTTTCGCATCTGCATGGGCTTATGGCCCCCGGCGCGCCCTTTGCCTTTACCTGTTTTGCTGACCGCGCAGACAATCTCTGGGCAAGCGGGCTTGCCGAACTGCTCGACACGCCGCCTCCGGTCGATCCATATGCGCCCGGTCCTTTCGCCTTTGCCGACGCCGACCGGGTGCACGAGATTCTGCGCGTGTCCGGGTGGATGAATGCCAAACCCGAACGTGTCGACTACCACTATGTCCCCGGTGGCGGAGAGGATCCGGCTGCCGACGCCTTTGACTTTTTCATGCGGATCGGGCCAGCGGCGCGGCATCTCGCAACGCTCGACGCCGGCGCGCGCGCGGCCATCGCGCCGCGCCTGAGATCCTGGCTCGATCGGCATATCGAGGATGGCGAAGTCCGCTTCCCTGCGGCCGCATGGTTGTGGCACGCGACGGCATGACCTCCTCTTCGACGCCGGTCGTCGCGCTGATCGGCGCCCCGACCGATTGCCATTCGTCCTTTATCCGGGGGGCAGCATCAGCGCCGGCGGTGATCCGTGCGGCGATCGCCAGCGATCATGGCAATGCCGCCGCCGAATCGGGCATCGAACTTGGGATCGATGTGCGGCTCGACGATCGTGGCGACATGCCGCTTGCCGACACATTGATCTCCACTGCCGCTGATGACGCACGCCTGTTCGAAGCCGTTGTCGACGCGATGGCGTCGGGCGCCATGCCCCTGGTCCTCGGCGGCGACCACGCCATCACCGTGCCGGTCGTCGCCGCGCTCGCCACCGCGCATGGTCCGCTGACCATCCTGCATTTCGACGCGCATCCAGATCTTTATGACACCTATGGCGACGATCCGCGCAGCCACGCCTCGCCGTTCGCGCGCATCCTCGAGGCGGGGCATGCCAAACGCCTGGTGCAGGTTGGCATCCGCACGCTGAACCGTCATTGCCGGGAACAGGCAGCGCGCTTTGGCGTCGACGTGATCGAGATGCGGCATTTCTCGGTCGATCGCGTGCCGATCCTCGAGGGGCCGCTATACATCAGCATCGACATGGACGGCTTCGACCCGAGCATCGCGCCCGGCGTGGCGCATCTCGAACCTGGCGGCCTCACCGTGCGTGAGCTTTTGGCCGTGCTCGACCGCCAGACGGTGCCGCTGGTCGGGGCCGACATCGTCGAACTCTGCCCGCCGCGCGACCCAACCGGCGTCACCGCCATCCTCGCCGCCAAGCTGGTGCGTGAGCTTGCGGCGCTCTATGTCCGCAACGGGAGGACGACATGATCAACCGGCGAGCGCTATTGGCAACAGGCGGGGCAGGGCTGGCACTCGCTAGCCTTCCTGCAGTCGGCCCCGCATGGGCCGCCGCGCCAGAGCTTGGGTCGATCACCGGCGCCATTGCCCGTATCGGCCCGGCCGAGCGTGCAGCGCGGATCGGCAAGGCGCAGGATCTGATGCGCGCGAACGGTATTGGCGCCATCGTGATCGAGGCGGGGTCGAGCCTCGACTATTTCACCGGCGTCCAGTGGTGGCGCAGCGAGCGGCTGACCTGTGTGGTCATCCCCCGCGAAGGGACGCCCTGCGTTGTCACGCCGTTCTTCGAGGAGCCGTCGGTCCGCGAGACATTGGGCGTGCCTGCCGACGTGAAGGTCTGGCAGGAGGACGAAAGCCCCATTGAGCTGGTCCTCGACTTCCTGAAGGCGCGCGGCTTGGCGCAGCGGCCCGTCGGCATCGAGGAGACAGTGCGCTTCTTCATCAGCCACGGGCTGGCTGGTGCATTGCCCGATGCGCGGCTGCTCGTGTCGGCCAACCCCGTCGTGCGCGGGTGCCGGATGATCAAGACACCGGCCGAAATCGCGCTGATGCAGGCGGCTTCGGACGTCACGGTCCGCGCGATCAACCATGCAATTTCGCGCACCGAAATAGGCATGACCCCCGCCGATATCCGTGCACTCATCCTGTCCGCGACCCGCGCGCTCGGCGGCGAAGCCGAAGACGGTGGGCTGGTGTTGCTCAATGAGGCAAGCGCCTATCCGCACGGATCGAAGTCGCCGCAGCGCGTGACAAGAGGCGGGATCATCCTGATCGATGTCGGGTGTAAGGTCGGTGGCTATCAGTCGGATATCTCGCGCACATTCGTGCTGGGCGGGGCAAGCGCCGAACAGCGCCAGGTCTTTGGTCAGGTGCAGGAGGGGCAGCGGATTGCTCTTGCCGCTGCGAAACTGGGCGCGCCCGCCGGGTCGGTCGACGATGCCGTGCGTACCGCCTATGAACGCATGGGCTATGGCCCACGCTACAAACTGCCCGGCCTCTCGCACCGCACCGGCCACGGCATCGGCATGGATGGGCATGAGCCGGTCAACCTCGTCCATGGCGAAGCGACGCCGCTGGCGGCGGGCATGTGCTTTTCGAACGAGCCCGGCATCTATGCGCCCGGCAAGTTCGGCGTGCGCATCGAGGATTGCTTCCATATGACCGAGACCGGCCCAAAATGGTTCAGCGAACCGCAGCGGTCGATCGAATATCCGGCAGATTGAGGCGCGATGCTTCATAAACGCGGGCTGTCGGGTGAAGTGACCGTCGACTACGACCAGTAAGTTTGGGATCTGATGCGCCAGCCGCAATGGTGCACGGTCGATGGCTGGCGTGTTATGGGTGTCGGCCTTCCGCTTGCACAACGGGCACAGGCAAGCGCACCAAAACTTTCCTATGCCAAAGGCCGGCAGGTCAAAACTTCAGCCGCAGTTGCGGCGAACGCAAATCAACCGAAAAATTTTGCAAAAGCGGCGTTAACAGCGGGCCGGGAGCCGCTATCGCGCGCTAAGCCGCTAAAGCTGGATGTGACTGCTGAAGGTCTGCCGCTTGAGCAACCCCCCGTCCTCCCCTAAGCGCACCACATGACCTCGACGAACGACATCCGCCGCTCCTTTCTCGATTACTTTGCGCACGAAGGGCATGAGCGCGTGCCGTCGGCGCCGCTGGTGCCGCACAACGACCCAACGTTGATGTTCGTAAATGCCGGGATGGTGCCGTTCAAGAACGTGTTCACCGGCCTCGAACACCGCCCCTATGCCACGGCAACGTCGAGCCAGAAATGCGTGCGCGCGGGCGGCAAACACAATGATCTCGACAATGTCGGCTACACGGCACGCCACCATACCTTCTTCGAAATGCTCGGGAATTTTTCTTTCGGCGACTATTTCAAGGAACGCGCGATTAGCCTTGCGTGGAACCTCGTCACGCGCGAATGGGGGCTCGATCCGAACCGTTTGACCGTCACCGTCTATCACACCGATGACGAGGCGCACCGGCTGTGGAAATCGATCGCGGGCCTGCCCGACGCGCGCATCATCCGCATCGCGACCAAGGACAATTTCTGGGCGATGGGCGACACGGGCCCGTGCGGGCCGTGTTCCGAGATCTTCTACGACCATGGCGATCACATCCCCGGCGGTCCTCCGGGGTCGCCCGAAGAGGACGGTGACCGATTCGTTGAGATCTGGAATCTCGTGTTCATGCAGTATGAGCAGGTGACGCTGGACGAGCGCCGCGACCTGCCGCGCCCCAGCATCGACACCGGCATGGGGCTGGAGCGCATCGCCGCCGTCATGCAAGGCGTACACGACAATTACGACACCGACACGTTCAAGGCGCTGATCCACGAGAGCGGCGAACTGACCAAGACGGCGACGACGGGCGCCAACCAGGGGTCGCACCGCATCATCGCCGACCATTTGCGCGCATCGAGCTTCCTTGTCGCCGATGGTGTGCTGCCGGCAAACGAAGGGCGCGGCTATGTCCTGCGCCGGATCATGCGCCGCGCGATGCGCCACGCGCATCTGCTGGGCGCAGCAGACCCCCTGATGCACCGGCTGGTGCCGAGCCTTGTCGCGGAAATGGGCGGGGCCTTCCCCGAACTCGTGCGTGGACAGGCCGCCATCGAGGCGACCTTGCTGCAAGAGGAAACGCGCTTCCGCCAGACGTTGCGCAATGGGCTTGGCCTGCTCGACGAGGCGACCGCGAGCCTGGGCAGTGGGGATATCTTGCCCGGCGAGACCGCGTTCAAGCTCTACGATACCTATGGTTTCCCCTATGACCTGACCGAAGACGCGTTGCGGGCGCGCCAGATCGGGGTCGACCGCGCCGGGTTCGACGCGGCGATGGCGCGGCAAAAGGCGGCGGCGCGCGCGGCGTGGAAGGGCTCGGGGGATGCAGCTTCCGCCGACATCTGGTTCGACATTGCCGACGAGCTCGGTGGCACCGAATTCACTGGCTATTCGGGCGAGGTCAGCGACGGCGAAGTCGTGGCGCTGGTCAAGGACGGTGTGCGCGTCACGCAAGTGGGCGAGGGTGAAGCGGTTACCATCCTGACCAACCAGACGCCTTTCTACGGCGAAAGCGGCGGCCAGATGGGCGACGCCGGGCGGATCACCGGCGCGAATGGCTTGTCGGTGCTCGTCGAAGACACCTCGAAGCCGCTCGGGCGGCTGCACGCGCACCAGGGGGTGGTCGAGGCCGGCACGATTTCGGTCGGTGATACGGTAACCTTGGTTATTGACGTCGAACGGCGCGGGCAATTGCGCGCCAATCATTCGGCAACGCACCTGCTGCACGCAGCACTGCGCCACCGTCTCGGCGGGCATGTCACGCAGAAGGGCAGCCTCGTCGCGCCCGACCGGCTGCGCTTCGATTTTGCGCATAATGCCGCGCCGACGGCGGCCGATATTGCGCATATCGAGGTCGAAGTGAATGCGCGCGTCCGTGAGAATGATGCGGTGACGACACGTCTGATGACGCCCGACGATGCCGTCGCGGCGGGCGCGCTCGCGCTGTTCGGCGAGAAATACGGCGACGAAGTGCGCGTGCTCAGCATGGGCCGCGCGGCCGAGAACCATTATTCGGTCGAACTGTGCGGCGGCACCCATGTGAGGGCGCTCGGTGATATCGCGCTGTTCAAGATCGTGTCCGAAAGCGCCGTGTCGAGCGGCGTCCGCCGCATCGAGGCGCTGACCGGCGAGGGGGCACGGCGCTGGCTGACCGCGCGCGAGGATCGCCTGAAGGAAGCGGCCGCGTTGCTGAAGGCGGCGCCTGACGATGTGCCCGCGCGCGTGGCCGCACTGGTCGATGCACAGAAGAAGCTCGAGCGCGAGCTGGCCGATGCGAAAAAGGCGCTGGCGCTTGGCGGTGGCAGCGGCGCAGGCCCGGCGATGGAAGAAATCGCGGGCATCAAGTTCGAGGGGCAGCTGCTCGACGGCTTCGATGCAAAGGGGCTGCGTGGCCTGATCGACGAGGCCAAGGCGCGGCTCGGTTCGGGCATCGCGGCGGTCATCACGGTTGTCGAAGGCCGCGCATCGGTCGCAGTTGGCGTGACCGACGATCTGAAGGACCGGCTGAATGCCGTCGATCTCGTCAAGGCAGCGGTCACCGCGCTGGGCGGGCAGGGCGGCGGTGGCCGTCCCGATATGGCACAGGGTGGAGGTCCGGACGGCGCGGCGGGGGCAGAAGCGCTGGCGGCCGTGCGGACTGCGATCGAGGGGGAAGTGATAGCGGCATAGCGCCGGGGCGACGCGTCTTCCTACAGCGTTCTCAACCGCGGCGGTGCTCGTAACCCACCTGCATCCCTGATCGCATCGCGCAACTCATCGCGCTTCTCGTGGATGCTCGCGATCACCAGGCCCATCGCGACGCCCAGGTCGACGAGCACGGCCTCCGACAGTTGCAGCGACGACTCGAGTGTTTCCGGCACGGCATCGGTCACGCCGGCACGATAAAGCTGGGCCGCATGTTCCGGGTCGCGTGCACGGGCAACGATGGTGAGATCGGGAGCCTCTGCCCGCAACCGCCGGGCGAGCACGACATTTTGCACCGGGTCATTCATCGTCAGCACGACAGCGGCGGCATCAGCAAGGTGGAGTGCTGCGGTGGCGCCCGCGCGGCCCGCATCGCCGTAACGCACCGGCTTGCCTTCACGGCGGGCGGCGGCGACGACATCGACATTGGCCTCGATGGCGGTCCAGGGCTTGTTGTGGACGTCGAGCATTGAGGCGACCATTTCGCCCACGCGGCCGTACCCGATGATGACCGTCGTCTGCGGGTCTACTTCAGGTGGCGCCTCGGCCTGGCCCCAGCTGATCCGCCGGGCGACACGGTGCCCGACTTCGGCCAGCAACGGGGTGATCGTCAGGCCGATTGCGGTAACGCCTGACCAGAAAGTCGCCGTGGGCGCATCGATGAGGCCCACGGTCAAAGAGGTGCCGAGCACGACCAAAGTCAGTTCTGACGGGCTGGCCATCAATATACCTGTCTCCGCCGCAACGCCCGTCTGCGCGCCGCCGAACCGGAGCAGCGCCGCCGTGAGTGCTGCTTTCAGCATGACGATGACAGCGACAGCGCTGAGCAGCGCTGACCATTCGGCGATCAGGAAGCGCAAGTCGAGCTGCATGCCGACAGTCAGCAGGAACACGCCGAGCGCGAGGTTCTTGAACGGGGCGATGACCGCCTCGACCTCATGCGCATAGTCGGTTTCTGCAATCAGAAGTCCGGCGACCAGCGCGCCGACGATAGGCGACAGGCCGACGGTGAGCGTCGCAAGGCTGGCCAGGATGACAACGAGAAGCGTAACCGACAGGAATAACTCGGGGCTTCGGGTGCGCGCGGCCTGTGCGAAAACGCGGGGCAGGATGATCCGGCCCGCGATCAGCAGGACGCCAACGATCACAATCCCCAGACCAAGAATTTGCCCCATGGCAGTCAGGTCGCGCCCGCCGGGGCCGAGCGCGCCGAGCAGGAAAATGATCGGGACGAGCGCTAGATCCTCGAACAGCAACATTGCGAAGGCGAGCTTCCCGACAGGGCTGGTCGTCCCCGCGATCGGCAGCACGAGCGCTGTGGACGAAAGTGCAAGCGCAAGGCCAAGCCCCAGCGCGGCTTCGGTCGAATAGCCGAAAAACAGCAGCACGCCGGCAATGAGCGCGGCGTTGCCGATTAATTCGCTGGCGCCGATGCCCAGCACCGCGCGCCGCATCGCCCATAATCGCTTGAAACTGAGCTCCAGCCCAACAGAAAACAACAGCAGGATGATGCCGAATTCGGCGAATACCGACATGCTCTTGGTGTCGCTGATCGTCACATAGAACAGCCACGGCACCCGCGGCACGAGCGTGCCAAGTCCAAAGGGGCCGACGACGAC
>JBMOGG010000041.1:0-19903 GCA_049318505.1 Sphingomonas sp. | reverse complement strand
CCATCATAGACGCTCTTCAGACTCGCAACTGCCTCGATTCGCTGGACAAATTTCGCGTGTTTGTAGCCGAGCTGCCGTTCAACGCGCAAGCGCAACGGCGCACCGTTCGTGACGGGCAATGCCTGATCATTGAGGTTCCACGCGAGGATCGTCTGCGGGTGATAGGCATCGAGCAGGTCAAAGCTCTCGTAATAGGGCGTTCCGTCATTGGCGTCGGCACAATGGAAGACGATGTAGCGGGCTTCGGGGCGAAGGCTGGCACGATCGAGCAGCAGCTTGACCGGTACGCCCGTCCATTTGGCGATCGCGCTCCACCCTTCGACGCAGTCATGCCGGGTGATTTGCGTGCGCGCCGGCATCGCGCGCAGCTGGTTGATCGGCAGGATCTGGGGCTTCGCGACCAGCCCGTCGACGACGAGGGTCCAGTCACGGAATTCGGTTGCAATATGGCGCGCATAGGTGTCGCCCACCGGCAGCCGCGTGCCGTTCGAGCGGAAGATCGGCGACCGCTGGTTGGGCGCGAATTCCTTGGCGAGCGCCATGCGGTCCTGGAGACCGCGATGGACGACATAATTGGCATCCTCACCCAGCTTCAGGATGTCGCGGAATTGCTCGTTCTGCCCCAGCTTGTCGCAGCCCGACAGGAGGAGTCCGCTACCCGCCGCGACACCGCCAAGCAGCCCACGGCGTGTCAGGGTCGCGCTCATGCCGGTTCTCCTGCGAGTTCGGGGGCTGACTCGGGCAGCACGTTCGGCCTGCGGTCATGCGGAACGCGGAACTTGCCCGTGATCATCGACCGGATTTCGTTGTACGGCCCCGCCAGCACCACCAGCAACAAATGAACGACAATAAACGTGCCGATCCCCATCGCGCACAGGAAATGGACCGAGCGCGCGGTCGCGCGCCCGCCTAACAAGTCGATCGCCCAGCCGGTCAGCGGCGACAGACCCGGCGAAAGGCACATGCCAGTGAGGATAATGAGCGGGAACAGGCCGAACAGCACGACGATATAGGTCAGCTTTTGCAGCGTATTGTAGTTAAGCGCCGCCGCCCCGGTCGGGAATTTGAGCTGGGCGTGGTGAACGACTTCTTCGATGAGATGCTTTGGTGTGAGCTCGCCTTTCTTGAGCGAAACATCGTGCGCAATATGCCGATTGAGCAGGCTGACGATCAGATAAGCGAGCAGTCCGAACGCGAAGACCCAGGCAAAGGCGAGGTGCCAGTGCCGCGAGAGCGCGAGATTATACGTCGAGGGGATCGTGATCCAGCCGGGGAAGTGCCCGCCGGGCAGGTAATTGTGCAAGTCGAGCCAGGGTTGATCCAAATTCGCGCCATATTGTCCCCAATAGAGGCGCGGGTGCGCGTTCGATATCATCAGCCCCGACATGAGCATGACGAAAACCGCGACTGCATTGATCCAGTGCCAGATACGCGTGGATATGCGGTGCCGCTTGACCAGTTCGCCGCCCGTTACCGTCGTCGCTTCGATCATTGGCTTGCCCCTGATTGGCGCTGCCCTAGCATCGCCCAGGAACACTTCGGGGTAAAGCGCCAAAAGGTTACGCATAGGCGCGCGCAAAAAACACGATCGTGGTCGCGGCGGTCACGCCGAGCGTCCACACGCGGATTGCCGTCGGTGCAAGCCGGTTGCCGACCTTTGCTCCTAGCCAGCCACCGACGCTCGCACCGACGAGCATAGGCAGGCACACCCACCAGCGCACCATGCCGAACCCGATGAAGACGATAGCCGCCGCCGTGTTGGCGATCGCCAGCATCAGAGTGCGCGGCGCCATCAGCCGGTGCGGCGGCATACCGGCCAGCAGGCCATAGGTCGCCGTCGTCATGATCCCGACGCCGCCACCGAAATAGCCGCCGTAAAGGCCGAGCAGGCTCTGCGCGACGAGCAGGGTGCGCACGCCGATGGTCACGTGGTCGCGCAGCGCCTGTGCGGCCTGCTTGCCGAACGCGATGGCCAGAAACGCGACCAGCAACAGCCATGGGATGATGATGTCGAACGTCCGCGTCGGCGTGACCACGAGCAACAGGCTGCCCGCCAGCCCGCCGGCAAAAGTGATTGCGGACAGCGTCCGGATCGATACGCTGCCCAGCGGCTCGAGCCCCTCGCGAAAGCCCCAGGCCGCGGTCATGGCGCCCGGCTGCAGCGCGACGTTGCTGGTTGCATTCGCCTGTGGGGACGGCAAGCCGAGCGCGATGAGCGCCGGCATCGTCGCGAATGTGCCGCCGCCCGCCAGTGCGTTCATCGCGCCGCCGACAAGGCCGGCAGCGGCGGCAAGCACGAGTTGTTCGATCACGCCAGTCGGTCGATCATTGGCGAGAGCCGGCGGCCCTGGTCGATGATGCGGCTGCGAACGGCGTCGGCGATCACCCCAGTGCTGCCTGCTTTTCCTCGGCCAGCCGGTCCAGCTCCGCACGCGACTTCTTCTCGCTTGCGGTCTTTAGCTGCCCGCAGGCAGCATCGATGTCGCGACCGCGGGGCGTCCGCACCGGGGCTGAAATCCCCGCCTCGAACACGATGTTGCTGAACGCCTTGATCCGTTCGGGCCGCGACGTTTCGTACGCGGCGCCCGGCCAAGGGTTGAACGGGATCAAGTTCACCTTGGCGGGCAGATTATATTTGCGGATCAGGCGGACGAGCTCGCGTGCGTCGTCATCGCTGTCGTTCTTGTCCTTCAGCATGACATATTCGAACGTGATCCGCCGCGCGTTGTTGGCGCCCGGATAATCGGCACAGGCCTGCAGCAATTCCTCGATGCCATATTTGCGGTTGAGCGGCACGATCTCGTCGCGCACTTCCTTGGTCACGCCGTGGAGCGAGACCGCAAGGTTGACCCCGATTTCTTCGCCTGCACGTGCCATCATCGGGACAACGCCCGAAGTCGACAAGGTGATCCGCCGCTTGCCGAGCGCGAGGCCGTCGCCGTCCATCACGATCTTGAGCGCGTCGCGCACCGCATCGAAATTATACAGCGGCTCGCCCATGCCCATCATCACAATGTTGGTCAGCAGCCGCCCGTCCTGCGTCGAGGGCCATTCGCCCAGCGTATCGCGTGCGAGCATAACCTGCCCGACGATCTCGCCCGCTGTCAGGTTGCGGACGAGCCGCATCGTGCCGGTGTGGCAGAAACGACAGTTGAGCGTGCAGCCGACTTGCGACGAGACGCACAAAGTTCCCCGGTCTGCGTCGGGGATGAACACCATCTCGAAATCCTGCGCGTCGGGCGTTCGCAAAAGCCATTTGCGCGTGCCATCGGTCGAGACCTGCGCCTCGACAATTTCGGGACGGCCGATGACGAACCGGTCGCTGAGCCATGGTTGCTGCGCGCGGGCAATATCCGTCATCAGCACAAAATCGGTAACGCCGCGATTATAGACCCAATGCCAGATCTGCTTGGCGCGCAACTTGGCGCCCTTGGCGTCAAGGCCCGCCTCGGTCAGTGCCGCGCGCATCTCGGCTTTGCTTAGGCCGACGAGGTCGATCTTGCCGTCGGGGCGCGGTTCGGCTGGCCTTGTGACGGGGACGGGATCGATATTGCCGGGGCTGGACATAAGCGGAGTCATCTCGCCCATGTAGGCGCAAGATGATGCCACCGCTACCTGGCGCTGATTTGCCGCAAAAGCCGAATAGCTCAACGCGTCGGGAGGGCGGTTTATTGCGGAGTTTGGCACTTTCGCTCAGCCCGATAGCGCTCAGTCTGGAGGGCTGTTCGACGCGCCCTCGCGGTGCCTCCGCCCGACGCGGTCCAGTACGAAGCCGATTTCGCACGGTGTCGAACGTTGGCCGCCAAAGGGCGCAAGTCCAATTTCGGCGCAAACGCCGCATCAGCGACTGTCGGAACAGCCGCCGGAACTGCGGTCGCGACCACAGCAGTCGGGCCTGCCGTTGGTGCAAGTATCAGTAGCGCCGTCGGCGGAACCGGCGCGACGGTTGGGGGAACCGCAATCGGTATTGCGGCACCGATGATTGGCGCGCTCGTCGGGTTCGGATTTTCCCGGTTGCTCCGGTCCAGCAACAAAAAAAGACTACAAGACCGGCTGGTGCTGTGCTTGTCGGATGCGGGCTCTAAAAATCGCCCGCTGGCATGCCGTAAAGAAGCCGGGAAAGTCGTAATAAGCTACCGCCGCGCGCAGCCAAGCGCGGCGGCATCGATGGCGGTTGCCGCGCCCTTCAAAGCATAGGTTTCGGCAAAGCCTCCCCCGGTTGCCGCAACGCTGGCCACGCTCATACTGCGCGCGCTGCGCATGGCAGCGACGATGGCGGCATCAGCTCGTGCGTCGGGCGCCCAGGCGTCCGCGGTGCCGCCGACAAGACTGAAGCGCCGATCGCCGACGATCAGTGTCACGGCCGCATTGACGCGCCGTTCGCGCCCCAGCCGCAGATAGAACTGGCCGCGCGCGCCTGCTTGCGGCCACGTACCAACGCTGGCGAAGGGGCGCCACGTGCCGCCGCCGCCCTGCACGGGCTGGGCGATGGCGAAGCAGCGCAGGGGTTGCTCGTCGCGAAACGCGGCCCAGCCATCGAAGCTGCCCAGCGTTGATCGGGCATCTGCTGGCCCAAGCACAAAGATCGCCGGGAAGATAAGGAGATAGGCGAACCGCATGTCTACTCCCATTGACCGCCAACGTTCAGGTCGCAACTTTTTTTCAAAAGCTGCGGAACCGGGTGCAACGTTCGACGTTTCCGAACGGGTCCACCCCCCGGACGCGTCGTTGCTTTGCGTACCCTTCCCGATGGCGTCCGCGCCGTCGGGAAGCGGCGCCGCCAGTTAATGGAACGGGACGATCGAATTAGCGGCATCGTGACCTATATCGGCACGGCCCAGCCACCTGACGCCCGCCTTTGCACACCAATGACGGGCAACGGCTTCCTCATCCATGGCAAAATCTGGCGTATTTGGCGCAATGGGCGCGCAGCGACCAAGCATGATCCCGGCGCACGCCCGGACGTTCGTGCTCGACATGACGTGGAACATCATGCGGTCGATGCGATACATCTCCTCGCTGACTTCCTCCAGCATAAGCACGCGACCGGCCAATTCGGGTTCGAGCGGCGTCCCGAGCAGGTTGGACAGAACCGTCAGGTTGAAGGCGACCTGAGGTCTTGACGTCGGCGCCGGCGCCCTCAGCCAGTCGAGGACACGGACGATTGCGGCATCGCCGCCGTCGCGAATGATGTCGCTCGGCATCGGGCCGTGAACAGGCTTGCCGATACCGGCTGCAAGCAATCCGGCGAGCAGGAAACCGCCATCGCTATAGCCCATGAAGATCTTGGTGTGCGCGCTACCTGTCATCCGGGCGATGGCATCCGCGGCGATCCGGTTCGCGCCATAGCCGCCGCGTCCCAACCAGACGGCATCGAACCCTGGGTCGCCCGCGACTTCGACGAGCGCGTCCGCGCGTGCTGAATCAGGTCCTGCGAAATGGCCTTCCGACAGAAAACACTGGGGATGAAAGACAATTTCCGGGGCGTCCGCTCCATATCGTTCAGCCGCCAGTGCCGCGATCCGCGCCGGGATTTGCGGTGAAACGGTGTTCGACGGTGCGACAACGGCGATACGCATCTTGCTCCCCTGATCCTTAGTCACGATAGCGACCACATGGGAAAATCCTATTTCTTTGTGGGTATCGGCGGGTCGGGCATGATGCCGCTCGCAGAAATCGTCGCGGCGCAGGGCGCGACGGTGGCAGGTTCGGACCGTTCGCTCGACCAGGGTCGGCTGGGCGCGAAGTTCGAGGGGCTGGCGGCACGCGGCATCGGGCTGCACTCACAAGATGGCAGCGGCATCGTGTCGGCGAACCAGATCGTTGTGGCGTCGGCGGCGATAGAGGCAACGGTGCCCGACATCGTCCGCGCGACCGAACTCGGCTGCGCACGGATGACGCGGGCAGAATTGCTGGCGGAACTCTTCAACGCGGCGCCGACAAGTATCGCGGTCGGCGGGACCAGCGGGAAATCAACCGTCACAGGCATGATCGGCTGGATCCTCGATCAGGCGGGCCGCGACCCGACGATCATGAACGGTGCGATCATGAAGAATTACGGCACCGGCGCGCGGGTCGGCGGCGGAGAGGTTTTCGTCAGCGAAGTCGATGAAAGCGACGGGTCGATCGCGCTGTATCGCCCAACGGTGGCGGTCCTCAACAACGTCGCCGTCGATCACAAGTCGATGGATGAATTGCGCACACTGTTCGGCGGGTTTCTAGCAGCGGCCGAACGTGCCGTCGTCAATGCGGACAATACAGAGGCCATGGCGCTGGCCGACGGGGCGCTGACGTTCGGCATCGCGGCGCCGGCCGATCTGCGCGTGGGCGAGCTGGTCAAGCGGCCCGACGGGGTTGACTTCGTGCTGAACGCAACGCCGGTTACCCTTGCCGTGCCCGGCCGTCACAATGTCGCAAACGCGCTGGCTGCGATCGGCGCGGCGACGGCAGTCGGCATTCCGCTTGCCGATGCAGCGGCTGCGCTCGCAACCTTTACGGGCCTGAAACGCCGCATGGACGTTGTCGGCACCGCCAACGACATCACCGTGATCGACGATTTCGGCCACAACCCCGACAAGATCGCCGCCACCCTTACCGCGCTTCACGCCTTTCCCGGCCGTCTGCTCGTGTTCTTCCAGCCGCACGGCTATGGTCCGCTCAAGCAGATGGGCCGCGAACTTGCCTATGCGTTCCGCGCCAATCTGGCAGAGGGCGATCGGCTGGTCGTCAGTGATCCGGCCTATTTCGGCGGCACCGTCGACCGGAGCGTCGGCAGCGAATCGCTGGTCGAGGCGATCGGCGAACAAGCCGAACATATCGCCACACGGGAAGCGTGCGGCGAACGACTGATGCACTTCGCGCGACCGGGCGACCGCATCGTCGTCATGGGCGCCCGAGATGACACATTGTCCGATTTCGCTGCCGGGTTGCTGGCAAGCCTCGCTTGCGCCTAAGCTGCGCACAAAGGGGATTTTCGCTTGGCCAACCGCCTGACCGTCCAGATCATGATTGGCCTTGTGCTGGGCATCGTTATCGGTGCCGTGATGCACGCGCAAATGTCGCCGGAAGCCGTCACCGAGGCGGTCAAATGGTTCAAGATGATTACCGACATCTTCCTGCGGCTGATCAAGATGATCGTGGCCCCGCTGGTGTTCGCCACCCTCGTCGCCGGCATTGTCCACATGGGCGACAGCGCCTCGCTCGGCCGCGTCGGAGCCAAGACGATGACCTGGTTCATCGGCGCGACTTTGGTGTCGCTCACGCTCGGCATGATCCTCGTCAACACGCTGCAGCCGGGCGTTGATTCCGGGCTCGATCTTGCAAAGGCGGTCGGCAGCTCGGGGATTGATGCCAAGCATGTCGACATGTTCACGACGATCACAGAAATGGTCCCGAAATCGATCTTCGAGGCGATGGCGAACACGACCATGCTTCAGATCGTCATTTTTTCGGTCTTCTTCGGCGTCGCGCTGTCGGCCGTGGGCGAGAAGGGCGCGCCGATCGTCAAGGGGGTCGACGCGCTGGTCGATGTCATGCTGGTCGTCACAAATTACGTGATGCGCGTGTCGCCGCTCGCGGTGTTTGCCGCGATGAGCAAAGCGGTTTCGGTCAATGGCCTCGAAGTGCTCATCACCTTCGGCAAGTTCATCGGTAGTTTCTACCTGGGTCTCGCCGTATTGTGGCTCGCCCTGATCTTTGCCGGGTTCCTCGTCATCGGCCCGCGGATCGTGCAGCTGCTGCGCTACATCCGCGACCCCATCCTGTTGGCGTTCTCGACCGCTTCGTCCGAGGCCGCCTATCCGCGCACGCTGGAGGCACTCGACAAGTTCGGCGTGCCGAACCGCATTTCCAGCTTCGTCCTGCCACTCGGCTATTCGTTCAATCTCGACGGCTCGATGATGTACATGACGTTCGCGTCGATCTTCATTGCGCAGCTGGCGGGCATCAACCTGACGTTCGAGCAGGAAATCACGATGTTGCTGACCTTGCTTGTCACATCGAAGGGCATGGCTGCGGTGCCGCGCGCCTCGCTGGTCGTGATTGCCGGCACAATGGCGCAATTCGGTTTGCCCGAGGCGGGCCTGGTCCTGATCCTCGCCGTCGACCAGTTCCTCGACATGGGGCGCACCGGCACCAACGTCGTCGGCAATGCCGTTGCAACCGCTGTGGTCGCCAAATGGGAAGGGCAGCTCGACCGACGCGAGGCGCCCGACTCGATCGATACCGTCCACGCCCCCTCGTCGAGGCTCGGCACTGCCCATCCTGCCCCGCGCGAAGGCGAACCCGGCGGCGTCAGCTAAGGAGATAACGCAAGTGATCGACCGCATTTTTCTGGCTCACCCGCGCACCGTCGGCGAAAGCTATTGGGAGCATTTCCGCGTTGCGGGCAGCTTTGGCACGGCGATGATTGGCGGGGGCGTGAAAGCGATGATCCACGCGGTATTCCCCAACGCATATGAAACCGCCGGCAGCGACACCATCCGCCGCCTGCACATGATTATGGTCGAAAAGCGCGGCGCCAAGCGCGATGCGACAATGGAAATGCTCAGCGTCGAATGGGTGATCTGAACGGCATTGCCGTCCGTCGCCGCGTAGGGCGTGGTCCAGCCGTCATTTTCTTCCCTGGCTATGCGTCCGACATGGCAGGATCAAAGGCGTTGGCGCTCGACGACTGGGCGGCACGCACCAGACGCAGCTTCACGCGCTTCGACTATCGCGGGTGCGGAGAAAGTGCCGGCAATTTCGGGGCGTTCACGCTCGAAGACTGGCGCGACGACGCGCTGGCGGTGATCGACGCGACCGAAGGACCGCTTCTGCTGGTCGGCTCCTCGATGGGCGGGTGGATCATGCTGCTGGCAGCCCTTGCGCGGCCAGAACGAGTCGCCGCGCTGGTCGGCATCGCGGCGGCGCCGGACTTCACGCAATGGGGCTTCGACGAAGCTCAAAAGGCGCTGCTGGTGGCGGAGGGACGGATCGAGGAACCCTCGCCCTATGGACCGCCTCTGGTGACGACGCGGCACTTCTGGGAAGCGGGCCAGCGGAACCTCCTGCTCAGCGGGGAGATCGCCCTCGAAATGCCGGTGCGCCTGCTGCAGGGGCAATGCGATGCCGACGTCCCCTGGCAGCAGGCACTGGCCCTTGCCGACCGGCTACGTTCGGCGGACGTTCAGGTGACCCTGGTCAAGAACGGCGACCACCGCCTGTCGCGCCCGCAGGATATCGCCCTGCTTGTTGCGACCATCGAAAGCCTGTCATGATCATCCCGCTGCTGCTTTTCGCTGCCGCTACCCCCGCCGCCACGCTGCAGGCCAACGACCAGCAGCGCTTCGAAGCCTGCGCGAAACTTGTCGACAGCGATCCGGCGCGGGCGCTCGATCAGGCCGGCGCCTGGCATGTAAGCGGCGGCGGGCTGCTGGCACGGCAATGCGAGGCTCTGGCCTATGTTGCGCAGAAGCGTTGGGTTCCAGCCGCAACGGCATTCGAGGCGGCCGCCAAAGAGGCCGATAACAAGGGTGACGGGCGCTCGACGAACTTTTGGATACAGGCCGGCAATGCAGCGCTTGCCGCAAACGATCCGGCGCGGGCACGAACGGCGTTCGATGCAGCGCTGGCGCGCGGACAGGCGGTGCAAGCCGACCTCGGTGAGCTTTATCTCGACCGGGCGCGGGCCCGCTTTGCCCTCACTGATAAAAAGGGCGCGCGCGACGACCTCGATGCCGCGCTTAAACTCGTGCCAGCGGACCCGCTGGCGTGGCTCTTGTCCGCAACGCTCGCCCGCCAGTCGGGCGACCTGTTACGTGCGCAGGCCGACATCGCCCAGGCCATGACCCGATCGCCCGACGACGCGCAGGTCGCGCTCGAAGCCGGCAATATCGCCATTCTTGGCGGTCGCGACGATGATGCCCGCACAGCATGGCGCGCGGCGGTCATGAACGGCGCCGACCGCCCGGCCGGCAAGGCCGCGGCCGACGCCCTGGCCCGCCTCGACAGCCCCAAGCCTTAAAGCTCACCCACCCGTTGACGATCGTGCCGCCGTTCGGTTGCAGGACCTGTCCCGACATATAGCTCGAACCGTCGCAAGCGTTGAACAGGACGACTGGCGCGACTTCGTTCGGCTGGCCGGGACGACCAATAGGCGTCTCCTCGAACCAACCGAACGATGATCGATATTCGAGGTTCCCCCGTTTCGCCGGACGCACTAGGTTGGGTCGATGAAATACCTCCACACCATGATCCGCGTGTCCGATCCGGACGCGACCATCCGCTTCTTCGAACTGCTCGGCCTGAAGGAACTCAAACGCTTCGATAATCCGGCAGGGCGCTTTACGCTCATTTTCCTGGCGGCCCCGGGCGATGAGAGCGCACAGGTCGAGCTGACGCATAACTGGGACGAGAGCGGCTATGGCGAAGGCCGAAATTTCGGACATCTCGCCTATCGCGTCGACAATATTTACGAGACCTGCCAGCGGCTGCTGGATGCCGGCATAACGATCAACCGGCCACCGCGCGACGGGCACATGGCGTTCGTCCGCTCGCCTGACAACATCTCGGTCGAACTGCTGCAGGACGGCAGCTTATCGCCCGCCGAGCCCTGGGCGTCGATGCCGAATACGGGGCACTGGTAGGGTGGCCATCGAAGTCGTCCGTATCCCGGTCCTGAGCGACAACTACGTCTGGCTGGTGCACGAGCCCAACAGCGGCGCGACGATGGTCGTCGACCCGGCGGTCGCGGCGCCGGTCCTGGCCGAAGCCGCGGCGCGGGGGTGGCAGATTACCGACATCTGGAACACTCACTGGCACCCCGACCACACGGGCGGCAATGCAGAGATCAAGGCAGCGACCGGGTGCACGATCACGGGCCCCGCGGCCGAAGCAGCGCGCATTCCGACGCTCGACGTTCGGGTGAAGGGTGGCGACATCGTCCGGCTCGGTGCGATCGAAGCGACCGTCATCGACGTGCCCGCGCATACGGCAGGCCACATCGCCTATTACTTCGCGAACGAAGCGGCGGCCTTTGTCGGCGATACATTGTTCGCCATGGGCTGCGGTCGCCTATTCGAAGGGACGGCGGCACAGATGTTCGAAAACATGGCAAAGCTGGCCACGCTGCCCGATGCGACCATGGTCTATTGCGCCCATGAATACACGCAGTCGAATGGGCGTTATGCCGTGGTCGCCGAGCCGGAGAATAGGGCGCTGATCGCACGCATGACGCAGGTCAATGCAGCGCGCGCGCGGGGCGAGGCGACGGTGCCCACCACGATCGGCGATGAAAAGGCAACCAACCCGTTCATGCGGGCAACTTCTGTCGAGCAGCTCGCCGAACGTCGTGCGGCAAAAGACGCGTTCAGGGGCTGATCACCGACATGTGCAGCCCCGACGAATATCTCATCATGCCGCAACCTATTGCGACGACCGGTACCGGGGTGCCGAACAACGAAGCCGAGTTGCTCGCGCGGCTCAAGCCCGGCACGGTTTTCCTGATGGGCGACAACCCCGCGCTGCCGACGATGCCGGAGCGCCCAACGCTGGTCGACTTCTTCGAACGACGTGGCGGTTCCGACATCACGGTCCGCCATCTCCTGTCGAGCGCGACACGGGCCGCCACCGACGGGCATGAGGACAAGGTGGTCATGGCCTGCCTGCTTCACGACATTTCAAACCTGTGCCTGATCCGTGCAGACCACGGCTATTGGGGCGCACAGATGATCGCGCCCTATGTCGATCCGGAAATTGCCTGGGCGGTCGAGAAGCATCAGGCGCTGCGCTATTTCGCCGACGAGGCCGCGGGCTACGCCTATCCGGAGAGCTACATCCGCTTTTTTGGACCCGACTATGTCCCGCCCGACTATATCCAGCGCGAGGCGGCGGAAGCGCGCGACCACAAATGGTATATGACCGCGCGCCTCGTCACACTTTATGATAACTACTTTTTCCAGGACACGACCACGCCACCGATCGAACCGCTGCTCGATGTCATCGGGCGGTGTTTCCACCAGCCGGAACAAGGGCTGGGCTTCGATGGCACTCCGGTCGCACACATGTGGCGGACAATGATATGGCCCAACAACTTTCTCTGATCCGCCTTGCGGCACCGCTGCCGGCAATGGCGCTGGTTGCCTCGTGCGCGGGCATGGCAACGCAGCGCGACGACGTGCCCGATCTGGCCAAAGAACTCGCCGGGAAGGTCGCGGAGAAGCCCCGAACCTGCATCCCGTTGGACCAGGCAAGAAGCGCGAGGATTTTCAAGGACGCGCTGGTATACCGCGCCAGTCGCCGGTTAACCTACGTCAATGCGTCAAAGGGGTGCAGCGCGTTCGATCCTGATCCCATTTTCATCAACCAGGTTTACGGCAGCCAATTGTGCCGCGGTGACGTCGTGCAGACCGTCTCACGGGCGGGAAACATTCCGGGACCGTTTTGTGTGCTCGGCGATTTCACGCCATATCGGACGCCGCGCTAGCGCTCTTTAACTTGTCCGTTCTCGACGCTTAGCCAGCTCGTATCGGGGCCCGCTGCCTCGAACGGATCGCGCTCGGTTCCTGTGAGCCACACTTGCCCGCCGCCCGTCGTTAGGCGGTGCAGCAATGCCGCGCGTCGCGCAGGATCGAGATGCGCTGCAACCTCGTCGAGCAGCAGGACCGGTCGACGACCTTGCCCTTCGGCAACGAGATCCGCGTGCGCCAGCACAATACCGATCAGCAGCGCCTTTTGCTCTCCCGTCGAGCAAGAGGCTGCCGCGACGCCCTTGTCGAGATGGACGACAACCATGTCCTGACGATGCGGTCCAGAAAGCGTGCGCCCTGCCGCCGCATCGCGGTTGCGCCCTGTGGCAAGATCATGGGCGAAGTCACGCGCCGGATCGAAACCATCAAGCGTCAACGCCGCACGGGCAAAGGGGCCCGCAGGTTCACCGGCAAGTCTGCGCCCAAGGCTTCCAACGACTTCCGCACGCCGGGCAGCGACGGCAAGACCGTGCGCAACCATCGCCGATTCAAGCGCCGTTAGCCAATCCGGGTCGCGATATTCACCTGCGAGCAGCCGGTTCCGCTGTCGCATCGCCGCCTCGTAGCGACTGGCGTCGCGGGCATGTGCTGGGTCCAGCGCGAGAACGAGACGGTCGAGAAACCGACGGCGAGCACCTGCGCTTTCGCTAAACAGGCGATCTTGCGCCGGCGTCAGCCAGACAAGCGAAATCCAGTCGCCCAATGCCGTCGCCGATGCAGTAACGCCGTTTATGCGAACGATCCGCCGCTCAGGTGCAGCAGCCGTCGTGCCCGTTCCTAGGTCAACGTCGCCAAGTCGCGCGCTGACGCCGAATCCCCCGGCACCCTCCAGCCGCGCCAGTTCGCCCAGGGCACTGGCCCTGAGCCCCCGGCCTGGTGCCAGCAGTGAAATCGCCTCAAGGACATTGGTTTTGCCGGCGCCATTGTCGCCGGTAATGATGACAAGCCCCGGCCCTGGCGTTATCAGCGCGTCGGCGTAAGACCGAAAATCGGTGAGGGACAAGCGGGTAATCGGCACGCCTTGGTGCTAGCGGCTTTACCCTGCCCTGCAACCCGCACGGATATATCTCGACCTGCAGACGTTCCACCAGGACAACAAAGGTAAGACTATGCGATCCATCATTATCCTGTGTGCGCTCGGCCTTGCTGGCAGCGCCGTTGCTGCCCAGCCCAAGGAAGACCCGAAGAAGAGCGAAGCCCGCGCCGCCGAGCAACTGAGGACCCAGCCTCAGCGCGCGTCGCAGGTGTCGACGCCTGAACCGGCAAAGAACGATGACGAAGCAGAACGCGCGATAGGCGATATCGTGACCACGCCGCTTCAGGACACCAATCTAAAGAAAAAGCGTATTCCTGAGGTGCTCGAGCTCGCCCGCGGCGGACCCTATGAAATGACGGGACTGAGTAATTGCGCGCTGATCAACCGGAACATCGCCGCTCTGTCTGGCGTGCTTGGCACAGATTTCGACACGCCTGAGGATCGCCGCCCCAACCGCGGTCGTCAGGCAGCCAGCGTCGGCAAATCGATCGTCGAGAGCTTTATCCCGTTTCGCGGTGTCATTCGCGAAGCGAGCGGGGCAGCCGCCGCCCAGCGTGAGTGGGACGCAGCGGTCGACGCAGGCATTGCGCGTCGCGGCTTTCTGCGCGGCGTGGCGCGGTCGCGGGGCTGTCGAGCCACAGGCTGATTTTAAAAACTGACACGCATTGCCAAACCCCTCCCTTCGAGGATCCGGTGACCGGCATCCTCAAACTGAAACGGCAAGGAATATCTCAGCAGATCAGACCTGCGGTCCTCAAAGCATCTTCGATAATCTTCTGGACCTCGGTATTGATTCCGGCAAGCAAAGGCGTCCGCGCCAGATATCGCCAGGCTCGGACCAGTTGAAACAGCCATTGGGATTGTTGGCGCGCAGCTGTTCCGTGAAAACGACGCCGAAGCCAGATCGCGCCGCGCGTTTTGTCTAGGCGGTACCGCAGTCGTAGCCCTCGGGCGTCTGGGTACATCCGTAGAGTACGACCACCAGCAGTGCATGTGGGACAGAGCGCGACAGGACGAACTTCTTTGCGCCCAGATTTGGCGCGAAGTCGAACAGTGTCAATGGGGTCCCAGGCGAACGTCAACCCCATTGCGGCATCTGGCCAGGGGTCCAAATCGGCAGGCCATGTCCGCCGCGATTGAACGTCCAAAACTTCCGATCAAGAGGAGCGTCAGGGCTCAACGATCCTTCTCGTGCTCAGTTGCTGCACTGCTCAATAAAATCTTGGCTGAACGCTTTGGATGTGCCTGTTTCTCTCATGCGCGCTGGTGACGCACGTCGGGCTTTTCGCTATTTTTTTGCCGCCCTTGCTTCGGCAATCGCTGCCTTGAGCGCGTCATAGCCGACGGCTCCTGCGAGTAGCTTGTCCCCCACGACCCAGCTGGGTGTTCCCGTCAGGCGAAGGGCGTTCTGAAGCTGCAAATTAGTTGCAATCTCTGTCTCGGCATCGGCATCCTTGGCTTTCGAATCGACCCCAAAGCTTTGCGCGAGACGCGCACGCGCCGCCGCGTCCGGTCGCGCCGTATAAGCCGCACGATGAAAAGCAGCATAGCGCCCTGTCTTTGCCACACGCAGGCTGAGTTCAGCAGCCGCCGTGCTGTCGGGGCCGAGCACAGGCATCTCGCGATACACGATCTTGAGCTTCGGATCTTCCTTCAAGAGCCGGTCAATGTCGGGCAGGCTCGCGCGGCAATAGCCGCAGGCGTAGTCGAAGAATTCGACGAGCACGACATCGCCGTTCGGGTTGCCCTCCCACGCACCGACATAGGGCGTCTCGATCAGCTTGCGGTTGGCGGCGACGGCCTTGGTCGTTTCGCGCGCCTGCAGCCGCTCCATGGCTTCGGGCAGGATTTCGGGATGTTCGAGGATATAGTCGTGAACGATCTTTTCGACCGCAGCCTTTTCGGCAACGCTTACCGTTGGCGCAGCTGGAGTTGCTGCAAAGGTCGCCGCTGCGCCGAGCGCCGCCGCAAACACAACGATCATAATGTCGCGCCCCCTATTGGCCATTTTTCTTGCGGCGCTTGCCGTTCTTGTCGACGTCGCTTTCGGATACCATCACGATGTCCTGCGCGCGGATCCAGTCGGGCGTCCCCTTGGGAATGCCGGCCATGGCAACACGTGCATTGTACAGCGCCTTGGGTGTTTCCCCCGTCAGGTTGAATCGCTCTGCCGACGCGAGCGCCGCGCGTGAAACATCGCCTTCGGCGGCATAGATCGTGCCAAGCTGAAACCATGCAAAGGGGTTTTCCCCGTCGCGTTGAACGGCATTTCGCAAGACTTTCTTGGCTTCGGGGTAATTCGCCCTATCCTCGGTCGCGATCAGGGCGTGCCCGAACAGGGCGGCAATGAGCGGTTGGTAGTTGGTCCGCTGAACGGCATCGCGCAATACCGGCAGCGCATCCTTTGGGCGCCCTGATTCGAGCAGGATCTGTCCCTTCAGTTCCTCGAAATAAGGGTCGTGCGGTACGGTTGCGAGCAGGGCATCGGTCTCGGCCACGGCCTTGTCGGAAAAGGATTGCTTGTGAAAGGCATAGGCCCGTGCGTAGCGGGCCGGGATCGACTGGTTCGACAAGGGAAAGCGGTTCAGCGTATCCTTTGGTTCGTTCGTGAAACCGAATAACTTGGCTTTGACCCGCTGGAACCGCGCCTCGATGGCGGGATCGGTCGGCGCGTTCCACGCAGGATCGGCCGCCATCCGTTCGCTCAAGATTGCAACGCGATCGCCGCTCAGAGGATGGGTGACCGCATAGGGATCGATCCTCTCCTGGCTAAGCCGGAATTCTTCGGCGCGCAGTTTCTTGAAGAACGAGATCATGCCCTTGCCGCTGATCTTGCTCGCGGACAGGTAGCGCCGCGCCGATTCGTCCGCGCCCGCCTCAACCGAGCGCGAGAAGGCAAGGTATTTGCCCATCGCCGCCTGTTGCCCTGCCATCAATATGCCCGCCCCGGCATCGCCGGCACCGGCGGCAATGGCGGCGGCCCCCAATAACAGGCTGAGCAGGGTGATCCCCGTTGCTTCGCTAGCCCCCGCGCTTGAGCGCAGCACATCGCCCGCCGCGACATGGCCGAGTTCGTGCGCGATCACGCCCTGGACTTCATTGGCGTTGTCGGCGGCCTGGATCAGTCCTGAATGGATATAGACCACCTGCCCGCCCGCAACGAACGCGTTGATCGACCCATCACCGATCATAACGATGTCGAAGCTCTTTGGATTGAGCCCTGCAGCGGCGATCAGCGGCGTCGACATGTCGCGGAACAGCGTTTCGGTTTCCGCATCGCGCAGGATCGACTGCGCCAACACAGGCTGGGCAATGAGAGCGGTGGCCAGGACGGCCGCCACAAGTTTCCGGAACAGTCGCATCAGCTGCAACCTTTGCGGGCGGAGGATGAACGGCACGTGAAACGCCGACCATTCTCCACCCGAAAGATCATTCTGTCGCGCCAAATGTGCGTTGCCACCAGCCGCCACGCCGGGTGCCCTCTGCTTCCGGCGCAGCTTCGGTGCTGGGTGCCGTTTGGGCAGGAGCAGGCGTTTCCGCAGCCAGTTCGGCAACGGGTTTAGAATTCACCTTTCGGGCCCGCTTGGGCTTTTCGGCAAGTGCCGCATCAGGCTCGACGACTGGCGTTGTTTCGGTCGAGACAAGCTTTGCTTTGCGCGTCCGCTTCGGCCTCTCCGCAGCGGGTTCCGCCACGGCTGTGACCGGTTCGGCGCCCACTATGGCGTCGACGACAGCTTCGGCCTTGGGTTTGCGGATACGCTTCGGCTTGGCGGCTGGCGCTTCGGCTTCGACCTCTACCGCTGGCACTTCGACGACCTCTCCTGCACTTTCGGCAGCTTCTGCAGCATCCGCAGCCGCATCCTCGGCCACTTCAGCCGGCGTACGGTCGGCATCACCGCGGCCGCGCCGACGGCGGCCCCCACGACGATTGCGACGTTTGCGATCGCCCTCCTCGCGGACGGGTGCTTCACCTTCGGCCTCGGGCGCGTCACCCTCGACAGTCTCGGCACTTTCACCAGTTGCTTCGGTTGCGCCTTCGCCTGCGGGTGCCTCGTCGCGACGGCCGCGACGACCGCGGCGGCGGCGGCGGCGGCCACGGCCGCCCTCGCTGTCGCCTTCGCCTTCGGGGCGCTCGCGGGCCTCACGGGGACGACGCTCGCCGCGCGGCTCTTCGTCTTCCTCGGCAACTTCCTCTTCGTCGATCTCTTCCTCGACGTCGTCGTCTTCTTCTTCGACGTAGACAGGTGCTTCGACGCGCGGCGTGAACGCCGGCGGCGGACCCGACACATCGACGGTCATCCGCGCGCCCTCGTCTTCATTGTCCGACGCTACCTCGATGATCACGCCGTAGCGCGCTTCGATCTCGGCAAGTTCTGCGCGCTTCTTGTTGAGCACGTAGAGCGCGGCTTCCTTGCTTGCGGTAAGCACAAGCCGGTTGCCACGCCCGCGACCCGCTTCATCCTCGAGCATCCGGAGCGCCGAGAGGCCCGCCGAGGATGCGGTGCGCACGAGCCCCGTGCCTTCGCAATGCGGGCACTGGCGGGTGGATGCTTCGAGAACGCCGGTGCGCAGCCGCTGGCGGCTCATCTCGAGCAAGCCGAACGAGGATATCCGCCCGACCTGGATACGTGCCCGGTCATCGGCAAGCGCGGTCTTCATCGCCTTTTCGACTTTGCGGATGTTGCCGTTCGATTCCATGTCGATGAAATCAATGACGACAAGCCCGGCCATGTCGCGGAGGCGAAGCTGGCGCGCGATCTCGTGCGCCGCCTCAAGGTTGGTGTTGACCGCGGTGGCCTCGATCCCGTGTTCACGGGTCGAGCGACCCGAATTGATGTCGATCGACACCAGGGCCTCGGTCGGGTTTATAACCAGATAGCCGCCCGATTTCAGCTGGACGACCGGATTGTACATCGCCGCCAGCTGATCCTCGACATTGTTGCGCTGAAACAGTGGCACGACGTCGGAATAGGGTTTCACGCGCCGTACGTGGCTAGGCATCAGCAGCTTCATATACTGCCTAGCCTGAGCATAGCCCTCTTCGCCCTCGATCACGACCTCGTCGATATCCTTGTTGTAGATATCGCGGATGGCGCGCTTGATGAGGTCCGAATCCTGGTAGATCAGCGCTGGTGCGGCGGAAGCGAGAGTTTTGTCGCGGATCTCGTCCCACAGACGCGCGAGATAATCAAAATCGCGGCGAATCTCGATCTTGGTGCGCTGAAGGCCGGCAGTGCGGACGATGCAACCCATCGTTTTTGGCAGCGCGAGATCGGCCATGATCGATTTCAGACGCTTGCGATCCGCAGCGTTCGAAATCTTGCGGCTGATACCGCCGCCGTGCGACGTGTTCGGCATCAGGACGCAATAACGGCCCGCGAGCGAGAGGTAGCTGGTGAGCGCCGCGCCCTTGTTGCCACGCTCTTCCTTTACGACCTGTACGAGCAGCACCTGGCGCCGACGGATCACGTCCTGAATCTTGTAGCGGCGGCGCAAGTTCATCCGCTTCTGGCGGAGGTTCTCAGCAGCCTTTTCGTCGATGCCGTTGCCGCTGGCGGTCGAGGCCGGCGCGGGCGCATCGCCATCACGATCTTCATCGTCATGCTCTTCGTCGTCGGAATCAGGGCGGTCGCTGTCGCGCCCATCATCGTCATGGTGCACGTCGAGGCTGTCATCATCGCCTTGGTAATCGTCGTCTTCGCCCGCACGCAGTCGCTCTTCCTCAGCAGCGTGCTCGGCTTCCTCGCGGAGCAGCGCTTCGCGGTCTTCCTTCGGGATCTGGTAATAATCGGGATGGATTTCGGCGAACGCCAGAAAGCCGTGCCGATTGCCGCCGTAATCGACGAAGGCTGCCTGCAGCGACGGCTCGACGCGGGTTACCTTGGCGAGGTAGATATTGCCCTTGAGCTGTTTGTGTTCGGCAGATTCGAAATCGAATTCTTCGATCCGGCTACCCTTGACGACCGCGACACGGGTTTCCTCCCGGTGGCGCGCATCGATCAGCATACGCATTGTCATGTTGGTTTCTCCGGGCGCGCAGCCGCCGCATATCTTGCCGGGCGGGCGCGCCATATATCCGGCAGCAGTTCATGGGCGCGGCTCCTCGCGCACCGCTGCTGCGGGTGGTTGGTGGTCAGTGAGCGCGTCTGCTCCCACGGCATGCCCGGCGACTGTCGCCGGGAAAGACGTCCGCCCACGCGCCCGGACACTCGGTCCGGAAAATGCGCAATGCGGAATGTCATGCATCATGAGAACGTCAACCTGTCGGGCGGCTGCATGAAAAGGCAAAGGCCTGCAACGGTCCCGGGATCACGCGTAGCAGCCCCCTGTCGCAACAGCAACAACGCATGCTGCCGGTTCA
>JBMOGG010000040.1:0-20237 GCA_049318505.1 Sphingomonas sp. | reverse complement strand
AGAAACGAACACAGAGAAACGAACACAGAGAAACGAACAATGTATCGACTGAACGGCGCGCTTGGCTCACCCTATTCCATGAAAATGCGAGCGTTGATGCGCTATCGGCGGATCGCGCACGTCTGGGTGCATGGGGCAGACTCGCACGATGCGCTGTCGAAGGTCAGGGCGCCGGTGATCCCGGTTGTCGAATACCCCGATGGCACGTTCCACAACGATTCAACCCCGTTGATCTACGACCTCGAGGCGTACCATGCCGATCGCTCGGTCATCCCGCCCGACCCGGCGCGGGCGTTCCTGGCGCACCTGATCGAGGATTTCGCCGACGAATGGGTGACCAAGGCGATGTTCGGCTATCGCTGGCTGGAAGAGGTCGATCAGGTCCAGATGAGCCGGTGGCTGGCGTTCGATGCACTAAAGGGTGGCGGGCTCGAAAAAGGCCAGGGTTACGCCGAACAATTCCGCGCGCGGCAGGTCGGGCGGATGGCGATCGTTGGCTGCACCCGCGAAAATTTCCCGTTGATCGAAGCGTCGACGCGCAAGTTGCTGGGCGCGCTAGAAGCGCATGTGGTGGATCGTCATTGCCTGTTCGGCACGCGGCCGAGCATGGCCGAGTTCGGGCTTTACGGTCAGCTTTCGCAACTCGGTGTCGATCCCACGCCCGAGGCGATGCTACGGCGTGACTATCCCTACAGCCTGCGTTGGCTGCTCCATATTGATGACATGTCGGGGATCGAAGGCGAATGGGACGCGCCCGATGCGCCGCTGCCGCCGATTGTGGCCGCGATATTGGAGCAAGTCGGGGTGATCTACCTGCCGTTCCTGCAAGCGAATGCAGAGGCGTTTGCGGCGGGTGAAGAGACCTTTAGTATAACCGCAATGGGGCTGCCCTATTCGCAAGGCGTGTTCAAATACCAGGTCAAGTGCCTGGCCGACCTTCGCGCGCGTTACGCCGCGCTCGATAATGCCGCGCGTGCGGTTGTCGATCCACTGCTGGCCGAGGCGGGCTGCCTCGCGCTGCTCATGGCACCGGGCTGACTGCGCCCGGCAGCCGCTCTATTTCGCAGACGCAACCTTGAGTATACAGTTGACGAAGCCCTGCGGGTCATCCTCCTGGATGAAGCGCCCGCCTTTCAGCGTGCAATGCGGCTCTCCCCGCGGTGCCGGGCACGCGGCCGATGAACCGGCATTCGTCGCAGCGCGTCACCAGGTAACCATTGCTGAAGCAGCACAGGAACGGCTTGTCCCACTGAGCGAACACCTCCCATGGCTGTGTCCGGTCGGGCACCGCGACATTGTCTTCGCCCGGAACGACAGTCGAGAAAATGCGCGCGTCGGTAATCTTGGCATAGTGAAGCGCGAGGAGGAATTCGGCGATACCGGCGAAGCCCGGATCTGGGGTGCCAAGGCCCCTCATGCGCGATGCCGTGATCAAGAGTTTAAATATTGGCGTGACAAATGCCGGCTTATCGCTTGGAGGTCATCGCGCGGGTGAGGGCCTTGCCGTATCGATCAAGCGGAACCCGATGTGGTCAGTGCCAAGGCCCCGCTCCTGGAACTGGCGCGCGGCGGGGCGATAGCGCGCGCAGTAATTCGCCGCGCAAAGGTACGAGCCGCCTTTGATCACGTTGACTGGCTCGCTCGCATCGGCGCGCGACCCGCTCGAACTGGTCCATTCCCACACGTTGCCGATCATGTCGTAGAGCCCGAAGCCGTTGGGCGCGAAGCAGCCGACCGGCGCGCGGCCGGTGAAGCCGTCGGTGCCGAGGTCCTTCGCCGGGAACACGCCTTGGTAATAATTGGCTTGCGGCTTGCCATGTTCGTCAACAGGTTCGGGCAGGGCCGGTTCGTCCGCGCGCGCGGCGTATTCCCATTGAACCTCGCTGGGTAATTGCTTGTGCGCCCATTGCGCATAGGCCTCAGCGTCCTGGTACGCGATCTGTACGACCGGCTCGCGCTCGCGCCCCGCCATGCTTTCGGCGCGGCCGGACGGGTGCCGCCATTGCGCGCCGACGACCCAGCGCCACCAATTTGGGTTGTCCGAGCTGGGTGCGTTGAACACCGCCGATCCGGGCTGGCGCTGTTCGAGCGCGGCGCCCGGCAGCACCGGCGGTACGCGTTCGGCCATGGTGCGGTAGCCGGTTGCCTTTACGAAGGCGGCGAATTCGGCGTTGGTCAGTTCTTGCGCATCCATCCAGAAGCCTTTGACCGCAACCTCGCGCGGTGGCCCTTCCTCTGGGTTCCGCGGATCGTCGCCCATCACAAATCGGCCGTCCGGAATCCATACCATCGCATCGTCAGCAATGCTGGTGCATTGGCTGCGATGCGGCGCGGGGCGGCTGCCGCAACCCGCCAGGCACATCGCGGCGAGCACGACGAAAAGCAGGGTGCGCGTGGGGCGCCGGAGGGGATCGCAACCAGGCATTACCGCGTAAATTGCGGCAAGCCGGATGCAGCGCAAGCGTTCGATTGACCGGCAAGGTGCTTTTGCAGCACATGTTGTTTTAATTGATCGTGGTGGGACGAAAATTTAGGAGCTTGAGCATGCGGCGCGTGGCATTCCTCGCAATCACCATTGTCGGCGTGGCCGCGGCCACAGCGCCGGCCGAGGCACAACAGGCCGTGCGCGAGGCGTGCATGCCCGATATCCGTGCCTTTTGCGCCAACGAACTTGCTGCCTTCGATCGTGCCAAAGTGCGCGAGTGCCTGATCCGCAATATCGCCAAGACATCGCCCGCTTGCCGCGCCGCGGCCAAGGTCAAGCGCGATGCCGACCGCCTCCGTTCTCCAACGCCTGCTCCGAAATGAGCATGGCGCACGGTATCATCTGGGCCGCGGCGCTCGTCGCTTACATTCTCTTTCGCCTTTGGTATGACAACTGGTCGGGTCCGCTCAAACAATCAGAGGTCGACGCCTTTCTCGCCAAGCTCGAGGGCCGCTTTGATGCCACAGGCAACAGCCCCGAAGTTCTGCGCGCCTTCCTCGAAGCCGATGACGGGCGCGAGTTCGTGATGCTGAACCTCGTCAAGGCGCAATTGGACCAAGTCCACGATCCCGCCAGCGGGCAGAGGGTGCAGGGGATCGAACTGCTCAGGCGCTATTCCAAGCGGTTCATGCCTTTGCTGTTGCGCAATGGCGGCCACCCCGGCCTGGTAGGGCGAAAGGTCGGCGGCTATATCGATGCTTGGAACACCACGCCCGATCCTGGCTGGACGCTGTTCGGGCTGATGCGTTACCGTAGCCGGCGCGACCTGATGAAGCTGGTGATGGACCCGGCCTTCGTGGACACACATCCCGAGAAAATCCTAGGCACACTCGCGACCTTCTCGTTTCCCACGCAGCGCATGATCTCGCTGTACCTCAGCCCGCGCGTAACAGTGGCGTTGCTGCTGGCGCTGCTCGCGGCGCTGACACACCTTGCGTTGCTGACCATCGGATCATGACCGCGCTACTGCCGCCCAGCACCAATGACCAGTATCACGGCTCGCGCTATGCAGCTTGGTTCCTTGCGTTTTACGGGGTCGGCTGGATCGGGCCGGGTGCGATCCACAGTTTATTACCCGATGGCGGCGCGGGGGTGATCGCGGGGCTCGACCTCAGCCACAATCCGACGATGATCTTTGGCATGTTCGCTTGGGCCGGTGCGACACAAGTCGCGCACGGGATCGTCACGCTGATCGTCGCTATCCGTTACCGTGCACTGGTGCCGCTGTTCCTGGCGGTCAGCCTGTTCGAGCGCGTGCTGCTCGCCTGGTCGGCCTGGGTGCGGCATGTGCCCGTAAGCGGGCACCACCCGCCCGAGCATTACGCCAGCCTGATCATGGTTTTGGTCATTCCGCTGTTCCTTTGGCTCGCTGTGCGCGCACCTGAAGAGAAGGTGAAATGATCAGGCGCGCCGGGTGGGGTGTCTTTGCGATGGCGATCGTCGCTTCGTGCTGCGCCTGGCAAATCCACGCGGGACCGCCAGCGCGTCCCAATATTGTTCTGCTCGTCGTCGATGATTGGGGATTCAGCGACGTCGGCGCGTTCGGTGGCGAGATCCACACACCCAACATCGACGCCCTCGCCATGCGCGGGGTGCGCTTCACCAACTTCCACGTCGCCGGATCGTGCTCACCGACGCGAGCGATGCTGCAGACCGGGGTCGGCAACCACCGGGCTGGCCTTGGCAATATGCCCGAGACGATCCCGTCCGAGCATGTGGGCAAGCCCGGTTACGAGACCGTGCTTAACGATCGCGTCGTCACCGTGGCGCAGCGACTCCACGACGCGGGCTATCGCACCTATTTTTCGGGCAAGTGGCACCTGGGCAAGACCCCCGACAAGCTGCCCGGCCGGCGCGGCTACGATCGCGCGGTGGTGATGCCCGATGCCGGCGCCGACAATTTCGAGCAGAGGCCGATCATTGGCCTCCATGACACGGTCGACTGGACCGAAGACGGTAAGCCGATCACGCTGCCGCACGACTATTATTCATCCACCTTCATCGTGAACAAGGCGTTGGCCTACATCGATAGCGATCGATCGAGCAACAAGCCGTTCTTTGCCTCGATCAACTTCATGGCGAACCACATCCCGGTGCAAGCGCCCGACGCCTATCTGCGTCGCTATGCCGGGCGCTATGCTGCAGGTTGGGCGGCGCTGCGTGATGAGCGTGCGGCGCGAGCGGAGGCAATGGGCATTGTTCCGGCACATACCGCGCGCGTCACGATGGCGACCACGCGCGATTGGCAGGCGATCTCTCCGCAACAGCGCGACGCACAGGCGCGCAACATGGCTGCCTATGGCGCGATGGCCGAAGCCGCCGATCACGAAATCGGCCGTCTGGTCGCCCGCCTCAAGCAAACCGGCGCTTACGACAACACCGTGTTCGTGTTCCTCTCGGACAATGGTCCCGAGCCGACCGATCCACGCAACCGCCTGCTCAACCGGTTGGTGCTTGACCGCTATTACGATTTCGATCCCGCACGCGCCGGGCAGAAGGGTACATTGACATATATCGGCGCCAACTGGGCCAGCGCTGCCGCCTCGCCGCTGGCGGGGCACAAGTTCTCGGCGGCCGAGGGGGGATTGCGCGTACCGCTGGTCGTCGCCTGGCCCGGAAATCCCGCGATCCAAGCCGGGTTGATCAACAAGCGCTTCGCGCACGTGACCGACGTGGGTCCGACTTTGCTCGAAATGGCGGGAGTCAAAGTCGACGGTGCCGCATTCCATGGCCGCATGGTCGAGCCGATGGTCGGCACCAGCCTGCTGCCCGTCCTGACTGGCGCCAGAGCTGCCGCGCACGATCCCGCCAGCGCGCTCGGCTACGAGCTTTCGGGCAATGCTGCGTTGTTCATGGGCGACGTGAAGCTGGTGCGCAATCTGCCGCCGACCGGCGACGGATCGTGGCAATTGTTCGACATCGTGCGCGACCCCGGCGAGACGCACGACTTGTCGCACAGCGAGCCGCAGAAGTTCGCCGAAATGCAGGCCGACTACGCCGCCTATGCAAACCGCGACCAGGTGCTGCCGATGCCGCCTGACTATACTGCCGAAGCCCAGATCAACGCCAATGCTTTGCGCGAGAACTTCTTACCGCAAACCAAGCGGCTGCTGCCAGAGCTGCTGGCGATCCTCGGGGTGATAGCGGCGCTGTTCTGGTTTGTACGCCGCCGCCGCGCGTGAACGGCTATTGGCCGAGCCCCTGGCCCGCCGAGGATGGTGGCCCCGCGCGGCTCGCGACGCCGGTGCAGGGCCCGGGCTTCTCGATAGCTTCGGGCGAGCGGTTGGCCGTCACCACGCGCAACACGCTAATGTCGACGATGACGGTGCTCGGCGATCCAGGCGAAGTCTATCTGCTCACGCATTCGGCATTGCGCGCGCGGATCGGTCTGCCGACTGCCTCGCGGGTCGAGCGGATTGATCCGGTGACGCTGAAAACGGTCGACCGCTCGCCCAGGCTCCCGGGCGGACCGATGTGGCCGGGCGGTATGGCTGTGCATGCCAACGGAGATGTCTACGTGGTCTATGGCCGCTGGGCGCACCGGCTCGACCGGCGTTGCGCATTGAAAGCCTCGCTGCGGCTGCCGCACGACCTTGCGTACAATTCGTTCGTCGTGCTCGACAACGGTCTGATCGTCACCAAGAACCTGTCCGAGACGGTGCCCGCGCGGCTGACGGTGATCAATCCGGCAACGATGGTTCGCGTCTGCGCCGATATCGACTGCCCCGAACCGTCGATCGCCCGGCTGAGCGCGGTGGGCGATGAGGTCTATGTCGTCGGCGTACGCTCGATTTTTCGTTACCGCTGGACCGGGGAGACGCTGGCGCGCGATCCCAGCTGGCGCTTCGATTACATCGGGCGGACGCCCCAGAGCCACGGATGGGACGTCGTGCTTGATGGGGCGCAGGCCTGGTTCATGGACAACGGCCGCCACCGCTATCGCACCAGCATGATCGGGCGCGGGGTGGTGCCCACGCCCAACCGGCTGGTTCGCGTGTCACTGGCCGATTCGGCCGATCACGAGGTGGTCGACATCAGCGGGATCGCCGGCGGCAGCGTGACCAATCCGCCCCTGGTCGATCCGGTCCGCAAGATCGTGGTCGGGTTCGATTCGGCCAACCGCGTGCTGGCGGCGTGGCGGTTCGGCGAGCGCCTGAACCCGCTGTGGCGCAAGGATCGCATCGGCGCGGCGAGCCACATGTTGCTCGACCCTGGCTCGGGCCAGATTGTCATCAACGATTACACCCCGTGCAGCGGCGAGGCCGTCGTGGTGCTCGATATCAGGACCGGGGCCGAACGTGCGCGCGCAAAGGTTGGCGGACTGATGCAAGGAGTCGTTTTCCCATCGATCGGCTGGGATCACGACATATACTGGTGCTCGATGACCAAGCTCGCGCGCGTGTCCATCGCGGACTAGGTTGGGTATCCTTTTGACACTCTACATGCCATATTAATCGTGGCAGCGAGTCAAAAGTCGCTCAACGGGATGATGCCATGACGGAACGCATGCAACTGCTGGTCAAGCGCAGCACGATCACGGATACAAGGCTGTCCGCGCAGACGCTGCCCGCGCTGGGTGAGGGCGAAGTGCTCGCGCGGGTCGGCGATTTCGCGCTGACCGCAAACAACATCAGCTACGCGCTGACCGGCGATGCGCTGGGCTACTGGCAGTTCTTTCCCGAAGACGCCGAATGGGGCGTCGTGCCGGTGTGGGGACATGCCGAGGTGGTCGTATCGCGCTGCGCAGACCTGCCCGTCGGCGCGCGGTTCTGGGGCTACCTGCCGATGGCCTCGCACCTGGTGATGACGCCCGGTCGGATCAGCGAGCGCGGCTTCATCGATGCCGCCGCACACCGCGCCGCGCTGCCGGCGGTCTACAACCAGTATGCCCGCACCGAAGCGGACCCGCCCGCGCTCGCCGCAATGGCCAATGCGCGCAGCTTGCTGTTCCCGCTATTCACCACATCGTACCTGATCGCCGACTATTTCGCCGACAACGCGCTATTCGGTGCCGAGCAGGTGGTGATCGGGTCGGCCTCGTCCAAGACCGGATTCGCCACCGCGCATTTCCTCAAGACCGAATCGCCCGCGCCGCGCGAGCTCATCGGACTCACTTCGCCGAGCAATGTGGCGTTCACACAAAACCTCGGTCTCTACGACAAGGTGCTCGCTTATGGCGATGTCGCCAGCCTCGATGCCACGGTGCCCAGCGGTTATGTCGATATGTCGGGCGATGGCGCGGTACTGCGCGCGGTGCACGAGCATTTTGCCGACAGCCTCAAGGTCAGCGTGGGCGTCGGCGCAACGCACTGGGACGCGCCGCGGGTCCGAGAACCGCTGCCCGGCGCGCAAGCGGCGTTCTTCTTCGCGCCCGAGCAAATCGCCAAGCGCGATGCAGAGTGGGGCGCAGGCGTGCTGATGGGCAAGGCCAACCTCGCCAATATCGCCTTCGTGCAAAGCTTGGGCGACGTCCTCACCATCACAGAACACAAAGGGCCGGCGGCGGTCGAGGCGTGCTATCAGGACATGGTCCACAACCGCACCCCGCCAAGCGAAGGGCTGATCGTCAGCTTCGAAGGCACGGCATGAAGCGGCTCGTGCGCTGGCTGGGCGGGATAGGCGCGCTCGTCGGAGTGATCGCGATCGGGCTGTGGCAGTTCGGGGCGGGCCTGCCCGGCCTGCTTTCATCGCTGCGCGACCCTGTCGAGGCCTATCACCCTATTGCCTGGCAGCAGGGGCCGGCGACCCCGCCGGCCGGCGCCGACCGGCCGCCCAACGTCATCCTGATCGTCGCCGATGATCTGGGTATCAACGATATCTCGTTCAACGGCGGGGGTGTCGCGGGCGGGTTGGTCAAGACCCCCAACATCGATTCAATCGGCCGCCAAGGCGTCAGCTTCGCAACCGCCTACGCTGGCAACGCCACCTGTTCGCCCTCGCGCGCGGCGATGATGACCGGGCGCTACCCGACACGCTACGGCTTCGAATTCACCGCGGTGCCGGGCTCGTTCGCGTGGGCGGTCAGCCATTCGGGCAGCAATTCACCCGTCCGCGCGATCTTCCACAGCGAACTGAACCACGACCTCATCGACTATCCCGAAATGGGCGTGCCGGCGAGCGAAGTCACAATTGCCGATGTGCTGCGGCAACGCGGCTACCACACCATCCACCTCGGCAAGTGGCACTTGGGCGAGGCCAACCGGATTGCCCCGCACGGCCATGGTTTCGACGAATCGCTGGGCTTTCGCGCAGGCGGCAGCAAATATCTCCACCAGCGCGATGCGGGCGTGGTCAACGCCAAGTTGCCGTGGGACCCGATCGACAAGTTCCTCTGGCCCAACCTGCCCTTTGCCGTCCAGTACAACAACGGCCAGCGGTTCGAACCCAACGAACACATGACCGACTACCTGACCAACAACGCGCTTGCAGCGATTGACGCCAACCGCAACCGGCCGTTCTTCATCTATCTTGCCTACAACGCGCCGCACACGCCGTTGCAGGCAACCAGGGCCGATTACAACGCGCTGGCCACGATCAAGGATCACAAGACCCGCGTCTATGGCGCCATGATCCGCCAGCTCGACCGGCGCGTGGGCGATGTGCTGGCCAAGCTCAGGGCGACGGGGCTCGACCAGAACACGCTCGTGATCTTTACCAGCGACAACGGCGGCGCCTGGTACAACGGCATTCCCGATCACAACAAGCCCTACCGCGGCTGGAAGGCGACCTTCTTCGAAGGCGGCATCCGGGTGCCGATGTTCATGCGTTGGCCCGGCCACATCGCTCCTGCCACGCAATCGCAGACCTGGGCGAGCCACCTCGACATTTTCAGCACTGTGGCGGCGGTGACGGGCGCGAAAGTGCCGACCGATCGGGTGATGGATTCGGTCGATATTCTCTCGGGCGTGGTCCCCGGCCTGCCGCCGGCCAAACGCACCGCGCCGCTGTTCTGGCGATCCGGCGATTACCGCGTCGTGCGCAATGGCGACTGGAAGCTGCAAATCTCGGGCCGTCTCCGCAAAATGTGGCTTTACAACCTCGCCGCCGATCCCACCGAGCAGGTCAATCTCGTCGACAAGGAACCGGCCAAGGTCGCGCAGTTGAAGACCGAGATCGAAGCACAGAACGCACACATGGCCAAGCCGCTGTGGCCAGGGTTGATCGAGGCGCCGATCCGCGTCGATGTGCCGCTGAATGCACCCTGGACCAAGGATCAGGAGTACATCTACTGGACCAACTAACCCTCTTTGCACCACTCACAATATTCCACGTATTTCTTGCCCCCCTCTCCCGGTGATTGGCTTGGAGACCGAAGAGCGACCTTGGGCAACGGACCATCTGGCTGTGTCGTTCCGGATCCTTCCTGGCACTGTCAGTCGAGACCAACTTCGAGCGTGGTAAATTCGAGCGGGGTAAACAAACGGCAGCTCGGGCTGGTTAGCGCTCCGACGACTGCGCTTCCGGACTGTCCCCTGAATCAGCTATTCCACCAAGCCGCTGGTGCCACGGCGGCAATGGCATGCTTTGGAGACGGGCTGACGGTGCTGGAACAGCCATCATTGCGCGCAAAGCTGCCGCCTTGGCAACGGCATCCCCCATCAAACGCTTAGGTTTCAATGCAATCTCATAGGCTCGCGGCGAGTGCGAAAAAAGTGCTTGGCTGCAGGCCAGATCATTCGACACATGAGTGGAGTTTATTTTGACGCGCCGACTTTATTTTCAGTCCACGATCGTCTCCAGTTTGGACGGGCGCTCACTCCACGGTCACTGATTTTGCGAGATTGCGCGGCTGATCGACGTCAGTCCCTTTGGCAACGGCGACGTGATAGGCGAGCAACTGCACCGGCACCGCATAAACAAGGGGCGCTATCAGGGTGTGAACCTTTGGCATCTCGATGGTCGCCATTGCATCGCTGCCTGCCTCTTCGATCCCCTGCGCATCGGAAATGAGCACGACCTTGGCGCCGCGCGCCATCGCTTCGTGCATGTTGCTGACCGTCTTTTCGAACAGCGGCCCGGATGGTGCGATGACAATCAGCGGAACATTCTCGTCAATGAGCGCGATCGGTCCGTGCTTCATCTCGCCCGATGCGTAGCCTTCGGCATGGATGTAGCTAATTTCCTTAAGTTTAAGTGCCCCTTCCAGAGCCAGGGGATAGTCCGGACCGCGCCCCAGGTAGAGCACGTCGCGCGCACTGGCGATGGTATGCGCCATCGCCTCGATCGCGGCGTCGCGATTGAGCGCCGCATTCAGAGCGGCGGGAACTTCGGTCAGGTGCTTCACGATCTCGCGTTCTTCATCGGGTGCGAGCCTCCCCTTTGCCCGCGCCAGATTGACTGCGAGTGCCGCCATGACGGCGAGCTGGCACGTGAATGCCTTGGTCGACGCGACACCGATTTCGGGGCCGGCATGGGTCGGCAGCAGCAGGTCCACTTCGCGCGCCATGCTTGATGTGGGCACGTTGATGATTCCCGCAGTCGTCAGGCCGCCGGCTTTCATGTGCCGAAGTGCAGCCAGTGTGTCGGCCGTCTCGCCCGACTGCGAAACGACGACGCCGAGCATGTTCGGCAGCAGGACTGGGTCGCGGTAGCGATATTCCGAAGCGACATCGACCTCGACTGGCACGCGCGCGAGCTGTTCAATCCAGTATTTCCCGATCATGCCGACATAAGACGCCGTGCCACAGGCAACGATGACGACGCGTTCGACGGTGGACAGGTCGAAGTCCATTTGCGGAAGGCCGACCTGCTCCTCAAGCGGGCGCAGGTAAGATCGCAGCGTCTGCGCCACGACGATCGGCTGCTCGTAGATTTCCTTGAGCATGAAGTGGCGGTAATTGCCCTTTTCAATCAACGCCGCCGACACGCCGGAAATCGTGATCTCGCGGGTCACAGGATTATTGTCGACATCGAAAATCTGCGCGCCCTCGCGCGTGAGCACGACCCAATCGCCTTCCTCGAGATAGGCAATCCGCTGGGTCAGCGGCGCGAGCGCGAGTGCATCGGAGCCGAGAAAGGTTTCGCCATCGCCATAGCCGACCACAAGGGGGGAGCCGAGTCGCGCGCCGATGAGCAGGTCGGGATTCTGGCGGAAGGCGATTGCCAGCGCAAAGGCGCCGCGCAGGCGCGGCAGGACCAGCTTTACCGCATCTTGGGGCGACAGCCCCGCCTCGACGTGCTCGCTGACCAGATGGGCCACGACTTCGGTATCGGTCTGGCTTTCGAACTGCCGCCCACGCGCCTGCAGCTCTTCGCGCAGCGGTTTGAAGTTTTCGATGATACCGTTGTGCACCAGCGCTACTTCCTGCGTGGCATGCGGATGCGCGTTGACCGTGTTGGGCACGCCGTGCGTCGCCCAGCGCGTGTGTGCGATGCCCGTGTTGCCCGGCGCGGGATCGGCCGCAAGAACGCGCGCGAGATTGATCAACTTGCCCTCCGCACGGCGGCGGATCAGCTGGGCATGCTCGACGGTGCACAGGCCTGCGGAATCATAGCCGCGATACTCCATCCGCTTCAGGCCATCGACCAGGCGGTCGGCGACCGCTTCCTTTCCGACGATTCCGATAATGCCACACATAATTATCTGTCTCCGCAACAAGCGCCGTGGATCGTCGTCACTTCTTCCTTGCCGCCATCATCGTGCGGAACCCCTTGGCCCAGCCAGGCTTTGCTTCCTGCTTGCCACGCGCGACCGCCAGCGCATCCGGCGCGACGTCGGCCGTGATGACGCTGCCCGCCGCCACGATCGCGCCGGGGCCGATCGTGACCGGCGCAACCAGCGCGCTGTTAGATCCGACAAAGGCACCGGCGCCGATCTCTGTCTTATATTTGAAAAATCCATCGTAATTACAAGTAATTGTCCCTGCGCCGACGTTGGCCCCTGCCCCCACTTCGGCATCGCCGAGGTAAGTCAGGTGATTGGCCTTGGCGCCCGCCCCCATCGTCGTCTTCTTGACCTCGACGAAATTGCCGACTTTTGATTTTTCGCCCAGCACGGTGCCGGGGCGCAGCCGCGCGAACGGCCCGACCTCTGCGCCCGCCCCCACGACCGCACCTTCCAGATGACTGAACGCCCGGATCGTCGCACCGTCGGCAATGCGTACGCCGGGTCCAAAGAAGACGTTCGGCTCCACAAGCACGTCACGCCCGATCTGCGTGTCCCAGGCGAACCATACGGTTTCCGGCGCGATCAGCGTGGCACCGGCGGCCATCGCTTCGGCACCGCGCGCCTGCTGCCATGCAGCCTCGACAGCGGCCAGCTCGGCACGGCTGTTGATGCCGGCCACTTCCAGCGCACCGGTTTCGACAACGGCACTGCTTCGCCCCTGCTGCCGGGCAAGCATGACGATATCGGGCAGATAATACTCGCCTGCCGCGTTATCATTGCCAACCTGTGCGAGCAGCGCAAAAAGATCGGCGCTGCGGACCGCAATCAGCCCGGAATTACAAAGCGTTACCGCGCGTTCTTCAGGGCTTGCGTCCTTGAACTCCACCATTTTTTTGATGGTGCCGCCGTCGTCGCTGACGATGCGGCCATAGGCCCCGGGTTCCAAGGGCCGGAAACCGAGGACGACCGATGCGGGCGCGTCCACTTTGTGCAACCGGTCGAGCATCCCGCGCATCGTCGCCGCGCGGACCAGCGGCACGTCACCATAGAGGATGAGGATATCGCCGTCGAAGCCTGCAAGCGCCTCCTTTGCCTGCAACACCGCATGCCCCGTGCCCAGTTGCTCGGCCTGAAGCGCGACCTTAACGCCCAGCGGCGCGACCGCCGCCTCGATCTGCTCGCGGCGGGCGCCTGCGACCACAACCGTGCGGGCGGGATCGAGTTCGGCGGCGCTGGCGAGCAGGTGGAGCAGCATCGGGCGCCCGGCAATCGGATGCAGAACCTTGTGCAGGTCGGATTTCATCCGCGTGCCCTGCCCGGCTGCCAGCACGATAACTGCAACTTGACCCAAGGCACTTCTCCGCATGCTTTGCACCGGCCCCATAGACCCGCCCGCTTGTCACTGCCACCCACTTCGCCGATGACGAAAAGATGACGGATTTTCCCTTCGACATCGTCGGATTCGATCTCGACGGCACGCTGGTCGACACTTCGGGCGACCTCACGGCCGCCGTCAATTATACGCTTGGTGTGGCGGGCCGTGCGCCGCTGCACGTCGATATCGTCCGGGGCATGATCGGCGGCGGGGCCAAGGCGATGCTGCAACGCGGGCTCGACGCGACCGGAGGCTGCGAGGCCGAGGAGTCGCGGCGGCTCTACAAGCTGATGCTGGCTTACTACGGCGAGAACATCGCGGTTCATTCGCAGCCCTTTCCCGGCATGCTCGCGGCGCTCGACGAGCTCGATAGCCTGGGCGTGCAGGTGGCAGTGGTCACCAACAAGTTCGAGAGCTTTGCGCGCCAGCTGTTGTCTCAACTCGGCCTGATCGATCGATTCGCCACGCTCATCGGCGGTGATACGCTCGGTCCGGGCCGCGCAAAGCCTGCCGCAGACCCGGTTCTCGAAATGATTGCCCGGCTTGGCAGTGGGCGCGCGGCCTTTGTCGGGGATTCGACCTATGACACGCAAGCGGCGCGGAACGCGCAGGTGCCGAGCGTCGCTGTCTCGTTCGGGTTCCACGACCGGCCGGTTGAAGACCTGGGCGCGGATGCCGTGATCGACAGCTATGACGAACTGGTGCCGGTGCTCAGGACGCTTTGCGCCACTTGATCCACAAATGCCGCGCCAGCATCAGCGGCGGCATGCGCAGCCAGTGCGAACGGATGTAGAAGGCAAGGCGGAGCAGCGGGCGCGTCGGACGGCCCCAACCGTCGCGGGCAAGGAGCCGGGCGCGAAACAGTTGGTCGGACCAATGCTTGGAGAATTTTTCCGTGTTCAGCGGGTCACAATCCTGCAGCGGCGTGCCAAAGAGCTGTGCTGACAGGCGCAGTGCACGCCGGACATGCGGGTGCAGATTGTGATGCCATTCTTCTTCGAGGACAGTAAGTGTGAACTCGGGGTCGTTTGCGGAAAATTCACGGAACAGGCGGTCAATATCCCACAGATTGCGCAGGCCGCCACTTAGGTCGCCGTCGGCGAACAGGTGCGCTGCTGCGTGAACGATCATGGCTTCCGGGGAAAGAACTCGGACGGCTCCCGCCGCTTGGAGTCGATCATCCCGGTCGGTCTCAGGTTCAAGGAGCGATCGATCATGCAGCCCGGTGCTTAACGCCAAAAGCCGCTGGGCATCGGGCTTGGGTCGCGCCGTCAGCGGCAGGATCGTGTGATGAACGTCGATCATCCGGTCGCGGTCGCGGTGGATAAGCGGCGGCAGCTCGTGCATCCAGCGGCGGTAATAGGCGTCGTCATAGGCGTCGGGCTTCACCCATTCCCAGCCTGCGGCCAGAAGTGCGGCCTCGACCTCATCGAGCCGGGCGCGCGGCACAAGGATGTCGAGATCGCCGATGTTGCGCCCCTGCCCCGCGTCGAGCCCCGCAGCGACAAACGCCGTCCCCTTAAGCAGCACGACGGGAACACCCAGTGGCGCAAGGGCGCGGCGGGTCATTTCGGCTTCCCACAGAGCCTCGGCACGGCCGACCTCGGCGTCGGCCCTGGCGCTATCAAGAACCGACTGGACGTCGGCGGGCAGGTCCAGGCCGTCGAGCCGGTGCGCGAGGCTGGCGAGCAAGCGTTCGGCCCGTGCCGCGCACAGGATTGCCGTCCATGAACCGGTGTCGAGGTCGGCCGCGCCCGAAGGATCGGTGAGCAACGCTGCGAGGAAGGCCGCACTCATAGTGCGCCCCACAGATCATCGATCATCCGGCGTGCCGTTGCCATGTCAGGATAATCCACCGCGACCGAGGGTACGTTTTCGACAAGACCTGTCAGCGCCGCAAAACCGCGTTCGCCAAGCGCGCCATAGTTTGTCGAGGCCTGCGTCAGCCGAACAAAGCATTCGCTCGGCGGCACCGGGCGGGCGGCCTCCGGCAGGCCGAAACGCGGGAAGAGAAGCAACGCAGGCGCCGCTGGGAGGCGCATTACGGCCAACGCGCTGGCAAGGGGGGCGACATGTCGGACCCGCCCCTTTGGTGTGTCTTCAAGAAGCGGCCCGAACCGTGCGGCGTCGATCATGACCAGCGCGGCATCGATGCTTTCGTTTTTCAGGCTCGAAGGACGCGGGAAAGGGAAAGCCATCCCCGACTCCGGGTCGATCAATGCGAATTCGTCGCCCATGAAGCGCCAGCCATGATTGCCCAGCAAGGTTGCGAGCGTGGACTTTCCCGCGCCGCTCTCGCCGGTCAAAATCAACGCCCGCCCATCACGCTCGACGCTGGCGGCATGAAGCAACAAAAAGCGGCGCTCACCCAGCGCGAGTTGCAGGTTCATGCCCATCTCGGCCGCTAGCAACCCGAGGTGCAAGGGCAAAGGCGCGGCTTCGGGCAAGGTGAAGTCGCCGGCGATCGCAACCGATGGGCGGACCCAGCGACGCCAAGGGGACGAGGGTTCGAGACGTACGGTGAAGTCGGGCACGCCGGACGGCTTGGGGTAATTGCGGTAAAGAGATTCGAGCGCGGCAATCGGCGGCCGCCAGGCAGCACCGATACGAAAGGCGACGGGTCCGACCTGCACGTCGAAGCGGTACTTCACAACGCTTCGACCAGACCGGTCCCCACGAGTTCGTTCAGACATTCGGCGAGCGCATTATGTTCATCAGTGCTCAACCGGGTCGCGAGCGCCGGAATGTCCGCCTCCCCTTCGGCCAATGTGCTCAGGATCGTTGGCACGACCTCGGCCACGACATGGGTGGCGTTCGATCGGCGGTCGTAAATGGCCGTCATGGCGTCGAGACGATGAAGGCGCAGCACGCCGGAGGGCGGCGCACGATATTTCATGACTGGCCTGCTCAGCGGCCCGGCATCTGGAGCGATGCGTAGCAGGTGAACCCGCTCTGTCCGCGCTGAAGGCGGCGGATATAGTTGGTCCACGCCTGGCTCTGTGCGGGATCCGTGCCGGGAATCGACCGACCTTGCAGCGCTGCCTTGATGTCTTCGCCCTTCAGGGGTGTTGCCGATCCGGAAAAGGCGCCCACGGTCCCGGTCGGCACGACACTGCCATCGGCTGCGATGTAGCTACCGGCACGACCCGCATCGGGCACTGGAATTTGGCACGTCAGCACCGACGTGGCCGCCTGCGCGATTGCCGGACGTATCGTGACGACAGCGGCGACGCCAAGGCCGCCGAGCCGCAGAAGCTGGCGGCGGTCAGGGACACCTTCTGAGGCATTTTCTGCAGCGCTGCCTTCACTCAAGTCATCGTTTGCTGCCATCTCGTCGCGCTGCCCCGTCTGTCTTCATCCTGTCTTCGACAATCCATATCTCTAAATCTGTCATGTGGCGATGATGATTGGTTAACAATGATAGCCTGCGCGACTAGTCCCTATCGAAACCTCGGCGACTCATGCCGGTCCGGAATTGCTGCACCATGATCCGTATCATGATTGCCCTGCTGATCGTCTTGACCTCGGCGACGCTTGCCGGCGTGGCGCCGGAGGCGCGCGTCGCGGTGACGCTGATCAGTGGGATTCTTGCAATCATCTTGATTGCAACCAGTCCCGTCGAGCGACCGCAACCCATTACCCGGGCGATCCCGCCGTCGCCGTCGCCGTCGCCGTCGGAACAGTCGGTAGTTGACGCCATCGGCGAACCCGTTCTCCTTATCGTCGACGGACGCGTGCGCATCGCCAACCAAGCCGCGCGAACCCTGCTCGGGGAGCATATCATCGGCGAGGATGCCAGGCTGGCGATCAGGCATCCGGCCGCTGCCGAACGGCTTGGCGCAGGGGGCGTGGACGGCAGTACCGAGCTGGTCGGCCTTGGCGGGCGCGATCAGCGGGTTCAAATGCAGGTCGCTACAATTTCGCCAGGCCGTCGACTCGTGCACCTCATCGACCGGACAACGAGCTACGCAGCTGAGCGCGCGCGGGTCGATTTCGTTGCAAATTCCAGCCATGAGCTGCGGACGCCGCTTGCAGCGATCATCGGGTTCATAGAGACGCTCGACGATGAAAAGGCTGGCGCCGATGCCGGTGTTCGCACACGTTTCCTGTCGGTGATGATGAAGGAAGCGCGCCGGATGCAGCGCCTCATCGACGATCTGATTTCTCTCAGCCGGATCGAGGCCGAAAAATACAGGCTGCCCGATACGCCGGTCGCGCTCGGCAGGTTGATTGAGGAGGTCGCTGCAGACGTTCGCGATACCGACAGTACCGCGCGCGCCGACCTGCGGCTCGACGTTGCGGACGAGGTGCCAAATGTTGCCGGCGATGCCGCGCAGCTGGCGCAAGTCCTGCACAACCTGGTCGGCAATGCCCTGAAATACGGAAAACGTGGCACGCCCGTAACAATCTCTCTGCGCCGCGACGGTGAGACGTTGATCCGGTTATCGGTCAGCGACGAGGGCGATGGCATCCCAGCCGAGCACCTGCCGCGTTTGACCGAGCGGTTTTACCGCGTTGATCCGGGACGGAGCCGGGCACAGGGCGGAACTGGTCTGGGCCTCGCTATCGTCAAGCACATCGTCGAGCGCCATCGGGGGCGCCTCGACATTGCCAGCACACCCGGCATGGGCACGACCGTGTCGATCCTGCTGCCGATTTCGCTTGCGCCCCCCAAACGACCCCCGGCGCCAATGAGCGTTGTCACATCAGTGTCATTAAATTGAAACGTAAGCTACGCCCATGGGCTGCTAGGGGTCGGCCGCGGCCTGGTTGCCGCGCGACTTTGGGGAAAAACATGAAGAACGTCCGCGCGTCGGCCCTTGCCCTCGTTTCACTCAGCAGCGCCATTGCTCTTTCTGCTTGCGACTCGAGTGGCGGCGGCAACGTCCGCTCCCAGGTGCGCGCCGTCGGGTCATCGACGGTTTACCCCTTTGCGACGGCTGTGGCGGAGCAGTTCGTCAACGCCAACCCGAAGTTCAAATCTCCTATCGTCGAATCGACCGGCACGGGTGCCGGTTTCAAACTCTTCTGTGCGGGCGTGGGTTCGGCGCATCCGGACATTTCGAACGCGTCGCGCCGGATCAAGAAGTCCGAATATGAAGCCTGTGCGAAGAACGGTGTGGACAAGATCGTCGAGCTGCAGATCGGCCTCGATGGCATTGCTTTTGCCGAATCGAACAAGGGCCTGAAAATCCCGCTGACGGTGACCGACCTTTACAAGGCACTCGCTGCGACGCCGTTTGGGAAACCGCAGACAACAAAGACGTGGAAAGACGTCAATCCCGCGCTCCCTGCCGAGGCGATTAAGGTTTACGGACCGCCGTCGACTTCAGGTACGCGTGACGCGCTCGTCGAACTGATTCTGACGCGGGGCTGTGACAGCGACCCGGCCATGCAGGAGTTGAAGGCCAAGGACGAGGAAGCGCACAAGAAGATTTGCGGCACGATCCGCGAAGACGGTGCGTTCGTCGATGCCGGTGAGAATGACAATCTGATCGTGCAGAAGATCGAAGCCGACCCAAAGGCGCTCGGCATTTTCGGTTTCTCCTTTTTCGAAGAGAATAAGGACAAGCTGGCGGCCAACACGCTGAACGGCGTGGTTCCCACCTATTTCTCGATCTCGGATTTTAGCTATCCCGGTGCCCGGCCGCTCTACATCTATGTCAAGTCGGCCCATCTCAACGCCGTGCCGGGGCTACAGGAATATGTCGCTCAGTTCGCCCAGTCCTGGGCACCCGGCGGCTATCTGGCGAAGCGCGGCATGGTCGTCGCGCCTGGCTCGGTTCGGGATGCAGCTGCCATCAATGCCAAAGAGTTCACTCCACTTGATCCGTCGGTGTTGAAATAGCCGCTATGAGCCCTGACGAAAGAAGGTCGCGCGCAGTGGGACGGTCATGACCTTATTGTTCGTACTGACATTCGGGCTGGGCATGGTCGCTTGGCTCGTGGGCCGCGCGCGGGCCGGTGCGTTCGTCGCAGGTCCGGTGAAGATCCACTCGCTCGCTGGCTATCACGGCGCCTATGTTGCCCTGTGGACGGTGCTGCCCGCCCTGCTGCTGGCCGCGGTGTGGACGGGTATTGCGCCAGGCTTCGTCACCCAACGGGTCATTGACAGTCCGGCAGGTGTGTCGTTGCCGGCAGATCCCGATGAGCGGCGTGCGATTTTGTCAGAAGCGCGCGGCCTGGCCCAAGGCGAGTTGCAAGCAGCCTTTAATCCCCTCGCCGAAACGCTGGCGCCCGAATACAAATCCGCGCATTCGCAACTGATGATCATCGGCCTGGCGCTTTGCGCCATCCTGGCCTTTGCTGGCGGTGCTTTCGCCTTCACGCGGGTCAAGCCCGAGTTCCGCGCACGGACGCGAGTCGAGCGCGCTGTAACGATCACTCTCCTGGTCGCGTCGCTCATCGCGATCCTGACCACCATCGGCATCGTTGCCTCGTTGCTGTTCGAAACGATCCGTTTCTTCGGCAAGGTCGGCGTCCTCGATTTTCTGTTCGGCACGCGGTGGAGCCCGCAAGCAGCGTCAGGCGGCGACATGAAGGCGCTGGGGGCGATCCCGCTATTCTGGGGAACGATCTTCATCGGCGCAATCATTGCAATGATTGTTGCGATCCCGCTCGGCCTGATGAGCGCTATCTATCTGACCCAATATGCAGGGGCAGCAACCCGGCGGTGGATGAAGCCGCTGCTGGAAATCCTCGCGGGCGTACCGACAGTTGTTTACGGCTATTTCGCCGCGCTGACCGTGGCGCCCATCGTGCGGGCCATC
>JBMOGG010000039.1:0-20243 GCA_049318505.1 Sphingomonas sp. | reverse complement strand
ATGCGGCCGTTGCCGTCGTCGAACGGGTGGATGGTGACATACCATAGGTGCGCTAAAGCCGCCTTGATCACTGCGTCGCAATCGGATGGACCTTCGAACCATGCGAGGAACGCGTTCATTTCTTCTGCGAGCCGTTCGGCGGCCGGCGCCTGATAATGCAGCTTCTCGCAGCCGTAAGGGCCAGAGACGACTTGCATGGGCCCTTCTTCGTCCAGTCGCCAAGCGCCGACAGTGATGCGTGACATTCCGCTTCGGCCAGTTGGGAACAGCGCAGCGTGCCAGTCGAACATGCGTCCTTCGGTCAACGGTAGTGCAAAATTCTGGGTTGCGTCGAGCATCATCTCGACAACCCCTTCGACATTGCGGTCCCACTGGCCAGCACCTGCGATATCCATGCCAAGGCGACGGGCAATCGACGAGCGAACCTGCTCCCTATCGAGGTCCTCGCCTTCGATTTCGCTGGATTTGACCACGTCGTCCGTGAGGGTCACGAGGATCGCTTGACTTCGCAGTTCGAAACCGAGGCTTTCCATTCGGCCTATGAGTCTTCCCTGCCGGTGACGGACTGCCGCCAATGGTGCGGTGACGTCGGCTGCATGCCACCGGAAACTCGTCCAGTCGGGTAGCAAATGAATGCAACGCATAATCTCCGCACCTCTTGCGGTGAATATGCGCCACTTTCTCCGCATGGCAAGCGGCATTCGCCGCAAATGTGCGGAGAAAGGCGCTCGCAATCTCCTTAAGCGCAGTTGGAATCTGCAGACATTCCAATCTCGCAAGCTAGATCAGGCTCGAAATGTCACGCAACAATTCGGCGACATTTAGTCGGCTCAAGACCCGATGGCGATCGTAACCCCACCGTCAATGACGATTGTTTGCACGGTCATGAATGTCGAAGCATTTGCAGCCAGGAAGACCGCTGCCCCCGCAATTTCATGTGGCTCACCAAGGCGGCGCAGCGGGGCTGGCTTCGTGACAGCTGACAGCATTTCAGGACTCTCCCAAAGTGCCCGAGCAAAGTCGGTTCTGACGAGGTCAGGTGCGATACAATTGACCCGTACGCCGCTCGGACCGAATTCCACCGCGAGGTTTCGAGAGAGCTGCATGTCAGCTGCCTTCGATATGTTGTAAGCGCCGATAACCGATGAACCAAGATAGCCGCCGATCGATGATACGATCATGATTGAACCATCGCGCCGGTCAATGATCGGTCGTGAGGCCATCTGGATGAGCCAGTGATTGGCGATGACATTGTTCTCGAGGATTTTGCGGAATTGCTCGTCAGCGATCCCACTCACCGGCCCGATCGAATACAATGCGCACCGTTATAACCGGCGGCGCAACACTAGCGGCGGCGGCCAGCCGGACAGCGTCCGCCGCCTGAGCGCTAAAACCTGACCTCGGCACTTAGCGTGAAGCTACGCCCACGCGGATCGGCGACGCGCGGCTCCCACGAGCTGCCCGAGCCGAAGTTGCTGTCATAAGTGATCGCAAACGGCGGATCGGTGTTGAACACGTTGCGTACGCCTGCGGTCAGCGTCAACCCATCCTGAATACGCACGCCTGCCGACAAGTTGTAGATGATATATGGCTTCACCCGCGCGTTGAAATCGGGGCGCGTGACAGTGCCGTTGGCGATTCCGGGAAGCGCCTGGTTGGTGTAGCCGTTACGATAGATTTGCGAAAAGCTCATCGTCACGGCGTCGTTGGTATAAGTGATGAAAGCATTGTGCTTCCACTTGAGGCCCAGATCGCCGGTGTAAGTAAAGACGCCGATCAGGCTCGGCCCAAACGCGCCCGTGGCAATGAAGCGCTCGCGCTTCTTGAGCAGATAGGTTCCGTCGAGCCCGGCACTGAGTACACCGCCGAACGCGTCAATCCCCCCGCGCAGCATGACTTCGAGGCCTTGAGTCCGCCGCGACCCGATGTTGTCGGCGCGCAGATCGAGCAATGTGATGACACCGCCGGTCCGGAGGATGCGGTCGGAGAAGAGCGTTTGGTTCGCAAGCAGCTGTGGAATGGTCAGCGACCCGATCGTATTGTCGACATTGATCGACCAGAAATCGAACGAGGCACTGAAGCGCGGCGACGGCTGAAGCACGACGCCCACGCTGTACTGCTTCGATGTTTCTGGCCCGAGGTTCAGGTTGCCGCCGGTCAGCGTATCGGGCGTAATCGCGGCGCATCCGGGAATCGCCGGATTGACGGCGTTCGTCGCACAGGTCGACGGGTCGACAAGCGTGTTCCCGGGATTGGGCGACTGAGTCACGCCGTTGAAGATCTGATTGAACGACGGCACGCGGAAGCCAGTGTTATACGAGCCGCGGAACATGAGCCACTTCAACGGCTGGAACTTGGCCGATATCTTTGGATTGAAGGTGCCCCCAAACCCCGAATATTCGTCGTATCGCCCGGCGACCGTAATTTCGAGCGGGTCGAAGATCGGAATCAGGATTTCGCCATAGACGGCCTTCACATCGCGGTTCTTGGGTGTCAGCGCGTTGATGTTGTCAAAGGCGACATTGAAGATATCGGGGGTGCCGAGCACGGCCGAGGAGGAGCCATTAAAGCTGTAGGTTTCGCGGCGATAGTCCGCCCCAATTGCAACTTTGGCGGTGCCGCCGGGCAGGTCGAACAACGATCCGGTAATTGCGGCGTCGAACTGTTTAACTTCGTACTTACCACCGTAAAGCGTGACACCGCGGGCAGAAATCGCCTCGAGGCCGGCAAGGGCCGCTGCAGACTGTTCGACCGAGAACGGGTTGAGTATGCCGCTGTTGAGCAGGCCGACGATGCCCGGCGTGGTCGCGCCCGGCGCGATTGGAGCGCGAGGATCGATCCCGCCCGAGACGGCGCCGACAACGCCGGAGGCTGCTGCCGCCGCCGCGCCGTTGAATACGCCGCGATAATGATACCCCGACCCCAGAAGCGATGATGACTGGCTTTTGGCGTAAGACCCGCCGACCCGATAATCCCAGTCGGTGAACAAGGGTCCCTCGGCACCGATACCGACGCGCAACGTATTCGTCTTCGTCGAATATTCACGGGGTCCGCAAGCAACGCACCGCCAGCGATAGGCGATGGGACGACCGTAATTGCCGACCGTGTCAACGGTTCGATCGCCGACCGCACCGACCGTGGGAAACACCGCGGCAATCCGATCATAGACATTGTTGTAGGTGGCTCGCGTGATGTCGTTCAGCGGATAGTAGAGCGGCAGGGTCGTGTTGTTGCCCGAATATTGGTTGTTCGAGAAAATCTTTGCCGACTTTGCATTCGATCCGGTCGCCTCGGCGAACAGTTGATGTTCGCCAAAGCGCACTGTGGCGCGACCGTAATAGGTCAATGTATTGATAGGCTGTTGCAGCACGACCGCCCGCCCCGTGTCCCACGAACAGGCATAGCGCGCCGATGGGGTCGCCCAAAGGGCATCATCATAGGCCATGCCACCGTCGACCGAGCCGCAGCCCGCGCCGCCAGGAAGATCGAGGATGTTGATGCCGCCGCTCGCGGCTGCTGTTCCCGCAGGCGCACCAGGTTCCAGCAACGTCACGCCGCTGAGCAATGAGCCCGCGGGTGCCAGCCGCGCGTTGGCGGCGATCGGAAAGGCAGTCGCGATTGGAGTCCCTCGCGTATCGATCGACAGACCCCGACTCGGCTGATTGCCATTCACGAAATCGCGCTGGTTGCCCTTCAAGATTTCACTGACGTTCCGGCTGACCGCGCCCATGATGTTGAAGCCCTGCTCTTGCAGGTCACCGTAACCCGCGGTCGCCGAAAGCCGATAGATATTGCCGCCGCCGCCCTGAGTTACATCAGTGAACGAATTGATTGTGAGCCCCTGGAAATTGGTCTTCGTGATGAAATTGATCACGCCTCCAATGGCATCCGTGCCGTAAATGGCAGATGCACCGTCCTTTAGGATTTCGATGCGGTCGATGGCGGCGAAGGGGATTTGGTTGACATCGACGGCCGAACCTTGAAGCCCGTGCGCGGCCACGCGGCGGCCGTTAAGCAGGACGAGCGTCGATGCCGAACCCTGGCCACGCAGGTTCGCCGACGACAGTCCATTGGTCCCGCGCTGGGCGCCGCCGACAACATCTGCGTTGGACGCCAGGTTATCTGGTCCGTTTCCGTTCGTGCTCAGCAGCGAAATCAGCTGTTCTGGGCTGTTGATGCCCTCGCGGAGGATATCGGCGTTCGAAATGATCGTAAGCGGCAGCGCGCTGTCGTTCGGGTTGCGCTTGATCAGCGACCCCGTGACGACAATGTCTTTTTCTTCGTTCGCATCGGACGGACCCGATTGTGCAACAGCCAATGAAGGCAGTGCGCCTGCCAAAATGCTGCCCGAAATAAGAATAGCCTTGATGAATGCTGCGCGTCGCATGTGAGAATTCCCCCCTGACCGGGCTTTACCGGCGCCGGCCTGAGTAAATGACACATCTGTGGCGGCGCGCCATAGTTACTTGTCGCCAGTGTATAACCTGAAGGCATCTGCTGCCCGAATCGCCGACCTGCGTTGCACGCTTACAACACCCATTACCCTCGCTTGCCGCTGTGCGGCCGCTACCGTTCCGCGATTTTTACCGGACCGGGGCTATAGGCGAATTTTGAGCGACGCGTTGTCTGGATGCGGCCGATCAACTGGCTCTTCCCCCGTGTCACAAAAGGCGGGATTGCGGCATTGCAAGCCGCGGCCGGTGATCTTGTCAATTCGCTGCCGCTACAAGATTGAGCACTGCGTCGATTACTGGAATTGCCCGCTGCGCTTCGGGCACGTCATTGGCAAAAAAAGCAAAAGTCAGCTCGCGCCCGCTCTTGGCGGTCAGCCACCCCGACAGCGCGTTGGTGGCGTTGAGGCCACCGGTCTTGGCATAAACCTTGCCGGCAAGGGGCGTGCCGATGAACCGCCGCGCGATCGTGCCATCGACTCCGCCGACCGACAGCGTCGCGCGAAAACGCCCGCTCCACGGCTGGGTCGTCGTCCAGCGCAGAAATGCAATCATCGCGCGTGGGGCGACGCGGTTATAGGTCGACATCCCCGAGCCATCGGCAAAGTCATAGCCGGTGCGCGGCACGCCAGCACCCGTAAGCATTACCTGCACCGCCTGCAGCCCGCCTGCGACAGAGGGGTCGGCCCCTGCCGCGCCGACCCGACGTAACAAGAGCTCGGCGTGGAGATTCTGGCTAACCTTGTCGATTGTCGACAGGTCGTCGAGCAAGGGAGGTGGCGTGAGCCGGGCTAGTGGTTCACCAGCAGTTGCAGGCAAGGGGTCGCCCTCGATCCGGTAGCGGGTGCGCAGCGTTCCCGTGATACGCACCCGGCGTTCGACCAGCATCTGCGACAGCCGCCAGGCCGCAAAATGAGCGGGGTCGTCGATGCCGAGCCATGTCGTATCGGGGGCAGCGCCTGCCGCAATCTGGCCGGTCAATCGCACGGTGCGTTCAAAAGGCAAACGGGTGACATCGAGCGTCGTCGGCCCGCTCGCCACCGTCACCGCACGGTTGTCTATGGCAAGATAGGGGGACGCCATAACGGTCGGGCGCTTCTCGATGGCACCTGGCGTCACCACAAGTGCCAGCTGGTTGCTGTCGAGCGACAAGGCCGCAACGCCGGTGCCCGAGCGCTCGGCAACATTGTTCCAGCTCATGCCATAGCTCCAGCGCCGGTCGATGAAGCGGGTTGCGTCTCCGATAACGTCGCGCACCCGGCGGGTTTTTGCTGCAATCGCATCGGCGAGCGTTGCCAAACAGTTCGTCGTGCAATCGGATGCACTCGATAGCCGGGCATCCCCGTTGCCGCTCAGCACGACGTCGCGCCCCTCGAGGCGCACGCTGGCGCCGCCATCGACATCGAGTCGATCGATCCCGGGCAGCGTCGCCAGCGCTGCAGCGACCGTGAACATCTTGGTATTGGAAGCCGGTATGAAACGGTCATTGGGTGCGATGGTGATAATCTCGTGGCCATCCGCATCGGTTACGATCAGGCCAAAGCGCGCGCCCGGCCCCATTTCGGCCAATTTTGCCTCGACTTGTAGCTGCAGCGGCTCCGGGGCAGCGAAAAGCGGCGTGGCATAAAGCGTTGTGACGCACAGCGTAATTACGAAGAAGGAGCGGGTCATGCAGACAGCCTAAACGTTTCGGGGGCCGCGGCAATCGAAGGCGATACCCAGGCTTCGTCTGGCCACAGCGCATGAAGGCGGCAGTGTCGGCTGCACGATACTGAGCGGCAAATGTGCACGATCTGGCCAGGGCGTTTTGCTTCGCGCCCGATGGTCAGCCTCTTTCCGACTGCGGCGGCAAACCCGACCGGATAACTTGCCAGTAGAGCGGTGGTGCGACCCAGAGACGCGGTGCCGCCCCATGCCGGTCAGTCTCCCCAAAAACCCGGTCGCGGCGGTAAAAGCCAGCCGTCGGCATCGATGACGCCACCTGCGCGATCCTGCGCTATCCAGATTGGGCCGTCGAGATCAACGAAATCGGCATCGCGTGCCAGATGTAGTGCCGGGGCAATCGCCAAGGACGAGCCAACCATGCAACCAGTCATCACGCTCAACCCGCGCGTACGGGCGGCGGTGGCGAGATCGAGGGCGGCCGTCAGCCCGCCGGTCTTATCGAGCTTGATGTTTATTCCCTGATAGCGCGCCTCCACACGATCGAGATCGCCGCCGACGTGCACGGCTTCATCGGCAAAGATCGGCACTTTCGACCGATAGCCCACAAGCCAGTCGTCGTTGTCCGCAGGCACCGGCTGTTCAAGCATCGCCACCCGGTTTTCTGCGAGCGCGTCCTGCAACGCTTCGAGCAAGGTGCGATCCCAGCTTTCATTAGGGTCGACGATGAGGTCGGCGTCGGGTGCCGCCGCACGGACAGCCCGGATGCGCGCGGCGGGATCATTGGCGTCCACCTTGACCTTGATGAGCGGTGCCTTGGCGATGTCCTTCGTGGCCGCCGCCATTGCTTCGGGCGTATCGATTACGACGGTGAGCGCACTGACGATCTTTGCGAGCGGGGCGCGCCCAAGCCGCATGGCGACGGTGGCGTGGCTGCGCTTGGCCTCCAGGTCCCAAAGTGCACAGTCGATGGCATTGCGCGCAGAACCCGGCGGCAGCAGCGTCAGGAGGTCGTGCTTGTCGGCCCCGGCTTCCAGCGCGGTCCGTGCCAATTGGATGGCGACAAACGCGCCGGCGATGCTCTCGCCATAATGTGGATAGGGTACGCCCTCACCGCGCCCGGTCACGCCATCCTCGGTTATCTCGACGACGATGACATCGGCCACCGTCTTCACCCCGCGGGAAATGCGGAACGGGCGCACTAACGGCAAGGCCTCGTGCCGCGCGACGAGCTGGCGTGTCACGGCCCGGAAACTGGCAGCGCATCGAGCAAAGCCTCGACGCCGAAGCGATGCGGATCGGTGCATGGCAGGCCATGCGCATTGCTCGTTTCGTAGCACAACTGGTGCGCCGTCGCTTCATTGAATGCCGACGTATTAAGCGCGATGCCGGTCATGACGACGTCGGGGCTTGTCAGCTGTGCGACCTGCAAGTTCATATCGATGCAATCGCCAAGCGACGGCAATGCGCGGCCGGGCAGCCCGCGCATATGCTCGCGTCCGGGCTCGTGGCACATAACCAGTGCCTTGGCCTGCGCGCCGTGAAGCAGGCCCGTCGAAACCCCGGCGAATGAGGGGTGAAACAACGATCCCTGCCCCTCGATGACGTCCCAACCATCATCGGTACGCGCGGGCGTGAGCATTTCGATCGCACCCGATATGAAATCGGCGACCACGGCATCGACAGGAACGCCTGCACCCGCAATCAGGATGCCAGTCTGCCCCGTGGCCCGAAAATCCGCTGCGATCCCACGGGCGACAAGGCCTCTGACAAGTGCCAGCGTCGTGTACATCTTGCCCGTAGAGCAATCAGTGCCCGTCGTCAGCACCCTGTTGCCCGCACGCCTTAAGCCGGTGCCGACAATAAGGTCGGCAGGCGGGTCGCGCACGTCGAACAGGTGCAAGCCTTTAGCCGCCGCTAGTTCGGCGAGGCGCGGCTGGTCTCGGAGGCGGTGGTGAAGCCCGGCCGCGACGTTCATGCCCGCCTCCAGTGCGGCCGCGGCATCGTCGATCAGACCCGCGTCAAAGGTGCCGCCCGAATTTGCGATCCCAAGCACCACCGTCTTTGCGCCAACTGCCGCCGCTTCGGCAAAGCTCAGGCGCGGCAAATCGAGCGTGAACGGGCAATCGTCGTGACGGAATTCGCCGACGCAGGCCTCGCGCCGGAACGTTGCCAGCCCCCGCGAAGTCTTGAGGCCGAAAAAGTCACGGCTGTGGCCGAGATAAAGTAAATAGGGCGCAGGGATCATGATGTGACAGTACCGCCGTGTCGCGCCTGCCCCCGCATAATGAGTGCGATACAGGCTATAGCCGCCCGTTATGAGCAAGCGATGGTCACGCCGAAGGTCTGGAGGAAGCTTGACGCCAGCGCGCCCGGTGGCCGGTTGGCAAGATACATCGCGGTCACCTCCAGCTCGATTGCCGGTTCCAGCGGCCGCCACGCCAGGTCCGGCGCGAGCGCAGCCTGTGCGGTAAAGCTGTCGACGACCGTCAGCCCGACACCATGTCTCACCAGCGACGTCGCGATGTAGAAGGTACGCGCCGACACGATATCGTCGAGCACGACGCCTGCCCGGTCGAGTTCGCGTGCAAGGATCCTCCCAAGCGGACCGCTCGTCATCGGGCTGACGAACCGGTGTCCGGCAAGAGCCGCCAACGGGAGGCGCGGCGGCGCGTTGGGTAAATCCGCTTTCCTGTAAAGCGCGACCAGCTCGCCACGCCCAAGCACGGTATGCGCAACGGGCGCATTCGGCGGCGCCTCATAGGCGATGGCGATATCAGTTTCGCGCTCGAACAATTTGCGGAGAAGGTCGTCGTGATGGACGGTCTGCAGGTCGAACCGAACGTTACCGTGTGTCGTCAGAAACCGCGCAACGGCAACTGGCAGAGCATCGAGCGCAAGCGAGGGAAGCGCAGAAATTCGCAGCGTTCCCTCAGTGCCCCGCCGCATGTTGCGGCTCGCTTCGCGCAGCGCCTGCACCTTGTATTGTATTTCGGAAACATCGCCGAACAGGATATGGGCATCCTCGGTCGGGATCAGCCGTCCGGCCGTACGCTGGAACAGAGGAAAACCGATCAGCGTCTCGGCATGGCGCAGCGTTTTCGACACCGAAGGCTGCGAAATGTTGAGCACCCGCGCGGCGGCGCTTACCGAACCATTCGCATAAACCGCGTAAAAGACTTCGATATGGCGCAGGTTCATCGCTACAAGCGTAACGGGTTGTCGGCACGGAGCAAGCTGGCGGGCGTTCCGATACAGGGAGCCCGTTACTCCCTTCATATTCCCGTCACTTACGCGAAAGGGTAACTCGACCACGGGGTACGGAAAATGCGTACGGGTGTTGGCGCAAACGCCGCGCCATCGCGCTCTCCCCTAGGTAGATCGGACTAGGAAAAGACCCAGAACTGCGCCGTTCTTCGTACGCTTTTAGATAATCCCGCAGAGCTATGACAGCTTGGCGGAGAGGCAGGGATTCGAACCCTGGGTACCCTCACGGGCACGCCGCATTTCGAGTGCGGTGCTTTCGACCACTCAGCCACCTCTCCGCAGAGGGACGGCGCCCTGAAAACAGCGCACCGGCGAGATCGAAGCGCGGCGCATAGCGTCCGCATTGCCACTTGCCAAGCCCGTCCTGAGCCTGGCGACGGAAGGGTGCTTGTCTATTGCTGCCGAACCCCTAGATTGATGTAATGAACATCGAATCCCAGCACGGCCGCAAGACTTCCACACCGCCCGTTGCCAAGGCGCGCTTTGGTCTCGGCGAGGTCGTCAAGCACCGTCATTTCGAGTTTCGCGGCGTTATCTTCGACGTCGACCCGGTCTTTGCCAACAGCGACGAATGGTATGAATCGATCCCCGAGGCGATCCGCCCGCGCAAGGACCAGCCGTTTTACCACCTGCTCGCCGAAAATGCGGAGTCGAGCTATGTCGCCTATGTCAGCCAGCAAAACCTGATCCCCGACGACAGCGAGGAACCCGTCGAACACCCCGGGATCGCGGGCATGTTCGAGGCGTTCGACGGGGTGAAGTACCAGTTAAAGGCAAGCCGCCGGCACTAGGTCACGGCGGTCAAGATCAGCGCAAGCTCATCATGCGCACGCCGCCGTGTGCGGCCAGCGGCTGGAAGCCCACTGACGACGTGGCTCTGCCGCGTCGGACACAATCATCGCAAAAATACCCGCCGCTGCAGAACCATGCCGTCGGTCTTTGGCCATGCCAAAACCGGCCGGTGCTGCGACGAGTCCGGGATTAGCCGACGCTAATCCCGGCCGTCTCGCTTAGTACTTGATCCGCAACCGGGCGTAGTAGAACCCGCCGTTCATGCCGAACGGACCGCCCGAACGCGGGTAGACTTGGCCGTCGTTAAGGCCGCCCGTCAGAGCATAGATCGGGTTCGTCGGCGATGCCTTGATCTTGTCGGGGAAGGTATTGAACAAGTTGTTCGCGCCCACCGTCAGCGTGAAGTGCTCGGCAAAGGTATAGCTGATATCGGCATCGAACAGAGTCTTCGCGCCGAAACGTTGACCCGCATACTCGAGCTGGTTGGCCCAGTCGCCGAAGTAATTGGCGCGCGTGTTGAACGTGAAATTGGCGATCTGCCAGTTCGCCGATGCCGAAACGCGGTTCTGAGGCGCAAGGTTGGCGATATTGAACTCCTGCGCGGCGCTGACCAGCGGATTGCCGGCCGTCGACAGCTTGATGTTCTTTGCCTTCAGGTTGTTGTAGCTGTAGGCGAACGTCAGGTTGAGCGGCCCACCCATCAGGTCGGTGCGATAATTAGCTACCGCCTCAATGCCCTTGGACGACACGTCGAACCCGTTGGTGAAATAGTTCACCACGCCGCCAAGGCCAACCGAAGCCAGCGACGGCAGCGCTGCGATGTTGGCGGCCGTCACGGTGAAGTTCTGCGAGATGCCGATGCGGTTCTTAATCTGGATGATATAGCCATCGACCGTCAGCGACAGGGCGCTGGTCGGCTTCAGTACGATACCCGCACCATAGTTGGTCGACCGCTCGGGATTGAGTAGCCCCGCGCCATAGAATTGCGCGATCGCGCTCGACGTCGGGTAGGTGCCGGTCTGAACCTGGTTGCCGCCGAGGAAGTTCGTGGTCACGACCTGCGTGTTGTTCTGGCCGGGCGACGGGGCATGGAAGCCGGTGCCGACCGTTGCACGGAGCGAGACCGCGTTAGTAATGCGATACAGCGCGTTGGCTTTACCCACGACGACGCCGCCGAAGGTGTTGTAGTGCTCATAACGTCCGGCCAGGCCGATCGTCAGCGCCTTGGTCACATCGGCTTCGGCGCCTACGTAAAGGGCATAGCTCGACTGGGTCGAAACGCCTGCAAAGTTCGGGCTGGTGCCGCCATAGCCGCTCGCCGCCGGCGACTGCGTCGCGGTAGTGCCAGCTGCGGCGTATACCGCCGGTGCCGCGCCCGCCGCCGGTGTTATGAGGTTGTAGAGCACCTGCGACGCGAAGGGGCCCGCGCCGTAAGATTGCAGGTCTCCAGTCGTCTTCTCATAGCGTTCGCGGCGATACTCGGCACCGCCCGACAGCGTGATCGGGCTGTCGAAGCCGACTTCAAGCGGATAGGTGAAATCGGCGTTCAGGGTAATTTCGCTCTGGATCAGCTTGCCGAACTGGAAGCTCGTCTGGCTCTGCGGGCCGTATGACGCCGACAGCGAGTTGGTCATCGACAGATCGAGCGAGTTGCGGCTCAGGCTGCCCGAAATGTCATAGGTAAAGCCGCTGTCGGCCTTGCCCTTGAAGCCCAGCGTTCCATAGGCTTGGTCGACCTTGCCGATGAAGCGCGGTGTGAAACCGCCCGGATAGATGCTGGCGAAGCTGAACGTCGCGCCGTTGTTCAGCGGGAACGCTGTGGATACCGAATTGACAAAGCCACCGGTCGGGCAGGTCGCATTGCCTGCGGGACATGGCGTCGTGAAGATCGGGTTGAACGATCCGTTGCGGTTCAGTGTCACCGTCGAGTTGGCCGTGCCGTCGCTACGCACGAACCCGCCATTGGTTTGCGACGGACGATAGTTGAAGCTCTGGTTGGTGTCGCTGTGCGCCAGGTTGCCGGTCAAATAGACCTGGCTCTGGCTGCCCACGTCGAGCGCAGCATTGAGGAATAGCTTGTAGCCATTGCCTGGCGACGTTCCCCAGATCTGGGCCGGGTTCGGCACCGCGGCCGTAGGGTTGTTCGCCTGGATGGTGAGGGCGCTGGCGCGCGTCACACCGCGGCTGGTCTGCCCCTGATCGTAATACTCACCCGACAGGCTGACGAAGCCGCGGTCGCCGATCTTCAGCCCGCCATAACCGGAGAAGATCTTGCTGACGCCGTCGCCACGATAGGTCTTGCCGTAAAGGGCCTGCGCCTCGATCCCTTCGTCGCTGCGGATCGAATAGTTGAGCACGCCGGCCAAAGCGTCGGCACCATATTGCGCGGTCGCGCCGTCGCGCAGCACCTGCAGGTTGCCGATCGCGATCGCGGGGATGTTGCCGATGTCGGCGCCCTGAGACCCGAACGACAGCGCCGTGTCGGCGCCGGTGTAGACGTTGACAAGTGCCGAGCGGTTGTAGCGCTTGCCGTTGATCATGACGAGAATCTGGTCGGCACCCAGGCCGCGCAGCGAAGGCGCGCGAACAAAGGTCGAGGCGTCCGAAATCGTGTTCTGCGGCACGAAGAACGATGGCACCAGGTTCCTGACCGTGTCGAGCATGTTCACTTGGGGCGAGGCGGCAAGCTCGCTCGCGCCGATCACGTCGATCGGCGATGCCGAATCGGTGACCGAGCGGTCGGTACGGCGCGTCCCGATGACGATGATGTCTTCGCCCTTGGGCGTCGCATCCTCGGCGGTTTGCGGGGCGGCTTGCGGGGCCTGGGCGAAGGCAGGCGTTGCCATGACGGCAGCGGCAGACAGCGAAGCAAGCATAATCGCGCGATAAGAAGTCATGTGCATCCCCCAAGGAATATCTGGCGGCCGGTATGGGCCAAGCCTGTCAGATGCGTGCGACAGCGGCAGTTTGCAATATTGTTTCAGCGTTGTTTACCGGATTGCAAGAATTGTGTTGCAGCGCGGCAACACTACTGTGTCAACAGTGTTTTGTTGCGTGGGGCATCGAGCAGCGCCGTTCGCAAGCAGGTGGATTCTGTCATCGACCAGAGCTTGCCGCAGTTTCGCACAAGCCAGCTTTTCTGAGCGGGAGAGATAGCGGCAGAGCCGACGGACGCGTCCCTCATGAGGACGGATTGGCGCGTATCAACACCCCCTGCGTTAGCCCGGCGGGCTTCCACGTCCAATGTATGAACGGAGGAGGGATCTTTTAGTAATCTTTATCTACCTGTTATAACATTATACTTTCTCGAAGCTTCCGAGGAATACCCCCACCGATACCCCCGGCCCCAGCGATGCGATGGACTGCACTTGCGCTGCGGCGCAGTGCGATCGGACGCCAAAACGCTCGGGCAACTCCAAATTGGCGTCGGTTCGCCGCACATGTCTGCAATGTATCGAACCAGCCACCAATCTCGCTGCGGTGAGCGTAAAAAACTTAGGGGGATTCCCATTTAGACGCCATAGCAATCCTAAATGGACGCTTGAGTATTCCCAAATGGCAGCTATCAAACTCCCAAACGGCCGAAGAAGGACCGCGCGCACCAATGTTTCCACGCTACGCTTCCGATCACGCAAAGGCCATCCTGACCGACACGCCTGTGCTGGGCATCATCGGTCCGCGCCAGGCCGGAAAGACGACACTGGCCAAATCCATTGGCGGCGGGCGCGACTATTTCAACCTCGACATGCCCGGCTTGCGAGCTGCGGCGATCGAGGATCCTGTAGGTTTTCTTCGTGACCGCGACGGTGCCATTATCGACGAAATCCAGCGCGCGCCGGACCTCATGCTCGCCGTCAAGGCTGCGGTCGATGCCGATCGGAGGCCGGGCCGGTTCATCGTCACCGGATCGGCCAACCTTCTGACGCTGCGCACGATCCAGGATTCGCTGGCCGGGCGTGTCGAACTCTTGCCACTGATGCCGCTCAGCCAAGACGAGCTTGCCGCCAATGGCCCGGCCCATTTTCTCGACCGATTGTTCGCCGGAGACAGCTTCCTGCACGCAAGGCGCGATCCGCACCTGATCGCCCGTGTCCTTACAGGCGGCTTTCCGGACGCTATTGCCCGGACCTCTGTGATACGGCGAAACGACTGGTTCGCCGCCTACGTCCGCGCCATAGCCGAGCGCGATATCCCCGACATCGCCAACATCGAACGCCCGGCAACCTTGCCGCGCCTGTTGCAATTGGTCGCAGCGCTCAATGGCCAGCTCATCAACGGCAACGAACTCGGAAGCCGCCTGGGCATCGATCGCAAAACGGCCCTGCGCTACCTTGATCTGATCGAACAGACCTTTGTGGTTCGCACCCTCCCGGCATGGACCAGTAATGCCGTCAGTAGGCTCATCAAAGCCCCCAAGCTGCACTTCGTGGATACAGGCCTTGCCGCACATCTGGCCAACGTCACTGAGCAGAAGCTGATGTCTGAAAAGGGGCCGTTCGGCATGTTGCTCGAAAGCTTCGTCCTCGCCGAGCTCGATAAGCAATGCCGATGGAGCATAGGCCGCTACACCTTCTCGCATTTTCGCGACAAGGATGGAGCCGAGGTCGACATCGTTGTCGAAGATCAGGCTGGCAGGGTCGCAGGTATAGAGATCAAGGCCTCAGCAACAGTTGGTCGCAAGGACTTTACCGGCCTCGCGCGCTTAAGATTGGCGGCGGGGAACCGCTTTGCGAATGGCGTGGTGCTATACGATGGGGAAGATTCGCTGGCCTTCGGCGACGGCAGGCGGGCCGTGCCGATCTCGACGCTGTGGTCGCCGAGCTCCAAACAAGACTGAACCGCAAACAGTAGTCTTTCTAGAAGAGGCCAGAAGTTCATCTCGAAAGCGCTGGATCTGGGGTCAACCCCAGCCGCTAAAATTGACTCTGTCCCGGTAAATGTATCTATTGAGAATGAAAGATATCTGGCAGGACTGAAGCTGATTTTGGCGGAGGATTTTGCTGATGAAGAAGTCGAAGTTCACGGGTGAGCAGATCGCATTTGCGCTGCGTCCGAGGTTGGCACGCCAGTTGCCAAGATGTGCCGCAAGATGGGTGTGTCCGAGGCGACCTATTACCGCTGGAGAACACCAACCGCTGCCGCTCCGTCAGACCCAACAAGCGCAGGCAGTGCGAGCGGTTTCCATCGGCTGAGGAACTGGCACGGTTCGGGGAAGTGCTTGCCGAACTGCGCGCCAGCGACAATCTCACGATCCGCTCAGGGTGCGCGGTCATCACACTGCTGTTGCTGACTGGTTGCCGCTACCGGGAAATCCTCATCCTCCAATCGCAGGACGTGAAGCGCAATCGCCTGCTCCTGCGTGACAGCAAGACCGGCCCGCGCTCGGTCTGGCTCGGCTCGGCGGCACGCGAGGTCATCGACAGTCTGCCGCGCCATTCCAAAATCCCATGGTTGTTCTGGAACTACCAGTATCGATGGCCGATCGGCTGCATCCAGCGCCTCTGGAGGATGATCCTTGAACGGGCCAATCTTGGCAAACTGCAAATACACGACCTGCGCCATAGCTTCACCAGCCCTGCCGCAATGAGCAAGGAAACCTTGCCCATGATCGGGCGATTGCCCGGCCATGCCAACCACCAGTCGACCGCCCGTTATGCCCATCTGGATGACGAGCATCTGCTCGACGCTGCGCAGCAGGTCGGCGATGAGGTGGGACGGCTTATGGGGGCTCAATTGAAACATCGCTTAGAGAGTGATATCTCATAGGATATGCCTAGAGTCGTTCTCGACACCGACGTCACCGTGACAGCGCTGCGGAGCGCGACGGGCGGCAGCAATGCAGTTGTGCGCGAGGCTGCACATGGGCGGCTCACGCCTCTGGTGACGCCCGCGCTGTTCCTCGAATACGAGGCGGTGCTGAAACGGCCAGAGCAGCGCCTCGCGCATGGACTGGGCTTGGATGTTATCGACCGCTTCCTGGCTGCTCTGGCGAGCGCCTGCGAAGCGGTGGAAGTGAGTTTCCAGTGGCGGCCACAACTGTCGGACCCGAACGATGAGATGGTCTTGGAAACGGCGGTCAATGGACGCGCCGGTGCGCTCATCACGCACAATGTGCGTGACTTTGCCAAGGGCGCGGCAAGGTTCGGATTGCGGGTTCTGAGGCCCGGTGAATTGTTGAAGGAGTTACGATCATGAGCAAGGCATCTTACCCGCTCAAACTCCCGGCATCGGTCAAGGAGGCCGCTGCCCGGCTTGCCAAGGAAGACGGCGTATCGCTGAACCAGTGGATTGCAGTCGCCATCGCCCAGAAGATCGGCGTGGTCGAAACCGCGTCCGACTTCTTGAGGCGACGGGCCGGCAAGGCAAGTCCGGCGGACATGCTGCCGCTCCTTGACAAGGCGAAACGGGAAGCGCCCCCAGTTGGGGACGAGTTGTAGATCAATCGATGTCGATCACCCGGTAACGGATGCGCGCTGAGCCGTTGGCCGGAACGCGGATCCTTCATACCGACATGCAAATCTAGCGATAACAACTAACGAACTCGAGGCAGGCGGCATGAAGCACGAGTCCGTGCAGCGATGATCCAGCGCTATTCTCATACGCTTTGGGCGTTCATTAGGGCCAGGTATCTTGCCGTGACCCTGCGGAGCCCTGCTGCAATCGCTCGTTACCATGATCGTCGGATCAGGCGCCTCATCGGGGATAGCCTGCCGCGATTTCCCTTCTACCGCAGGAATCTGGAGGGAGGCTTTGCCGCGCTGCCGATCATGGACAAGGCAGGGCTCATGGCGAACTTCGCCGGGTGCAACCTCGGTGGTTATTCGGCGGAATTCGTGCTCCAGTCGCTCGGCAAAGGGCGCAGCGAGGCACACGGTTTCCACTTCGGGCAAAGCACAGGGACCAGTGGCAACCGCGGCGTGTACGTCATCAGCGAAAGGGAGCGGTTCATTTGGCTGGGCACCATCCTCGCCAAGACGTTGCCCGATGCGCTTTGGCGCCAGCACCGGGTTGCAATTGCGCTGCCGGGTATGTCCAGCCTCTACGGCTCGGCCAGCGCAGGAAGCCGGATCCGCCTCGCCTTCTACGACACCGCCGACGGTATCGAGGCTTGGGAGGACGCGCTGGTCGAGTTCGATCCCGATACGATTGTCGCCTCGCCCAAGGTGCTGCGACACCTGGCCGAGCGTGGGAAGCTTGCAGCACGCGGCATCTTCAGCGGCGCAGAGGTGCTCGACCCGCTCGACCGCGCGGTGATCGAAGACGCCACAGGAAGAACGGTGCGGGAGATCTACATGGCGACCGAAGGACTGTTCGGCGTCTCGTGCCCGCACGGCGCGCTGCATCTGGCCGAGGATGTGGTCCATTTCGAATGGGAGGATGCGCCAGGTGACGGCACGCTCAAGACTCCAATCGTCACGGACTTTACTCGCACCGCCCAAGCCATGGTGCGCTACAGGATGAACGATCTTCTCGAGCTGTCGAACGAGCCATGCCCTTGCGGATCGGCCTTCCAGAGGGTGAAGGCGGTGCATGGCCGCGCCGACGATATCTTCATGCTCGCGAACAGGAGCGGCGCGATCATCACAGTCACGCCGGATGTCGTGCGCAACGCCATCGTTGATGCGCACCCGGGGATTGCCGACTTTCGGGCGGTCCAGACCGGGCCCGCCGCCATAGCCATCACTTTGGTGGGTGCGGAAGGGGATATCGCCAGCAGGGCCCGTGCCGCGCTTGAACGCAGGCTCGAGCATCTCGGCATCACCGCCGAGATCGTCCTGCATGACGGCATCGCGGTGCCCTTCGACCGCAAACTCCGGCGGGTACGACGCGATTGGTCGCCGGGCTGATCAGAGCTCGAGTTCGAAGCGACGCTCGCCCGCCTCGGGCGGCTTGCCGTGTACGTGCTGCCAGATCAGCGGGCCCAGAACATCGGCAGGGCCGGTCGCGAAACTGGCGCCGCCGAACGCGGCTATGTTGCGCACCTGACGCTCCAGCATGCCTGCGTCCTGAGCGACCACCGGCTTGTGGAAGGCGATGATCAGAAACCGCTTGAGCCAGGCGGGCATCTTCCCTCTGGGCGTCGCGAAGTGCGCATAGGGCCGCGTCACGTTATGCGCGACGGGCGAGAAGATGACCGAGATCGCTATCGTCAGGCCACTGCTGTTCTCGAAGGCGACCTGCCCAGTAAGCGGCGAGTTGTATCGACCCCGAGATTCGATCCGTTTGCCCTCGATGATCCGCGGCAGAAGGGTCTGGGGCAGATGCTCCTCGGCATAGCGCGCCTCTCCGCCCCAAGGGGTGCTGCGCACGGTGACTGGCACCGTCATCCGCTTCCCGGCACCTCGCACGAGATAGGGGTGTAGGAAATGTGGATGCATCGGATCGAGATGGTTTTCGAGCGCGTCGAGAGCGCGCGCCGTGCGCGGGGTGAGCGGCCACCAGAATCCGTCCAAGGCGGTGTCCCCGATCTCTGCCGGAAGGTCGGGAAGGGGCAGCGGGTCGTCAGCCAGATTCGCCCAGAGTAGCCCGTGTTTGCACGTGACAGCGACGCGCGTGGCTGGCGCTCCGGTTTCTCCCCGCATTCCGGGAACCGCAACGCACCGGCCCGAGGCATCGAAGGACCAACCGTGATAGGGGCAGACGAGCGCATCGCCGCAGATCTTCCCGCCGGACAGCGGGACATTGCGATGCGGGCACCGGTCGATCAGCGCCGCTGGCCCCGCCGAGGTGCGGAACAGCGCGATGGGCTGGTCCATCAACCCGACGCGCAGCGGTTGGCCGGGCCGCAGTTCCCGCTCGTAGGCGACGGGGTGCCAGCCCCGAGCAATCGTGATTGGCCAGCCATCGCTCACAGCTGGCGTTTCCTCATGTAGGGAACGGCGAAGCTGTTGAGCAGACCCGAGAGCATCGCCAAGATAGACCGCCGAACAAATGGGAGGTGGGCTACGTAACAGGCGGAATATTCCGTTTCCGCCTGAGCCCCGCGCGCCCGCTTGAAGCTCGCTGCGCCCGCCGATCCGTTGAGCCTGAGCCCGGCGGCGACAGCATCTTCGGTGAACAGTAGGCAAGCGATCCGGTACAGGCCGAGCGACCGGGGCTTGGCGGTGTCATAGCCTACCACTGGCGGGGTGAGCACATCGCCGCGGCGCAACGACCCTGACACTGCTTGGATGACGCCATCCGCATCCCTCGCACAGCGATAGCGGACCAGACCCGCGCGCGCGGTTTCCATCACCCACCGCGCGGAAAATGCCGGATTGAGCGCCGAGTATTTCTCAAGATAAAGCATCGCATAGAGGTATGCGATCCGCTCTGCGTCGGCGTCGGCGATGTTTTCAAGACTTTCGACCCTCAGGCCACTTCGGCGCAGCACGCGCCGGTCTTCGGCAAGGTTGTGCCGGCGCTGCCACTGGTCCTGAACGTTGCTCACGACCCAGATCTGGCGGCTGGGAAATAGCATCCATCCATCCTTGACGGCCGCATCGATCAGGGTCGGTGACGACCACCGGTCGAGCGACCTTATGGCGATGATATGGCCCGGATACCAGCCGGTCAGGTAGCGGCGGATTTCTTCGATGTCCTCCCCTTGCCAGTCGCCGTGCAGGTTGGTGGACAGGAGCCAGTTGTCGACATGCACGATCTGGTTGATCCGCGCAGCCCTGAGCAGCAGCGCCGCCAGCGCGATGAGTGGCCAGAACAGCCATTTCTCCAGACCCGCGTCGATGATCTCGAGCTCGCGCCGGGCGTAGAGGATGTAGGCACTATATGGCTCGCAAACATAGCTGCCGCCCCGCTCGCCGTCGTTGATCGTTACTGGAAGGACTCGCCCGCGGCTGCGCAGTCCCATGATCCGTGTGCGCACATTCGGGATGAGCGTAGCGAGCCCGATCGAGGCGAGCTTGTGGAGATACCGAAGGGCCGGATCGGCGGCGTCGGCATTCTCGCGGGTTCCGGGTTCAAACAGGGCGAGCGTCACGCGATCGGTTCCCCGTTCCATTCGATATCATCGGTGGTCTGACCGGCAGGCGAGCGCAGGCGGGTCAAGCCGGTCGCGGCGAACGCTGCGGCATC
>JBMOGG010000038.1:0-20523 GCA_049318505.1 Sphingomonas sp. | reverse complement strand
TTGTTCGAAACCTATGTCGTGACCTTCGGCGCCACGATGGTGCTGGTGGCAATCACGCTTGCGGCCCGCACGACCGCAGCCGAACTGCTCGCGCTCATGTCGCTGCCGCTGCTCGTGGGGGGCGTCTGTGTCCTCACGTCGATCATCGGTACCTACTTCGTGCGCCTTGGCAGCTCGAAGAACATCATGGGTGCCATGTACAAGGGCTTCCTTGTTACCGCCGTTCTCTCGGCCATTGTGATCTGGTTCGCGACTGATGCGGTGCTCGGCGGCATGGAGACGACGATTGGCGCCAGTGTCGACGGCACCGGCGGCTTTACCGGGCGCATCCTGTACTACTGCATGTTCCTGGGGCTGGTCATCACGGGCCTGCTGATCTGGATCACCGAATATTACACCGGCACAAATTATCCCCCGGTCCGCAGCATCGCCAAGGCTTCCGAGACGGGGCACGGCACCAACGTTATCCAGGGGCTGGCGATCAGCCTCGAGGCGACTGCACTGCCGACGCTCGTGATCGTCGTCGGCATCATCATCGCCTTCAAGCTGGCGGGACTCATCGGCATTGCCTTTGCCGCGACAGCGATGCTGGCGCTCGGCGGCATGGTCGTGGCGCTCGATGCCTATGGCCCGGTCACCGACAATGCCGGCGGCATCGCCGAAATGGCGGGTATGGACGACAGCGTCCGTGAAAAAACCGACGCGCTCGACGCGGTCGGCAACACGACCAAGGCCGTGACCAAGGGCTATGCCATCGGTTCGGCAGGGCTTGCGGCACTCGTGCTGTTTGCTTCGTATACGGCGGACCTGCGCGAGTTCTTCCCGGACATGCAGGTCAACTTCAGCCTCGAAAACCCTTATGTCATCGTCGGCCTGCTGCTCGGCGCACTCTTGCCGTACCTGTTCGGTGCGATGGGCATGACGGCGGTGGGCCGTGCGGCCGGCGAAGTCGTGACCGACGTTCGTGACCAGTTCGCCAAGAACCCCGGCATCATGACCTATGAGACAAAGCCGGATTACGCGCGCACTGTCGATCTGGTGACCAAGGCGGCGATCAAGGAAATGATCCTGCCGTCGCTGCTGCCCGTGCTCGCACCGATCGTCGTTTATTTCGCGATCTACGCGGTTGCGGGACAGGCTGACGCCTTTGCTGCGCTCGGTGCGCTATTGCTCGGCGTGATCGTTTCAGGGCTCTTCGTCGCCATCTCGATGACGTCGGGCGGCGGCGCGTGGGACAATGCCAAGAAATACATCGAAGACGGCAACCACGGCGGCAAGGGCAGCGAGGCCCATAAGGCTGCGGTCACAGGCGATACGGTCGGCGATCCTTATAAGGATACGGCGGGCCCGGCCGTCAACCCGATGATCAAGATCACGAACATCGTGGCGCTTCTGCTTCTGGCCGCACTGGCCCATGGGGCGATGTAATAGTTTAAGAACTTCAACTAACCATGACCCGTCGGTGGCAACACCGGCGGGCATTTTTTTGCCCGGCACTTGCCAGCTCTGCGCCATTGCATATCTTTTGGTTGCATTCGCGGGGGCGGGCATGAAAAAACTGGTGATCTGCGGCGCGTTGAGCGCAATCATCGCGTCACCGCTCGGGGCGCAGAACGCAGCGCCTGTCTCGGCACCGGCGCAGGCCGCCGCTGCCAAGCCCCGCACGATCCCGTCGAGCGAATTCGCCAGAGAGCAGTTCGTCAACGCGCCGGTCATATCCCCTGATGGTAAACATCTGTCTGGGCGTGTGACAGCCAACGGGAAGGTCGTTGTCGGCGTATTTGCCCTCGACGGGAGTGCGCCACCCCAGTTCGTCGGATTGCCTGCGAGTAGTGACCTTCGTTGGTACCGTTGGGCCGGCAATGATCGACTGCTTATCAGCATGGCCAAGACCGTCCCGTATTTCGATGACGAAGCCGAGATGACGCGGCTTATCCTCTGGGACCTGAAGACGGGCGCTTCGAAATTGGTCGGCAGCAAGGACGCCGGGCTGGAGGGAGACGACCTTTTGTATGTCGATCCTGCTGGCCAGTGGATACTGCTGTCGTTCCAGAAGTCGGTGTACGACTACCCGTCCGTGTCGCGGGTTGATCTGGCGAGCAACAAGATTGTGCAAGTCGTCCGCGATCGATCCGATGTGTGGGAATGGTACGCGGACTCGGCCGGCGTCGTGCGAACGGGCATTGGTTTTGGCACCAATGGCTGGAACATGATCTATCGGTCCAAGGATGGAGAGCAGTTCCGAACATTGGGTCGGGCCAAATATGACGATGAAGATGCCGCGCTCGATCTCATGCGCCTGTCCGGCAGCACGGATGAAGGCTTCGTTCTCAACAATAAAGAGACGGGTCGCTATGCCCTGTACCGTTATAATTTCGCGAGCAAGACGCTCGGCGAAAAGGTGCTCGACAGCCCGACCAACGACATCACCGATTATCAGACGACTGAGGATGGCACGCAGTTGAAGGCTGCCTGGTTTACCGACGAGCGTGACCGCATCGTCTGGTATGATCCGGCCATGAAAAAGGTTCAGGCCGAAATCGACGCCGCGATAAAGGGTAACGAAAACTGGATCGTTTCGCGCAGCCGCGATGATAGCGCCATGATCATCTGGACGGGAAATTCGAATAATCCGGGCAGTTATTACGTTTACCGTCCCGCGGAAGGTTTGATGAAGCGGCTCGCACGCATCAACGATTCCCTGAAGCCCGCCGAACTCGCCCTTTCGCGCTATGTCAGCTACACGGCACGCGATGGCCTCAAAATACCGGCCTATCTGACCCTGCCCTTGGGCCGCCCCGCCAAAGGATTGCCGCTGATCGTGCTACCCCATGGCGGGCCTTATGGTGTTCGCGACACGCCCGATTACGACCCCGAAGTGCAATTCCTCGCCAATCGTGGCTATGCCGTCCTTCAGCCGAACTACCGCGGGTCCGACGGTTATGGCAAAGATTTCTATGCCAAGGGCGAAGGCCAATGGGGTCGCGCCATGCAGGATGACCTCGACGACGGCATGGACTGGCTCGTCAAGGATGGCACGGTCGATGCGAAGCGGGTGTGTATCGTTGGTGCATCTTATGGCGGCTATGCGGCGCTTTGGGGCGCGACGCGCAATCCCGAGCGTTATCGCTGCGCTGCCAGCTTTGCCGGAGTGAGCGACTTGAAGCGCCAGTTGAGCTATCAGCTGGCGTTCAAAATTAGCACGCGATACCGCAAGGACTGGCGCAAAACCGTGCAGGGCGATCCGAAATTCGACCCAAAGACGGTCTCACCGCTGTTTACCGTCGATCAGTTGAAGATCCCCGTCCTGCTGGCGCACGGCGATGACGATCAGACGGTGCCGTTCAAGCAATCGAAGCTCTATGTCGACGCGCTGCACAGAGCTGGCAAACAGGTCGAATTCGCCGTCTACCCGGGTGAGGGCCATGGCTTTTCGTCAACGGCCAATTTGAAGGACTGGCTGGACCGGCTCGAAGCATTTCTGAACAAATACAATCCATCCTAGGCCAGTATCGCCGCCGCCTTTCCTTTTTCGCGCTTCGCGGCTATGGGCAGCCAACTTTATGACACTCGGGTGAAAAGGGCTGCATGGCCAAGGAAGAACTTCTCGAAATGCGCGGCACCGTGCTGGAACTCCTGCCCAACGCGATGTTCCGCGTGAAGCTGGAGAACAACCACGAAGTGCTCGGCCACACAGCTGGCAAGATGCGCAAGAATCGTATCCGCGTGCTGACGGGCGACGACGTCCTCGTCGAAATGACACCGTACGACCTGACCAAGGGCCGGATCACCTATCGCTTCATGCCGGGTCGCGGCGGCCCCGGTCCGTCCTGATCCCGGACGCTGGGGCGCGGCCTGTGCGCCTCGTGCTTGCCTCTGCTTCGCCGCGCCGCATTGATTTGCTGGCGCGACTCGGGGTCATCCCCGACGCGATCGACCCTGCGGCGCTCGACGAAACCCCGCTGAAGGACGAGGTGCCCCGTGCCCACGCCGTCCGCCTGGCGCGTGCAAAGGCCCTTGCCGTTGCCGACCGGCATCCCGGCTGCGTGGTATTGGCGGCCGATACGGTGGTGGGCGCCGGGCGACGCATCCTGCCCAAGGCCGAGGATGAAGCCACAGCCCGTGCTTGCCTCACGTTGCTGTCGGGCCGCCGCCATCACGTTTATACTGCGGTCGCCGTCGTTGATGCGGCCGGCAAGCTGCGCGAACGGCTGTCGGACACGCGGCTGTCGTTCGCCGTGCTGACCCCGGCGATGATTGACGCCTATCTTGCGGGTGGCGAATGGCAGGGCAAGGCGGGTGGTTATGCCCTGCAGGGCAGGGCCGAGGCCTTTGTCCGCGACCTTGCGGGCAGCCATTCGGGCGTCGTCGGGCTACCGCTGTTCGAAACCCGCAATTTGCTGCTCGGCGCCGGGGCTGTCCTTGCCTGAGTGGCTTTATGAGCAGGGCAGCGGCGAGGCGCGGGCGGCGCTCATCGAGAATGACACGATCGTCGAAGCGCTGATCGAGGTCGACGGTGCGGGCCCAAGGACCGGGGCAGTCGTCGAGGGGCGCCTGACCCGGATCGCCATTCCTGCCCGGCGCGGGTTCGTGACGCTGGAGGATCGGACCGAAATTCTGGTTGAGCCGCTGCCGCGCGACTGGACGCAAGGGGCGCTGGTTCGCGTTGCCATCACCCGCGAAGCTGTTTTCGAGCGCGACCGTGTCAAACGGGCAAAGGGGCGGCCAGCGCCCGGTCAGGACCTGGCCGACGGCCCCGATTTGCGCGCGCGGCTTAGCGCGACCGATGTCGCCGTCCGAACGCTTGCCTTGCACGACCCCGATCCACTCGAAGCTGCCGGGTGGAGCGAGCTGATCGAACAGGCGCAGAGCGGCCTGTGGCCATTTCCAGGCGGCGAGCTACGGATCACCCCGACCCCGGCCATGACCCTGATCGACGTCGATGGATATCTTGACCCTGCGGCGCTTGCGCTGGCGGCAGCCACGGCAGCGGGCAAAGCCATCCGCGCCTTTGGCATCGCTGGGTCCATCGGCATCGATTTTCCAACGCTTGGCGGCAAGGACGTGCGGGGGTCAGTTGCCGCCGCGTTCGATGCGGCCCTGTCAGCGCCCTTCGAGCGGACCGCCGTCAACGGGTTTGGCTTCCTGCAGCTTATCCGTCCGCGGACACGGGCCTCGTTGATCGAGCAACTTCGGGGCGATGTCGACGGGCATGCCGCGCGCGCCCTGATGCGCCGGGTCGAGCGGGAGGGGCGAACGGGGGCCGCGACGCTCGTCGCGCACCCCCGAGTCATTGCTGTGCTTGCGGCGCGTCACGACTGGCTCGACCGCCTTGGCCGTCGTCTTGGCGGTGTCGTCGGCTTGCGCGGCGACGCGGGCATCGCCATGTCTGGTGGCTATGCCGAGCCCGCCTAAACCCTGTCCGATCTGTGCAAAGCCGCCCGTGCCCGCGCATGCCCCTTTTTGCTCGCAGGGGTGCCGCGATCGCGACCTGCTGCAATGGCTCGACGACGGCTACCGCATCCCCGGTCCGCCAACCGAAGAGTCGCTCGACTCGCTTGGGCTGGACAGGGACGACATCGCGTCGCTATAGGCGCCCCTTCGCGACGCCTAGACGACGTGTGCCCGGGTAGCTCAGTTGGTAGAGCATGCGACTGAAAATCGCAGTGTCGGCGGTTCGACCCCGTCCCCGGGCACCATTTAACTGCTGCCACGAAATGTCGGGCGTCTAGATCTTTCTTGAGGCTGGCCGCTGCCCGCCATAAGCACATGTGATGGAGAGTACCGCATCCCCCGAATGGGCAGGCCCCCTGAGCGGTATCCGTGTGCTCGATTTTTCGAGGGTGCTGGCGGGACCCGCGGCTTCGATGGCGCTGGCCGATTTGGGTGCGGAGATTATAAAGGTCGAACCGCCCGGCATTGGTGATGACACGCGGGGTTTTCCGCCGTTCTCTGATGGACACAGTATCTATTTCCTCGGCATCAACCGGGGGAAGAAGAGCATCGTTATTGACTTGAAGTCAGCGGACGGTGTGGCGCTGGCACGCGATCTGGTTACGAAATGCGACATCCTGATTGAAAACTACAGACCGGGCGTGATGGATCGTCTGGGGCTTGGCTACAACGCGCTGTCGACGATCAATCCGCGCCTCATTTATTGTGCGATTTCGGGTTTTGGCATGACCGGACCAATGCGCGACGATCCGTCATTCGACATTGTGACGCAGGCGCTTTCCGGGGCCTTTAGCGTCAACGGCGAACGTGATCGCGCGCCGATGCGCCTGGGCATCCCATTCGGCGACCTTATTGGCGGCGTTAACGGCCCCATCGGTATTCTGGCGGCACTGTACGAACGCAGCGTGACCGGGCGCGGCAGATTGATCGACGTCAGCCTGCTCGATGGGCTGATCGGCATGCTGGCATATATGCCACAGGTCGCGCTGATGACCGGCGAGAACCCCCGGCCGCAAGGCAATCCCCACCCCACACTCGTGCCCTATGGCGTCTATCCAGCGCGCGATGGCTTAATGGTGATTGCGTGCCTCTCCAATGGCTTCTGGGCGAATCTGTGCCGGGCGCTCGGGATCGAGGAATGTATTGACGACCCCCGGTTCGCAACCATCGATCAGCGACGCATTCATCGTGACGCGGTCGAACAGCTGGTTGCCGAGCGCACGAGCGAGTGGAGCTTCAGCGAACTCGACGAGAAGCTGACCCGTCACCAGGTGCCGCACGCGCCCATTCTGGGCGTGCTCGATGCACTGCGGCAGCCGCAGGCAGTTGCCCGAGACCTCGTTGTAAAGGCCGAGCACAAAGCGCTCGGGACGATTCCAATCTTAAATCGCCCGATCAAATTCCCAAATGCGCCGCAGCCCAACCCCGCTGCACCGCCAATGCTGGGCGAGCATACCGACGTGATTTTGAGCGAGCTGCTGGGACTGGACGACGCGGCGATTGCAGCGTTGCGCGCGTCGAAGACGGTCGCTTAGGCTTTCGCCAAATCGATCACGCGCGTTGCCCATTCAGGGCGGCAGATCAGCAGGTCGGGCATGTACGTGTCGCGCTGATTGTAGACGAGCGGCGACCCGTCGACGCGGCTGACATGCAGGCCATAGGCGGCGGCGACCGCGACGGGCGCGCAACTGTCCCATTCATATTGGCCGCCGGTGTGCAGGTAGATTTCGGCCTCGCCGCGCACGATCGCCATGGCCTTGGCGCCTGCGCTCCCCATCGGGATAAGTTCGGCGCCGATCGCTTCGGCCACCTGCAATGCTTCGGCAGCCGGCCGGGTGCGGCTGACGACCATACGTGGCGGGGCGATGGCCGGCGACAAGGGGGACGGCTGATCGCTGCGCAAGACGAGATCGAGACCGGGAAGCGCCACCGCGCCGATGGTTGCAACGCCATCGACGGCCAGCGCCACATGGACGGCCCAGTCGGTCCGCGCCTCGCCATATTCGCGGGTGCCGTCAACCGGGTCGATAATCCAGACGCGTGACTTCGACAGGCGGGCGTCGGTATCCTTGCTTTCCTCCGACAACAGTCCGTCGTCGGGGCGCTGTTCGGCGATCGCGTGGATGAGATACTGGTTGGCGGTCTGGTCGCCCGCCTTGCCGAGTGCCTTCAGCGACATGAGGCCACAGGCACGGACCTGCAGCAGCAGCTTGCCTGCCACGTCGGCCAGATGCGCGGCGAGTTCGGCGTCGGTCAGACCACTCATTGCGCGCTCACTTTAGGGGCATGATCTGGCGGACGATATACTCGGCCGCCTCGGCAGGCGTCATCTCGACGGTGTTCACCCTGATTTCGGGCTGGTGCGGCGGCTCATACGGGCTGTCGATGCCGGTGAAGTTCTTGAGCTGTCCGGCGCGCGCCTTTTTGTAGAGCCCCTTGACGTCGCGGGCTTCGGCCACGTCGAGCGGCGTGTCGACGAAAATCTCGATGAACTCGCCCTCCCGACCATCGGCTTGCAGCATCGAGCGCACCATGTCGCGTTCGGCGCGGAACGGGCTGATGAAGGCCGTCAGCACGATCAGGCCGGCGTCCGCCATCAGCTTGGCGACCTCGCCCACACGGCGGATGTTCTCGATGCGGTCGGCCTCGGTAAAGCCCAGATCCTTGTTCAGCCCATGTCGGACATTGTCGCCGTCGAGCAGGAAGGTGTGGCGGTTCATCAGGTTCAGGGTTTTTTCGACTTCGTTGGCGATGGTCGACTTGCCCGATCCCGAGAGACCCGTGAACCACAGCACGCGTGCCTTCTGGTTCTTGAGCGCGGCATGCGCCTCGCGCCCGGTGTCGGTTGCCTGCCAGTGGACGTTTTGCGCGCGGCGAAGCGAGAAGTGCAGCATCCCCGCGCCGACAGTGCGGTTGGTGATCTTGTCGATCAGGATGAAGCCGCCGAGCGTGTGGTTGTCGGCATAAGGCTCGAACACGATCGGCTTGTCGGTCGCGATCTCGGCGACCCCGATGGCGTTCAGGTCGAGCGTCTTGGCCGCCATATGCTCCATGGTATTCACGTTGACCGTGTATTTGGGCGCCTGCACAGTGGCCGATACCATCTGCGTGCCGAGTTTCAGCCAATAGGCGCGCCCCGGGATGAGCGCGTCGTCGGCGAGCCAGACGATGGTCGATTCGAACTGGTCAGAGACTTCCGGCGGCGAGTCGGCCGCGGCGATCACATCGCCGCGCGAACAATCGACCTCGTCGGCAAAGCAGAGCGTGACGGACTGGCCGGCGACGGCTTCGTCGAGGTCTCCGCCAAGTGTAACAATACGACTGATCGTCGACGTCTTGCCCGACGGCAGGACGCGGATCGCATCGCCCGCGTGGACGGTGCCGGTCGCGATCTGGCCGCTGAACCCTCGGAAATCCAGATTAGGCCGGTTGACCCATTGCACCGCCATACGCAGCGGTTTGGTCTGGTCGGCCTCATTGTCGAGCGCGACGGTTTCCAGATGCGCCATCAGCGGCTTGCCCTGATACCACGGCGTATTCGGCGAGTTTTCGGTGATGTTGTCGCCCTTGAACCCCGAAATCGGCATCGCGGTGAAGTCTGTAATGCCGATGCCCGCGGCAAAGGCGGCATAATCGGCGACAATGGCGTCGTACTTCGCCTGATCGTAGCCGATCAGGTCCATCTTGTTGACCGCGAGCACGATGTTGCGGATGCCGAGCAGCCTGGCGAGATAGCTGTGCCGCCGTGTCTGGACGAGCACGCCCTTGCGTGCGTCGATCAGGATGACGGCGAGGTCGGCGGTCGACGCGCCGGTCACCATGTTGCGGGTATATTGCTCGTGACCTGGACAATCCGCGACGATGAACTTGCGCTTTTCGGTCGCGAAGAAGCGATAGGCGACATCGATGGTGATGCCCTGCTCGCGTTCGGCGGCGAGACCATCGACGAGCAGCGCAAAGTCGATTTCCTGTCCTTGCGTCCCCATCCGCTTGCTGTCGGCTTCGAGGGTGGCCAGCTGGTCCTCGAAGATCATCTTCGAATCATAGAGCAGCCGTCCGATCAGCGTGGATTTACCGTCGTCGACCGAGCCGCAGGTGATGAAGCGCAACAGGCTCTTGTGCTGATGCAGGTCGAGATAGGCGTCGATGTCGGACGCGATCAGATCGTCGGTCTTGTAGATGACGTTATCGTCGAGGGTGGCCGACATCAGAAATACCCCTCCTGCTTCTTCTTCTCCATGCTGGCGGCCTGATCATGGTCGATGACCCGGCCCTGGCGTTCCGAAGTGGTCGTCAGCAGCATTTCCTGGATGACTTGCGGCAGGGTTTTGGCCTCGCTCTCGACCGCCCCTGTCAGCGGAAAACAGCCGAGCGTCCGAAAACGGATCGAGCGTTCGGTGATCTCGGGCCGGTGCCCCATCACGCGTTCGAGCCGTTCGACATCGTCAGCCATGAACAGCTGGCCATCGTGGACATAGGTCGGGCGCGGGGCGCTGAAATAGAGCGGGACGATCTCGATCCCCTCGAGATGGATATATTGCCAGATGTCGAGTTCGGTCCAGTTCGAGATCGGAAAGACGCGGATGCTTTCGCCCTTGGCTTTACGCGCGTTGTAGAGGTTCCACAGTTCCGGCCGCTGGTTTTTGGGGTCCCAGCCGTGCGTTGCGGTCCGGAAGCTGAAGATGCGTTCCTTGGCGCGGCTTTTCTCCTCGTCGCGGCGCGCGCCACCAAAGGCGACATCGAAGCCGTATTTGTCGAGCGCCTGCTTCAGCCCTTCGGTCTTCCACATGTCAGTGTGGAGCGAGCCATGGTCGAACGGGTTGATGCCGCGCTCGATCGCTTCCGGGTTCTGGTAGACGAGCAACTCCATGCCCGCATCGCGTGCGGCTTTTTCGCGTAGCGCGTACATCGCCTTGAATTTCCACGTGGTATCGACATGGAGCAGCGGGAAGGGCGGCGGCGCGGGGTAGAAGGCCTTGCGCGCCAGATGCAGCATCACGGCCGAGTCCTTGCCGACCGAATAGAGCATGACGGGCTTTTCCGCCTCGGCGACCACCTCGCGCATGATGTGAATGCTCTCGGCCTCGAGCCGTTCGAGATGGGTCAGGGTCTTGGTCATTGATACGCGGCCTCGACTGCCGAAATCTCTGATTTCAGCCACATTGTTTCACTCAGATTTTGATTAACGCAGGCGATCAGCTGATGCTCAAGCGACGCTTTCTTTACCGCCAGCGCATTGCGGTTTGCCGGTTCGACCGCGAGGACGATGTCGAGCAGGTGGATCGCCTCGAGCGGCTTGTCGCTGTCAAAATGGGCTTTGGTCCGCTTCACCAGCGCATCGCCCCGTAAGGAAAACGTTCCAGTCCGGCGCTAGGACGGCAGGCACATATAAAGCCCGGGGCACGGCCGACGGCGGCGAAATGGATGAGCGCGGCCTGCTTCAGCGCGGGCAGCCGGTCCTGCTGGGTTAGTGCAACGACGCAGCCGCCAAAGCCACCCCCCGTCATTCGTGCGCCCCCAACCCCGTCGGCAGCCACCGATAGCATGGCGGCGAGCTGGTCGATCTCGGGCAGCGTAATCTCGAAATCATCGCGCATCGAGGCGTGCGAGGCGGCCATCAGCGTGCCGATCGTCGCCCAATCGCTGGCAGCAAGCGCGGCGGGCATCGCCAGCGTTCGGGCATTCTCGGTCACAACATGCCGCGCTCGGCGATAAGCGAGAGGGTCAAGCGTGTCTTCGCCCGTTGCCAGCGCTGCCGCATCCAGATCGCGCAGCGCGGCAATCCCGAAATGCGCGGCCACCGCCTCGCACGCGGCACGGCGCTCATTATAGGCGCTGTCTACCAGCCCGCGCGTAATGCCCGAATGGACGATCAAAACCGACATGTCCTCAGGCAGCGGCACCGGTGTGGCCGCGAGCGAGCGACAGTCGATCAGCAACGCCGCCCCCGCCTCCCCGCGGGCAGATATCAGCTGGTCCATGATCCCGCAGGCGCAGCCGACAAAATCATTCTCGGCCGCCTGGGCGATCAGCGCGAGCTCGTTAGGGCTGAGTGCGCCTGCCCTGTCGAATGCCCCGCCCAGTGCCACCCCGAGGGATGCGGACGAGGACAGCCCTGCACCTTGCGGCACATCACCGGCAATCGCGATCCGCAGGCCACCGATTGCGATGCCGCGCGTCCGAAACACCGCTGCCACCGCACGAACATGGGCGCGCCAGCCGGCTGTAGCGTCGAATGGCGCGCGCGGATCGAACCGGTCGGTCTCGTCATAATCGGCGCTTACCACCTCAATCATCCCGCTTGGCGCGGAACCAACGGCAACCGCCGTCCCTCGATCGATCGCGCAAGGAAAAACGAAGCCGTCATTATAATCGGTATGCTCGCCGATCAGATTGACCCGGCCCGGTGCATAGCTCAGCTGCGAAGGATGCCCGCCGAATGCGGCGCGATAGGCGGCGAGGACGCGGGTGCGCGGGCTCATGCCAACACATCTGGCACCACACGCAGCATCGCGGCGGCGGCTTCGGGGGTCAGGTCGCGCTGCGGCTCGGCGAGCATTTCATAGCCGACCATGAATTTGCGCACGCTCGCTGATCGTAGCAGCGGCGGGTAGAAATGCGCGTGGAGCTGCCAATGCGCCACGTCCGTGTCGCCAAATGGCGCGCCATGCCAGCCCATCGAATAGGGAAAGCGCGTGGCGAACAGATTGTCGTAGCGTGCGGTCAGGCGGCGCAGAATATCGGCCAGGCTGTCGCGCTGGTCGGGTGCCAGATCAGGCATGCGATGGACGGCAAAGCGCGGCAGCAGCAGCGTCTCGAAAGGCCAGCTCGCCCAATAAGGCACGATCGCCAGCCAATCACCGTTGGCAGCAACCTCGCGCGCGCCGCCGGCTTCCCGAAGCGCAAGGTCGAGCAGCATCGGTGCGCTGTGCTGGCGGCAATAGCTTTGCTGGGTCCAATCCTCCATTGCCGCTTCGTCGGGCAAATGCGCGGTTGCCCAGATCTGACCATGAGGGTGCGCGTTGGAACACCCCATAAGGGCGCCCTTGTTTTCAAAGATCTGGACCGACCGATAGGTCGCGCCAAGTTCGGCACTCTCAGCGCACCAGCAATCGACGATTCCGCGTACTGCTGCCGGCGACAGCTCGGGCATCGTCAGCGCATGATCGGGCGAGTAGCAGACCACCCGCGCCACCCCGCGTGCTTGCTCGGCAGCAAAGAGCGGGTCGTCGGTGCTTGCCTCGGGCGTATCCGGCACCACGGCAGCAAAATCGTTGTCGAACACAAAGCTCGCTGCATAAGCGGGATTGCGATGCCCCCCCGCCCGTTCGTTGCCCGGGCACAGATAGCAGCCCGGATCATAGGATGGTCCGGACCTCCGGTCGGGCCTATCCTCCTGTCCCTGCCATGGCCGTGCCAGCCGATGCGGCGAGACCAGTACCCAGCGTCCGGTCAGCGGATTGCGCCTTCGGTGCGGAAGATCGATCGCCAGCGTCACGCCGCTGCCCGTTTCCATCCGACGAACTGCGCGTGCCGCCCGAGCACGAAACGGTTGACCGCCAGCGCAAATAGTACCGAACTCACCAGCGTGATGACCATGAAGTCGATATAGTGAAGCGTCACGATCCCCGCCGGCTGCAGGGCAAAGCTGTAGAGCGCGTAGAGCGCCACGCCCCATACGACACCCGCTGTCGCCGCGCTCGCGCCGACACCCCGGAACATCAGCCCGACAATAAACGCCGACAGGATCGGCATCGATGACAGTCCGTTCAACTGCTGGAGCAGGTTGATGATGCTGGTCGCGTTTTCATAGACCGGCACCAGCAGCACCGACGAGATCGTGACGATGATCGTGACAATCATGCTTAGCCGCCATTGATCGGCGACCTTGCCAAAGAACGGCCTGTGGAAATCGACCGCGTAGAGCGCGACCGTCGAGTTCAACACCGCGCTGGTATGCGCGATGACCGCCGCCGCGATCATCGCCGCAAACGCACCCGACAGCCAACCCGGCAACACCTGCGCCACCAGCAGCCCGTACGCCTTGTCACCGACATCGCCGATCAGCTTGAACGCAACCACCCCTGGTACCGTCACAATGATGGGGATGATCAGGATCCGGATGGCGGCCGCCGCCAGCACGCCCTTTTGCGCCTCGCGTACCGTCGGCGCGGTCATCGCCTTTTGGGTGATGTTCTGGTTGGTCGACCAATAAAAGATCTGGATGAAGATCATGCCGGTGAACAGCGTATGAAAAGGGATCGGCGAGTCCGGCCCGCCGATCATCGATACGCGCTCGGTTGGCACCCCGCCGAACAGGTCAAACTGCACCGCCGCCAGCGCGAGCACGACGATCAGCACGGCAATCGCCAGCACGCCAAAGCCAGAATAGGTGTCCATCACCGCCACCGCGCGCAGGCCCCCCAATATCGTGTAGGTCGCGCTAACCACCGCCAATATGATTGCAAAGACGATCAACGGGGTGTTGCCGCCGAATAGCGATTCCATGAACAGCGCGCCGCTATAGAGTCCGGCCGGCAGATAAATGAGGATATTGCCGAACAGGAAGAGCGCCGAAATCAGGGTTCGCACGCCGCGCGTATCGCCCTGGTACCGTCGGTCGAGCAGCTCGGTGACGGTCGTGCAGTTGTTGCGGTAATAAATTGGCACAAACACAAAGGCCAGGATCAGAAGTCCGATAAAACCGGAAATCTCCCACCAGGCAACCAGCAGCATCTGGTTGCCGTTCATGCCGACAAGCTGATCGGTCGACAGGTTGGTGAGCGTGATCGACCCCGCGACAAACACCCAGCTGAGGCCGCCGCCGGCCAGATACACGTCCTTTTCGCTGCCGTCATGGCGCGCGCGGCGGACTTTCAGCCAGGTCGCCAGCGCAATCGCGACGAGCAACAGGATCGCCACGCCCATCTGGACGCCGCTGTTCATCTGCATGCCAAATCCGCTCCCCATCGCGATTTTATGCCGAGCATAGGCGGTCGAGCCTTGCGCGCAAGCCGGGCTTGGCCAAGGATCGCCTGATGGCACGCGACCTGACCAACCGTGATGACGACCATGATGGCCTGGGTGGGGACGATCGCGACTCTTGGGACTGCATCCCCTATCGCATCGATGGCGACGGCATCACGCTTGTCTTCGGGCTCGATCGCGATGGATCGCTCCGTCTGCTCTATTTCGGCGGCAAATTGCACGATAACGAAGGCTTGCATGCGCTCGATATCGCGCTGCAGCGCAAGCGCCATGGATCGCAGCCCGACATCGCGCGATTGGCGACGATCTGGCCGCAGGGAGGGCGTGGCTATCTGGGCCTGCCAGCACTTGCGGTACGGCGCGGTGATCTACTGCTGCCGATCGATCTCGTGCTGGGCGAAGGGTCGTTGATCGCAGACCGATCGGCGCATCTGGTGATCGAAGATCTGGCCGCAGGCGTTCGGGTGGTGATCGACTGGGTCATTGGTGCCGGTGATGTCGTCCGGGCCTGCAGCACCATCTTCAACATCGGCCAAACCACGCTCGCCCTTGACCGGATCGCCAGCCTGGCGCTGCCGCTGCCCGGCTGGGCGACGCAGGCGACGCGCTTCCATGGTCGCTGGGCGGGCGAGATGCAGATGGAGACCGGCGCGATCCCCTATGGCCGCAGCGGCGGTGAAGCGCGCGGTGGGCGGCCGGGCTTTGGCGGGGCGAACTGGCTGATCGCGCATGAGCCCGGGTTTGCCGCCAATCACGGCCTTGGCATTGCGCTTCATGTCGCCTGGAGCGGGGATCACGAAACCGTGATTGAGCGCGATGCCGACGGCGCGATCGTTCAAATCGGGGCGCGGCTCAATCCGGGCGAAATCACACTTGGCCCCGGCGAGCGTTTTACCACAGCCGATGCGGTAATGGCGATCGTCGATAAGGGGAGGAATGACGTGCGCCGCGCGTTACTCACCCACCTGCGTGACGATATCTTGCCGGGCCGCGCCAACTGGCCAGCGCGCCGGGTGCATCTCAACAGCTGGGAGGCGCTGGCGTTCGGGATGGACGACATGCGGCTTGTCCGCCTTGCCGATGCTGGCCACCGGATCGGCGTCGAACGCTTCGTGGTCGACGATGGCTGGTTTGCCGGGCGGCGCGACGATGCCACCAGCTTGGGCGACTGGACCGCCGATCCGGAGCGCTTCCCAAAGGGGCTCGATCGGCTGATCGATTATGTCGGTCAGCTAGGGATGGACTTCGGCCTCTGGGTCGAGCCTGAAATGGTCAGCCCCGATAGCGACCTCTACCGCGCGCATCCCGATTGGTGCCTGCACCGGCCGGGAATGGATCGTCCGACCCAGCGCCACCAATTGGTGCTCGACCTTGTCCGTCCCGAGGTAAGCGCGCATCTGTTCGGCAAGCTCGATGGCCTCTTGTCTGCGCACCGCATTGCCTATCTCAAATGGGACCACAACCGCGAGATTTTCCCCAATGACGGCGTCGGCCAAGCGCAAACGCTGGCGCTCTACGCACTGATCGATCGGCTGCGCGCGGCGCACCCGACGGTCGAGATCGAAAGCTGCGCGAGCGGTGGTGGGCGGATCGATTATGGCATGCTGTCGCGCTGCCACCGGGTCTGGCCGAGCGACAATAATGACGCGATCGAACGACTTCGGATCAACCACGCCTGGAGCCTGTTCTTGCCACCCGAGGTAATGGGCAATCACGTTGGCCCCAGCCCCAACCCGATCACTGGCCGCGTGCTGCCGATGGCCTTCCGCGCCAAGGTCGCAATGTTCGGACATATGGGGGTGGAGGCGGATCCGGCCGCTATGCCCGAGGAAGATCGCGCGACGCTGGCGGCGCATATCGCCTGTTACAAGCAGTATCGCGACGTGTTGCACCAGGGGGTGGTCTCCGAATTGACGTTCGACGCGCCCGGCCTTTTCGGCACGATGGTCGAGCATCAAGGCCGCGCGCTCGCGCTGGTTGCCCGAACCGAGATGGCGGGCGATTATAACGCGCCGCCTGTCCGTTTTCCCGGATTGCAGCCTGACATGCGCTATCGTGTTACCTTTCCGCTCGGCGATCATGCCGCCGCGCCCAATGGCGTTGGGAACCGGGCGCTGAGCGGGCGGATGCTGGGCCAGGCCGGCCTGGTCCTGCCGCTGTCGCGGCCGGCGACAGCGCATATCGTCTATCTTGAGCGGATGGATTTTGCCGGATGATGCGCCTGGGCTGTTGCTATTACCCCGAACATTGGCCCGAGGCATTGTGGGCCGAAGACGCGCGTCGCATGGTGGAGATGGGGCTTACCCGGGTGCGCATCGGCGAATTCGCGTGGAGCCGGATTGAGCCGCATCCCGGGCAATATGATTGGGGCTGGCTCGACCGCGCGATCGAGACGCTCCACCGAGCGGGGCTGGGCATCATCCTTGGCACGCCGACCGCGACCCCGCCCAAATGGCTGGTCGACAAGATGCCCGACATGCTGGCGGTCGACGCACAAGGACGCGAACGGCGGTTCGGTTCGCGGCGGCATTATTGCTTCTCGCATCAAGGCTATCGCGCCGAATGTGCCCGCATAACCGCAGCCCTTGCCGACCGATACGGCACCCACCCCGGCATCATCGCCTGGCAGACCGACAATGAATATGGCTGCCACGATACGATCGTCAGCTATTCCAAAAGCGCCACGCAAGGCTTCCGCAGCTGGCTGGCGCGTAAATACAGCGATATCACCGCGCTCAACACGGCTTGGGGCAATGTCTTTTGGAGCATGGAATATCGCGGCTTCGACGCGATCGATCCGCCTCACCTGACCGTCACCGAACCAAATCCGGCGCATGTCCTCGATTATCGCCGCTTCGCCTCCGACGAGGTCTTGGCCTTCAACCGCCTGCAGGTGGACATCCTGCGTGTTGGCTCGCCGGGCCGCGACATCGTCCACAACTATATGGGCTTCTTCACCGAATTTGATCACCACGCCGTCTCGCGCGATCTCGATGTGGCGACCTGGGACAGCTATCCGATCGGCTTTCTCGAGCAATTCTGGTTCGGTCACGACGACAAGCTGCGCTACGCCCGTCAGGGGCACCCGGACATCGCCGCCTTCCACCATGATCTCTATCGTGGCTGCGCCAAGGGCCGCTGGTGGGTGATGGAGCAGCAACCCGGCCCGGTGAACTGGGCCGCGCACAACCCCGCGCCGCTCGCCGGCATGGTCCGGCTCTGGACGCTTGAAGCAGCGGCGCACGGTGCCGAATTGGTCAGCTATTTCCGTTGGCGGCAGGCCCCGTTTGCGCAGGAGATGCACCATGCCGGGCTGCTTCGCCCCGACAGCATCGACGATGTCGGCGCGCATGAGGCGCGCGCCGCGGCCGACGATCTGGCAATTCTGGGCGATCTCGGCAAACCGCCCAAATCTGTCGCATTGCTCTTTTCCTACGAAGCCGCCTGGCTGTTCGAGACGCAACCGCAGGGGCGCAGTTTCCGATATATTGAGTTGGTTTTTGCCTTTTATTCGGCGCTGCGCCGGCTTGGGGTTGATGTCGATATCCTGCCGCACGATGCGCCACTCGACGGCTACAAGATGGTCGTCGTACCGTCGCTGCCGATCCTCGATTCTGATTTGGTTGAACGACTGGCAGGGCTGGGTGTGCCGGTCATGTTCGGCCCCCGCAGCGGCAGCCGAACCCGCGATTTTCAAATACCTGCGGGCTTGCCACCTGGCCCGCTGCGCGCCGTGATCCCGATCACGATCCCGCGCGTCGAATCGCTGCGCGACGGGCTGGTTGAACGGGGTGATGGCTTTGCGATTGTGCGCTGGTTCGAGCATGTCGAGACAGGGCTTGAACCGGAGATCGCGTTGCAGGACGGTCGCGGCATTGTGTATCGGCATGGCGCTCTCTGTTACTTGGCCGGGTGGCCCGATGACGCCTTGCTTGAAACCTTGATTTTGGCGAAGGCGGCCGAGGCAGGCATCGCGACCATTCGCCTGCCCCGCGACATCAGGGTGCGTCGCACAGGCGATCTGGTCTTCGCCTTCAACTATGGCCCCGACCTCGTCGATATCGCTGCCATCACCTGCGAGCCACTCATTATCGGCGATCTGGCACTGCCCCCTGCGGGCGTCGCGGCATGGCGCACGACAATCGGCTAGCTTTTGTCTCTATTGTACAAAACTCCAACCTGCTTTGCTCCTGAAGGACTCAGGAGGCGTAGCACAGACAACGGCTGAAAACCGACTTTCAGGTCGTGGCCAGCGACCGCCCTCGAGCCCGTTATTGCGGCGATAAATCTGGGGACAAAAAGTTCACATATGTTTGGCTAAGGGACGAGCGCTCCTACATACGCATTGACTATTATAAGCATCGTTATTAAAATCATTCCTATGGAGGAAAGCCCCGGATCGATGCTGGCGGACGTCGCGCGCCTGATGCGGCGCTCGTTCGACGCGCGCGCGCGCAGCATAAGTGTGACGCGGCCACAGTGGCAGGTGCTGTCGCTGCTGCGTCGGCATGAAGGGATCAACCAGGGCAAGCTTGCCGATCTTCTCGAGGTCGAACCGATCACCGTTTGCCGCATGGTCGACCGGCTGCAGGACGCCGATCTGGTGGAACGCCGTACCGATCCGGCCGACCGGCGCTCATGGCGCTTGTTCCTGACCGACAAGGCGCATGACTTGCTCGGCCAGCTCCGACCACTCGCCGACGAACTGCTCGAACAGGCGTTCGAGGGTATCGACGCGGCGGAGCGGGTGCGACTGCTGGCGACGCTCGACCGCATGCGGCTGAACCTCACCCGTCGTCCGCCTGAAACCATGGTGTCGCATGGCTGATGCCGATCCGGGCATTGTGCAGGCAGAGGCGGTGGTGTCGGTGCCCCGCAAGCCAGCGCCGCGTTTGCGCAAATTCGTCCTGATGGCGGTTGTTCCGCTGCTGCTCGTGTCCGGGGCGGTCTGGTATTACGTGGCCAACGACCATTATGTCTCGACCGACAACGCCTATGTCCGGCAGGACAAGGTCTCGATCAGCGCCGAGCTGAGTGGGCGGATCGTCGAGGTCGGGGTGAAGGAAAACCAGCCGGTCAAGGCGGGGCAATTGCTGTTCCGCGTTGACCCCGAGCCGTATCGCATCGCGATGGCGCAGGCCGATGCGACGATCGCCGCTGCGCAGGTCAAGGTCATCGGGGCGGAAACCGAATACGAGACGACCGGCGTCGATATCGCCAGCGCGCGCGAGGGCGTGGCCTTCTACACCGAAGAATACCGCCGCCAGTCCGAACTGATGCGCAACGGCTTTACGACGCGCGCCCGGTTCGATGCGGCCGAACATGCCTTGGCGGATGCGCGTGCCAAGCTTGCCAACGCCGAGGGCGACGCCATCAAGGCGCGCGCCGCGCTTGCTACCGGGTCGGCGGCGCCGGGCGTGAACCCCGCGGTGCTGGCCGGCCAGGTGCAAAAACGGCAGGCCGCCTATAACCTGACCAAGACGGAGGCCCGTGCGCCTGTCGCCGGCGTCGTCAGCCAGGCGGACCGGCTGCAGATCGGCCAGATGATGACGCAGGGGCTGCCCGCCGTCAGCATCGTCGTCAGCGATCGCAGCTGGGTCGAGGCGAACTTCAAGGAAACAGACCTAAAGAACATGCACGTCGGCCAGCCGGCGGAGCTTTCGCTCGATGCCTATCCTGACGTCACGCTCAAAGGGCATATCGCCAGTATCGGCGCGGGGACGGGCTCGGAATTTTCGGTGCTTCCGGCGCAGAACGCCAATGGAAACTGGGTCAAGGTCACGCAGCGCGTGCCCGTGCGCATCGCCATCGACAGCCGGACCGACCGACCTCTGATCGCCGGCCTGTCGACGCATGTCCGCATCGACACGTCCAAGTAACGGCGCCACGAGCGCCGGAGTCGCGTCGTCGGTGGAAGACGTGGCGACGTTGCCCAGTCGCCACACCGGCCTGCTGATGGTTGCGGTCATGGGCATATCGATCTGCCAGTTTCTTGACCTGACCATCGCCAATGTTGCCTTGCCGCAAATGCGGACCAGTCTTGGGGCGTCAATGGAATCGATTAGCTGGGTGCTGACCAGC
>JBMOGG010000037.1:0-21110 GCA_049318505.1 Sphingomonas sp. | reverse complement strand
CGTCGCGCGGCATGATCGGCTATCACGGCGAGTTCCTTTCGGACACGCGCGGCACTGGCATCATGAACCGGCTGTTCGAGAAATACGGCCCCCACAAGGGCAATATCGAGGGCCGAAAGAACGGCGTGCTCATCTCGAACGGGGCGGGTGAAGCCAACTCCTACGCGCTGGGCCCGCTTGAGGAGCGTGGCATCCTGTTCGTCGGGCACGGCGAAGCGCTGTACGAGGGCATGATCATCGGCGAGAACGCCAAGCCCGACGACCTCGAGGTCAACCCGATGAAGGCCAAGCAGCTGACCAACTTCCGCGCGTCGGGCGGCAAGGATGACGCAATCCGTCTGACCCCGCCGAAGAAGGCGACGCTCGAACAGGCCATTGCGTACATCGACGACGACGAAATGGTCGAAGTGACGCCGAAGTCGATCCGCCTTCGCAAGCGCTACCTCGACCCGCACGAACGCAAGAAGGCGAGCCGCGCAAAGCTGGCGGCTTGATGTTTGGGCATATGTACGCTATTGTGTACGTATGATTCATGTCTCAGCTTCCGATCTTCGCAAGAACCTCGCCCACTATATGGACCGGGCCGAGGCGGACCGTGATCCGATCCTTGTGACGCGTCAGGGGTCCGAGCCCGTTGTCCTGCTCGCACACAGCGAGTTCGAATCGATGATGGAGACGCTGTATCTGCGTCGCAGTCCCGCCAATGCGGCACGGCTAGACGCAAGCATTGCAGAACTCGAAGCCGGTAACGGGGTCGAGCATGAGCTGAGCGATCTTTGAAGGTCATCTTTTCGAGCCAGTCGTGGGACGAATATGTTGCCTGGCAGGCCGAAAACCCGAAACTGGCCGCACGCCTCAACGGACTCATCTATAACACGACGCGCGACCCGTTCAGGGGCATCGGCAAACCCGAACCCTTGCGCGAGAACTGGAAAGGCTGGTGGTCGCGGCGCATCGACGACGAGCACCGGCTGCTTTACCGCGTAACTGGCGCTGGCGACGACCAGCGGCTCGAGATCGCGCAGTGCCGATATCAATACTGATGAGCCCTCGCTGACATGGCCTCCCCCATTGCCGCCATCGCGCCGGTTGTCGTCGAAACGCTCGACATGTTCGGCATCGCGGTGTTCGCGGCTTCAGGCGCGCTCGCGGCGGCGAGAGCAAAGCAGACACTCGTCACCTTCGCCTTTTTCGCGCTGGTCACTGGCGTCGGCGGCGGCACGGTGCGCGACCTGCTGATCGGCGCGCCCGTCTTTTGGGTACGCGACTGGCGCGTGCCGGCGGTCTGCCTCGCCACGGCGCTCGCGATCTGGGTGCTGCCCCGCAAATTGTGGCCTGAACGCGCCGTCGACTGGTTCGATGCGGTGGGCCTTTCGGTCTATGCCGTGTTCGGCGCGGCCAAGGCGCTGGGGTTGGGCGTGCCCGCCCTGCCCGCGATCATGATGGGCGTCATAACGGCGTCGGTCGGCGGCATTATTCGCGACGTGCTGGCAGGCGTGCCGTCAATCCTGCTGCGGCCAGAGATTTATGTGACGGCAGCAGCGCTGGCAGCGGCATCGTTCGTGGCGCTGGTGTTCATCGAAGTGCCGGTACTGGTCGCCGCAGCCATCGGCACGGCAGCAGGGTTTGCGTTGCGTGTTCTGGCAATTACGCACGGGCTGAAAATTCCGGCTTACAAGGGTTAGCGGCCCGTCTGGCCCCGATGCATCAGTCTGGCGTCGGCAAGCACCAACGCCATCATCGCCTCGACCACCGGCGCGCCGCGGATACCCACACAGGGGTCGTGGCGGCCCTTAGTCACGATGTCGGTCGCTTCGCCGTCACGCGTAATCGTTTCGACCGGCGTCAGGATCGAGGAAGTCGGCTTGAAAGCGACGCGCACGACCACTGGTTGGCCGGTCGAAATACCGCCCGCGATGCCGCCTGAATGGTTTGCGAGAAAGTCTGGTCCATCGGCGCCGGGGCGCATACGATCGGCGTTTTCCTCGCCGCGAAGTCGCGCCGCAGCGAAGCCGTCGCCGATCTCGACACCTTTTACCGCGTTAATGCTCATGCAGGCACTGGCGAGTTGCGCGTCGAGCTTCATGTAGAGGGGCGCACCCCAGCCTGCCGGAACGCCGGTCGCCACGCATTCGACGACGGCACCGAGCGAGGAGCCGGCCTTGCGCGCCGCGTCGACGAGGACTTCCCAGCGCGCAGCGGCGGCGGCATCGGCGCAGAAGAAAGGGTTGTTGGCGATTTCGCCCGCGTCGAAGCTTTCCGCGCGGTCGCCACCGATCTCGACGACATGCGCGACGATGCTGACTTCGCGGATTACCAGCCGCGCGACTCCGCCCGCCGCGACCCGCGCTGCGGTTTCGCGGGCCGAACTGCGCCCGCCGCCGCGATAGTCGCGCAGGCCGTATTTCGCGTCATAGGCATAGTCGGCGTGGCCGGGACGATAGGCGGCGGCGACCTCACTATAGTCTTTCGAACGCTGGTCGACGTTCTCGATCATCAGGCTGATCGGCGTGCCGGTCGTCCGTCCCTCGAACACGCCCGACAAGATGCGCACCGAATCGGGCTCCTGCCGCTGCGTCGTGAATTTCGACGTGCCCGGACGACGCTTGTCGAGAAGTGGCTGGATATCGGCTTCGCTCAACGCCAGCCCCGGCGGACAGCCGTCAACCACGGCGCCGAGCGCAGGCCCGTGCGATTCGCCCCAGGTCGTAAAACGGAAAAGATGGCCGAAGCTGTTGTGGCTCACGAAAGCGTTATGTCCGGTGCGTCTTCGGCCTTCATGCCGACAACCTGATAGCCGGCGTCGACATAATGTGTTTCGCCCGTAACGCCCGAGGACAGGTTGCTGCACAGGTAGAGCCCGGCACCGCCCACGTCCTCGATCGTCACGTTACGCTTCAGCGGCGCGTTCAGCTCGTTCCATTTGAGGATGTAGCGGAAATCGCCGATGCCCGACGCTGCCAGCGTCTTGATCGGACCTGCCGAAATGGCGTTCACGCGGATGTTGTCGCGGCCGAGGTCGACAGCGAGGTACTTTACGCTCGCCTCCAGCGCTGCCTTGGCGACGCCCATGACGTTGTAATGCGGGATGACCTTTTCCGCGCCGTAATAGCTGAGCGTCACCAGCGCGCCGCCGTTCGGCATCATCGCCTGCGCGCGCCTGGCGACAGCAACGAACGAATAAACGCTGATGTTCATCGTCATCAGAAAATTGTCGAGACTGGTGTCGTAGAACCGCCCGCGCAGCTCGTTCTTGTCCGAAAAGCCGATGGCATGGACGACGAAGTCGATGGTGGGCCAGCGCGCCGCCAAGGTCTCGAACGTCGCATCGAGCGCGCCCATGTCGGCGACGTCGCAATCGATCAGAAAGTCGCTGCCCAGTTCCGCCGCAAGTGGCCTCACCCGCTTTTCGAGTGCCTCGCCCTGGTAGCTGAAGGCGAGCTCGGCACCCGCCTCTGCCAGCTTTTTCGCAATGCCCCATGCCAGCGAGCGGTCGTTGGCGAGCCCCATGATCAGCCCGCGCTTGCCCTGCATCAATGTCATACACTCACTCCTTGGGCGCGCCCTCTAGCGCAAGTTCGGGCATTTCCGAAAGAGCAGCGTTCAAATGCGCGCCGATGGTGAAGCCCAGACCCACGAACCAGAAGAAAATCAGCGTGATGATAACGCCCGCAAGGCTGCCATAGATGAGGTCGTAGTTCGACAGGCGGGCAAGGATGACGGGGAGCAGCGCCAATGCCCCATACCACCAGAGCGCCACCAGCAACGCGCCAGGCCATTTGGGGCTTTTGGAGAGCCGGAACTTGCCCGGCGTCAGCGTCCACATGATCAGGTAGATCGCGCCCCAGGCGATAAACAGCGGCACGAGCCGCGACAGCTGAATCCAGCCGACGACGTCATCGGCGAAAGGAAACAGCCGAAACACGAACTGTTCGGCTGCGGTGAGAAATACCTGCATCGAAAATGCCGCCATCATCAGAACGACGGCCGCGATGATGATGCCGATCGAACGCAGGCGATAGTGCCAGAACGGCAGAGACGAGTGCGTGCCATAGGCGCGGCGCAGGATATCGCGGATCGTCTCGATGAAGCTGCCAACCGTCCACAGGCCGATCAGTGCACCGATCCAGAGCAAGTTTCCCGTCCGCTCGTTCAGCACATCGTGGATCGGCTGGCGCAGCACGTCCTGGGTCGAAGTGGGGAGCGTGACGAATACGGAATTGACCGCGCGAAGCGCATCGTCGCTGCGCCCGAACAGACTGGCCAGCGCTGCGGTCACGATAAAGAACGGAAACAGCGTCAGCAAGGTCAGATAGGCGAGGTTTCCAGCGTGGATAAAGCCATCGTTGAACACCCCGACAACGACGCGGCGCCCCACTTCCAGCATTCGGGCGACAACCCGCAAATGGTCGAGACGCCGCACGATCGTATCATGGTCGCCCTGCGCCATGTTTTTGTCCCGCTCAGCGGGCGAAACAGGCGAGGGCGCGTCGAGCATTGCCCTCTAAACGCCCAGCCGGGCTCTCGGGTTGCTAGGCGCTGCCAATTCGGCCCATGTTTTCAGCGCGCTGTCATCGGCAGGCACCTCGACCATCAAGGTGACGAGCTGGTCGCCGCGCGTCCCCGACTTGCCGGTGAAGCCGCGCCCCCGCAGGCGCAGGACCTTGCCGGACGAGCTGCCTGCCGGCACGTTGAGCATGACAGGCCCGTCGACGGTCGGCACTTTTACCGGGCCGCCCAGCACCGCTTCTGACAAGGCGACCGGCAGGTCGAGCCGCACCGCGTCGCCGTCCCGCTTATAAAAGGCATGGCTGCCGACCTCGATCGTGATGATGGCATCGCCGGCGCCGCCGGCACCGGGCTCTCCTTTTCCCGACAGGCGCATCTGCGTGCCGGTCTCGACACCGGCAGGCAGCTTGACGTCAATGGTCTTGCCATCGCCGAGCGTAATCCGCTGCGCCTTGAGTGTCGCGGCGTCCTCGAATGTGACGGCAAGGCGATAGGCGATATTGGCACCCTTTGCCGGAGCGCCTCGCCCAAAGGGACTGCCACCCCGCGCGCTGGCACGGCCTCCGAACAACCCTTCGAAGATATCGCCGAAATCGGCACCGCCGCCCTGAAAGCCCCCGCCCGAGAATCCCCCCGCCTGGCCACGAGCGCCAGCAGCACCATAGCCGAAGGGCGCGGCCGGATTGCCGTCGCCGTCGATCTCTCCCCGGTCGAAGCGGGCGCGCTTGTCCTTGTCGGACAGCAGGTCGTAAGCCGAAGTGACCTTTGAAAACCGGTCCGACGCCGCCGGATCGCCCGGATGCTTGTCAGGATGGAGCTCCTTGGCAAGCTTGCGATACGCTTTCTTGATGTCGGCGTCGCTCGCCCCGCGTGCGATGCCCAGAGTGGTATAAGGATCAGCCATGGCGCGTCAGGTAAGCGCGGGCGCGGCAACCGACAACTGTTCATCTTCAGGCGCGACATCGACCGACACCGTCATCGTCTGCGCGCCGGTCCCCAAAAACACGCCGTCGATAGGTGCGATCTCCGAATAATCGCGGCCGATGGCGATGACAATATGGTCGCCCGCCATCCAGATTCCGTTGGTCGGGTCCACGCCTTCCCACCCGCGCTGGGGCCCGCACCAGACAAGGACCCACGCATGGGTCGCGTCCGCGCCCACCAGCCGCGCCTCGCCCGGCGGCGGCAGGGTGCGCAGATAGCCGGACGCATAGGCCGCGGGGATGCCGTGCGCGCGCAGCCCCGCGATCATGACCTGCGCAAAATCCTGACAGACTCCGTGACGATGCGCGAACGCCTCCGCCGGGCGAGTCGCCGTATGCGTCGCGTCGGGATCATAATCGAATTCGCGCTGGATCCGCCGCGCAAGGCCGATCGCGGCCTCCATGATCGAGCGTTCGGGACTCAGCTCCTGCGCGCACCAGTCGGCGATTTCCGGGGTCAGTTCGATCATTGGCGAGGCGAACAAATAGTTCGTCGGGCCATTGGCCGTCACGTCACGGCTGGCCCGCGCGAGGCGGGCGACGGTAGCGATGTCGGGATCATTGGGGCTCGCGAACGGGACCCCGCGCTCGACGTCGACATGCGCCATGCTGACGATCTTGAGACGCGTCACTGCGTCGGGGATGACCAGCCGCGTCACATTGGCCAGCGATGCATCGGCGCGGGCCAATGTCAGCTCGCCATTGGGCTCGACCGACAATTCATGGTCGACAAGCGTCTGCCCCGACCACAGGATCGGCTTCAGCCGCAGGTTGCAGCGGGCAAAGCGCACGGGCGTGGCATAGGTGAACCGCGTCTCGTGCCGGATGTGGTACCTCATGCCCGGGCGCTCACGCTAAGGTCAGCCCCGACGCGCGCAGCGGCTCACCCCCGCGCAGGAAGAAGCGCTGGCCGAGCGAGTCGGACAACTTCAGCAGCCGGTTTTCGATGCCCTGCACCGCATGGCTGTCAAGTGCCGCCGCCGCGAAAGTGGCGATATTGGCCGCAAGCGCGGTCGCCTCGATCTGTTGTGGTTCGGCCATCCCGTCGTCGGCCAGCCGGGGCAGTGCCGCAAGATGCGCGCTGATCGCGTCGACCTGAAAGGCCAGGCTGCGCGGGTTCGATCCGTCAAGCGCGACCAGATCGCGCACCGCCGTTGCGGCCAGACCGCCGGGATAGCGCTGCCGATAGGAAATCGCGCTCGACGAGAGATCGAGCAGCAGGAACAGATCATCCGCACTCGGGGCCCCCACACCGAGGCTCTTGAGCAGCCGGCACACACCGATGGCACGTTCGAGCCGCCGCCCGAGGTCGAGAAACCGCCAGCTTGCCGTGCGACCCATGTTTTCCGCCGACAGGCCGGCGAGCGCAGACAGTCGTTCGGACAGCACCGCTCCCCGCGCGCTCAGCGCCCCTTCGCTGGGCAAGGGCTTGTCGAGCAGCCGCCAGACATCGGCCGACAGGCGTTCACGCGAGCCCGCGCCGATGCGGCGTGCAGCATTGAGCAAGCTCGCGACGCTCGACGGCTGCGCGGGATCGCCGAACGCCGCGTCAAGCGTTCCCCCCGATGCGGGCATAGCGCCGCTGGCAGCGATCATGGCGTCGAGGCGCGCGGCCGTTTCAGCGCCAAGCGAGGCACCGCCATCGACATCGGCCGAGCCGCCGAGCCCGCCCCGCACCAGCGCCAGCATGTTTTCGGCGCGTTCGAGATAGCGGCCGAGCCAGAACAGATTGTCCGCAACGCGCGACGGCAGCGTCCCGGGATTGCGCCGGATGGCGACGTCCTCGGCATGCGGCATCAGCGTCATCGGCGCAACAGGGCGGTCGGCCACGATAGCGACATCGGTCGAGAATGCGCCTTCGCCAATCAGGATCGCCCGGGCGTCGCTGTCGGCACCGATCCGCGCAAACCCGCCGGGCATGACGCTCCACGCGCCACTGGCATCGCGCGCGGCAAAGACGCGCAAGGTGAACGGACGGGGCTCGAGGCCGTCGGCTCCCACTGTCGGCAAGGTCGAAAGCTTGACCACTTCCTGCCCGACGTAATCGACACCGCGTTTGTCCATGTCGGCAAACAGCGCGGCGCGTTCGTCGCGGCTGAAGGCACTGCCGAGCCGTGCCCCCTTTTCACCCAGCCCGCGCGGATGCGTGCCGAATGCGGGCGCAATGACCATGCTGTCGAGGTCGCGCCGCACGCGTGCGCATTCGTCATCCTGACCACACCACCAGGTCGCGATATTGGGCAGCCGCAAATCCTCGCCCGTCATGCGCACCGCAAGCCGAGGGAGGAAAGCCGCAAAGGCTGCCGATTCAAGCACACCTGCGCCCGGCGCATTGGCGACGACCACATTGCCGGCGGCGATGGCATCGATCAGCCCGGCAACCCCGATTCTCGAGTGCGAATCGAACGCCAGCGGATCGAGCAGGCGGGCATCCACCCGCCGCCACAGCGCATCGACGCGCTTGAACCCCTCGATCGTGCGCAAATAAACCCGGTCGCCATGGGTAGCAAGGTCCTCACCCTCGACCAGCAACATGCCGAGATAGCGTGCCAGATGCGCCTGTTCGGCATAGCTGGGGTTCAGCCGCCCCGGTGTGAGCAGCGCCATGCGCGGTTCCGACCGCTTGCAGGCTGCTGCAATCCCTTCGCGCAGGTCGGCGAAAAACGGCGCCAGACGCTCGACATGCAGCCGCGCCTGAAGGCCGGGCAGGACGCGCGAAAGTGCCAGCCGGTTCTCGAGCGCATAGCCGGCGCCGACCGGGTTCCGGGTATGGTCGGCTAGCACACGCCATTCACCGCTGGGGCCGCGGCAAAGATCGGCGGCATAGACCTGCAGATGATGGCCGCCCTGCGGCGTCAGGCCGACCATCGGACGCAGGAAATTAGCGCTGCCGTTAAGGAGCGCGGCGGGCACCAGACCGTTACCCACGAGTCGCTGCGCCCCGTAGATGTCGGCCAGCAAAGTTTCCATGAGCGACGCGCGCTGGACGATCCCGTCGGCAATACCGCGCCACTCGCGCTCGCCGATCATCAGGGGAAGCGGCGACAGTGGCCAGCGGCGCTCATCCTCCTCGCCCGCGACGCGAAAGCTGGTGCCGATATCATCGGCCTGACGCTCGGCGCGCAGGCGCAGCGCGGCAAGATCGCCACCAGAGGCCTCGGCGACTTCGGCCAGCATCGGTGCCCAGACCGCATCGTCGCCCAGCGCCGCATCGCCGCGCGGCACGCTGGTCCGATAGGCAGACAAAAGATCGCGGGCGATAACTATGGAGTCGGCAAGATGGGGCTTTGCACTAGCCACGGCTATATCCCATCTTCTTCTGTGCCGCCCCGTTGTGCCCCTGAGAGAGGCAAAGACCATAGCGCGTACCCCAATGCAACACGAACTCGACTTGGCCGCGTCGCGGACCTAGAGCGCTCCCATGACAACCGATCCCTACGCCCTGTTCAACTCCTGGCTCAGCGAAGCCGAAGCCAGCGAGCCGAACGACCCCAATGCGGTCGCCGTCGCGACCGTCGATACGCGCGGGCAACCGTCGGTACGGATGGTTCTTCTGAAAGGGCATGACACCGGATTTCCCGGCGGGTTCATCTTTTACACCAACCAGACCAGCCGCAAGGCACATGAGCTCACCGGCAATCCGCGCGCCGGCATGCTTTTCTACTGGAAAACATTGCGGCGGCAGGTGCGGATCGACGGACCAGTGACGCCCGTTAGCGACGCCGAGGCCGACACGTACTTCGCGACACGCGGGCGCATCTCGCGGCTGGGGGCCTGGGCTTCGGACCAGTCGTCGCCGCTGGCCGACCGAGCGACGCTTGAGACCCAGCTCGCCGAGGTCACCGCGCGTTTCGAGGGGCAAGACGTGCCCCGCCCCCCGCACTGGTCGGGTTATCGCGTCACACCGGAGGCGATCGAATTCTGGGAAGACGGTGACCACCGACTCCACAACCGGCGGCTTTTCACGCGGTCCGAAACCGGCTGGATCGAAGGACTGCTCTACCCTTGAGCGGTAGTCACCATCACGCGCACCATGCCCAAGCGCGCGCCACGCTAACGAGCCGTGCCGCCTTTGCCAGCATCGCGATGGCGACGTTCCTGCTGGGGCTGAAGCTGTGGGCGGCGGCGCAAACGGGGTCGGTCGCCATGCTCGGGTCGCTGGCCGATACCCTGCTCGACCTGCTGGCCTCGCTCGTCACGCTGTGGGGCGTAAAGATGGCGGCACAGCCGGCCGATCGCGACCATCGTTTCGGCCATGGCAAAGCGGAAGCACTGTCGGCGCTGTTCCAGGTCATGGTCATCACCCTGTCCGCGCTTGCCATTTTCTGGCAGGCGATCGAACGGCTGATGCAGGGCGAAACGACAGCACATGCCGAATATGGTATCGGCGTTTCGCTGGTCGCCATCGCGACGACCCTTGCACTGCTGGCCTACCAGAAGTCTGTGATCGCCAAGACCAAGTCGGTCGCGATCCGCGCCGACCATGTTCATTACCAGTCGGACATCCTGCTCAACATCGCGGTAATCATCGCCCTGGGACTCGACCAGTATCTCGGCATCCGATGGGCGGACCCGGTATTCGGCCTGGGTATTGGCGTTGCGCTGATGATCGGCGCCTGGCGTGCCGCGACGCATGCCATCGACCAGTTGATGGACAAAGAATGGCCCGAGGAAAAGCGCCAGCATTTCCTGGCCGTGGCCGCCCGTCATCCAGACTTATCAGGAATCCACGACCTGCGGACGCGGTCGTCGGGCACGCAGAATTTCGTCCAATTCCATGTCTGGGTCGACCCGCACATGACGGTTGCCGAGGCGCACCGCGTGATGGACGAAGTCGAGCACACGCTTGAGCATGAGTTTCCGGGCACGGAAGTGCTCATCCATGTTGATCCCGACAATCATGTTGACACCGGGGGCGTCTTGCCGGCCGCGTTGGCAGGCGAGGGCGCACGGTGAAAATTCCCTTTGCACAGATCGACGCCTTCGCCAGCCGGCCGTTCACGGGCAACCCGGCCGGGGTGATGCCGCTCGACGCCTGGCTCGACGACGAGGTGCTGCAGGCGATCGCTCAGGAAAACAACCTGTCCGAAACCGCCTTCATCGTGCCAGACGCGACCAGGGCCGCCGATTACGAGTTGCGCTGGCACACGCCCGCCGCCGAGGTCGCCCTTTGCGGTCATGCCACGCTTGCCAGCGGGCACTATGTTCTGGGCGCCGATCCGGCTCGCTTGCAAGTAACGTTCCGGACGCGCAAATCGGGAATCCTCACGGTCGCGCGTGCCGACGCCGGCTATGACCTAACGCTGCCTGCATGGGTGGCGACAGCGACGCCCCTGCCCGAAATCGCCGCCGCCGTCGGCGTGACCAACCCGGTCGAAACGCTGTGGCACGACAGCGGCTATGCGCTGATTGTCGTCAAAGACGAAGCGGCGGTCCGCGCACTTGCCCCTGACATGCTGGTGCTTCGCCAGCTCGGCCCCATCGTTGCAATTGCCACGGCACGCGGCACGCAGACCGATTTCGTCGGCCGGGTCTTTACGCCTTTCTATGACATTCCCGAGGACCCGGTCACGGGATCGGCGCATGCCGTCGCCGTCCCCTATTGGGCAGCCAAGTTCGGTCGCGACACGCTGACCGCCTATCAGGCGAGTGCACGCGGCGGTCATGTCGGTTGTCGGTTGGCAGGCGCGCAGGTCGTGCTGTCGGGCACATGCGTGACCGTGATCGAGGGCGTGTTCAGCCTTTAAACGGTACCGACGCGACGAGATCACCCATCGCCGACAGCAACCGTTTCGACTGAGGGCTGCCGTCCTGCGTCTTCCCGAGCCGTACCAGCACGAGATTTTGTTGCGGGGACACGATGATCCGCTGGCCGAGATGTCCTTGGGCGGCGAATAACGTAGCGGGCGCCTTGGCCGGGAAGAGCGCCGGCGTGCCGTCGGCCCCGCCCGGACGATTGAGCCAGGTCTGACCGCCATATTCGGCATTGGTCGGCGAAGCCGTCGTCATGAAAGCGAGCCAGTCGGGTGCTATCACCTGACTGCCATCAACGCCCTGCCCGCGCAGCATCAGCTGGCCCCAACGCCCGTAATCGTCGAGCGTCATGTAGACGAGCGAGCCGCCGATCTGCGTCCCTGCGCCATCGAAATCGAGAACGGCACCCTTAATCCCCGCGGGCCTGAAAAGGCGCGCCTCGACGAATGCCCGATAGGCCTGGGCGCGGATGCGGGGATCGGTCGAACGGGTCAGCGTGCGGGTGACGATTTCGGACAGGATCAGCGTCGTCAGCGAGCTGTAGTTGAACTTGGTACCAGGCTTTACCTCGAGGGGGGCGGCAATCGCGCGTGTCGCCATTGCCTGTGTGCCGCCGACGAACAGCGTCTGGTTGGTGTCGGACGCCTCGACAGGGTCACCGACTTCGATATTGCGCAGCCCTGAAGCCATGTGCAGCAGATGCCGCAGCGTGATGGTGCGGCGCGGGTCACTGGCACCCTGCCATTCAGCGACCGGGGCGCCGGTGTCGAGGCTAAGCTTGCCGTCAGCAACGAGCTCGCCGATCAGGGCGCCGGTGATGGTCTTGGCCATCGACCAGCTGACAAAGCGCGTGTCGTCCGAATAGCCTGCGGCATAACGCTTCGCGGTGACCTTGCCGCCGCGGACCACCAGCACTGCCCGTGTCTCGCCGGTATCGGCGGCGAATAGTGCCGCGAGTGGATCGGCGGGTTGTGCCGTAGTTTGAACAGTCGAAAGCCCGAGCAGGCCAGTCGCCAGAACGCTTTTCAATCGCATGCGGCGAGCCTAGGCTCGGCAACCATGAAAGCAAGTCGTGTGGTTTTGGGGTCGGTGGCCGTTCTCGCAGGCGGGGGGGGACTGTTGGCCTGGTCGGCGATCGAGGCGCGGCGGCCCCAGCTCGAGCTGGGTGTCGGCTATGCAGCACGCGTCGCCTGTGGCTGTCGCTATATCGGCAATCGCAGCCTCGCCGACTGCCGCAAGGACTTCGAGCCCGGGATGGAGCCGATTAGGCTTGCCGAAGACACCGCAACAAAAACCATAACGGCATCGGTGCCGCTGATCGCCAGCCGGTCGGTGCACTTCGACCCGGTACTTGCCTGCCAACCGGAACCCTTCACCGGCAAGCCGCTCACGGTCAAACCCTAGACGAGGCCAAGTTCCACCGATTCGGTTTCCTCGATCCAACCGCCGCCGACGACGCGCTCGCCAGCGTAAAGCACAGCTGCCTGGCCCGGGGAGACGCCATATTCGGGCGCATCGAAAATCAGGCGCTCGCCTTCCATCCGCGCCGGCGCGGGGCGCGCGGTCGAGCGGACCTTGGTGACGAGTTTTCCGTCGGGCATGGGCCCGATGGCGTTGAATTCCGACAAGCGGGCCGCGTGCACGGCCAGCGCTGCCCTGGGTCCGACGATCACCCGATTCGCCGCCGGATCGAGCCGCACCACATAGAGCGGCTCGGCAAGGCCGCCAATTTCAAGCCCGCGACGCTGGCCGATAGTGAACCCCAGCACGCCCTGATGCTGCCCGAGGACACGTCCCTGGAGGTCGACGATATCCCCTGGCCTCCCTGCATCGGGCCGCAGTTTGCGAACCAGCCCGGCATAGTCGCCGTCGGGCACGAAGCAGATGTCCTGGCTGTCGGGCTTGGCAGCGACGCCGAGGCCCATCTCGGCAGCTATCGCGCGAACAGCCGATTTTTCCATGCCGCCGAGCGGAAAGCGCAGATAGTCGAGTTGTGCTTCGGTCGTCGCGAACAGGAAATAGCTCTGGTCGCGCGCCGGGTCGATCGCACGGTGGAGTTCGGGGCCATGGGCGCCGACAACCCGGCGCACATAATGCCCGGTCGCCAGGCAATCCGCGCCGAGTTCGCGTGCTAGCCGTAAAAGGTCAGTAAACTTGACGCCCATGTTGCACTGGACACACGGAATCGGTGTCCGGCCTGCGACATAATCGTCGGCAAAGCGATCGACCACCGATTCGCGGAACCGGCTTTCGTGATCGAAGACGTAATGCGCGATGCCCAGAGTGTCAGCCACCGAGCGCGCGTCACGGATATCCTGTCCGGCGCAGCACGCACCAGGCCGGCGGATCGCCTCTCCATAGTTGTAGAGCTGGAGCGTAACGCCGATCACTTCGGCACCCGTCCGGCTGGCCAGCGCCGCCACGACTGACGAATCCACGCCGCCCGACATCGCGACGACTATCCGTGAGGCGGCAGGCCGGTCGAGCTGGAAGACGTTATCGGCAGGCGCAGTCATGACGCGCACATAGGGCGGGCGAGCACGCTGCGCCATGCTTTACCCGGTTATCAACCTTTTGCGCAGCATAGATGGCGGATGGATATGCGTTTCCCTCCCCGTAAGCACGGCGTTGCGGTCGATCTGTCAGCATTGCTTGCCCGCACCTCGGCGCAACAAAGCGCGAGTCCGACAGCACGGGCACAGACCTGCCTCGATGCGGCCAGCGCGCAAACCGACGCGGGTGATCCCCATGTTTCCCTTTTTGCCGAAGGACAAGCTGCGGCCGACTTCGCCGATCACGCCGCCTCTTTCGCGGAATTGTCCGGCGAGATCTTCAGTCCTCGTCAATCAAATTAAAGGCGGCGTTTACCTTGGCATTTTAGCGTTCTTTCAATGCCCAGCGATTACCAATGGTTTTCAAGAGAACAATCCGGGTCAAATCAAGGGCCCGATGTCGAGGTAAGAATGATCGAGAATCAGAGAATACGGCCTGCACAGGTTATCGGCCCGCTCGGCGAACCGCTAACGCTCGATTCGCTGCCGCCGCCATCGACCACGCGCTGGGTCGTTCGCCGCAAGGCCGAAGTCGTGGCAGCCGTCAATGGTGGCCTGCTGTCGGTCGACGATGTCTGCAATCGATATAGTCTCACCCTAGAGGAATTCGCCGGCTGGCAGCGTGCCGTCGACCGGTCGGGAATGCCTGGTCTGCGCGTCACGCGTATCCAACATTATAAGTCACTTTACGAAAGACAGCAAAAATACTGAGAAAATTTTGCCTACTGCCTTTGCGCGGGCGGGACAAAATGGGGGATGCCGGGGGCTCGTGCGGAACTGCACGGGCCCTTTGCGCGTCTAGACCACTGCAAGCCGGCCAAGAGTTTGGGCTGGAAACAGGAGGACGAATCCCATGAACTTCATCATCTGGCTCATCATCGGCGGCGTCATTGGCTGGCTCGCGAGCATCGTCATGCGTACCGATGGCCAACAGGGGATGTTCCTCAACGTCGTGGTCGGCATCGTGGGCTCCTATATCGGTGGCTTCCTGTTCGGTCCGATGTTCGGCAGCGCCGGGGCGATTGGGCCCTATCTGACCGCTTTCCTAGGCGCGATCCTCCTGTTGGCGATCGTGAACCTCGTCCGTCGCGGTACGGTCCGCTAAAGCGAAGCCGGGACTGCCGCCTCGGCGGTCCCGGCATCCATAATGCTCAAGCAGAACCGGGGCATGCTGGGTCCACAAAACCCATATCCCGCGTCTAAGCGCACTTGCGCGTGACGGTCGCCGCGTCCATGACGCCCGACGATCAATCGCCGCTTGAGATCGGTGACTTACTTGTATAACACACTTCGGCAATACCGCATGTGGGCGGGCCCGAGGCGTGGAAAACGGATGCGTGCGATGAACTATGAGACCGGCTTTTCCCGCGACCGCGAGGAACTGGAGATCGTCGACGACAGCGGGCGCGGTTCGACACGCAGTCGCTGGCTGATCATCGGCGGTATCGCCCTTCTCGTTCTGGCGATCATCGGCGTTGTCATATGGGCCTCGCGCTCTGCGGGCACGGCAGCTGCCGGTGCCGAGGGCGGGTCCAAGCAAGCCCCGACCGTCTCTGTGATGGTGCCCGGCCGACAGACAGTCGACCGCGTCATTTCCGCCACGGGCAACATTGCCGCACGTCGTGAGATGCCGGTCGGTGTTGCAGGCGAAGGCGGCATGGTGTCGCAGGTTTTCGTCGAGCCGGGCCAGTGGGTCGGCGCTGGGCAGGTGCTTGCCACGATCGACCGGCGCGTCCAGACGCAGCAGGCGAGTTCGCTGGCTGCGCAGATCGCGGTGTCGGAAGCAGACGCCCGCATTGCACAATCAAATCTGGACCGCGCAGCGCAGCTGGTCAGCCGGGGATTCGTCTCCAAGGCCGACGTCGAGAGCAAGACGGCGATCCGCGACGCAGCGCGTGCCCGGGTAAATGTCGCGCGCGCCACATATCAGCAGGCACTGGCGAGCACGTCGCGCCTCGACATCCGCGCGCCGGCCGCTGGGCTGGTGCTCGAACGCAAGGCCGAGCCAGGCCAGATCGTATCCCCGGGCTCGGGTGTCCTGTTCCGGATGGCCAAAGCTGGTGAGCTCGAACTGCTTGCCCGCCTGGGTGAAGTCGACCTTGCCCGCATGGGCGTCGGCCAGCGGGCGACGGTGACGCCGGTCGGCAGTGCGCAGAGCTTTGCCGGGCAGATCTGGCAGATTTCGCCCGTCATCGATCCGCAGACGCGCCAGGGTGTCGCGCGCATCTCGCTCGCCTATGATAAGGCGCTGCGCCCCGGCGGCTTTGCCTCGGCAAAGATCGTCAGCGGCGCCGCCGCCGTGCCCCTGCTCCCCGAATCTGCGATCCAGAGCGACCCGAAGGGCAGCTACGTCTATGTCGTCGGTCCGCAGAACAAGGTCGTGCGTCGCGGCGTGACCGTGGGCGATGTCACGGATGCAGGCGTAACCATCCTGTCGGGCCTTACCGGGCAAGAAGCGGTGGTGGTGAGCGCTGGGGCCTTCCTCAATCCGGGCGAGTCGATTAACCCCAAGCGGATCAAATCCGCCGGACAGTGAGTCGTACCGTCCGGCGGCATCCATGTTAGGGTTGCCGCTTCATGAGTTTCCGGAACATCTCGGCCTGGGCAATCCGCAATCCGGTGGCCCCCATCGTGCTCTTCATCGCGCTTTTGCTGGCGGGCGTGATGTCGTTCATGCAGATGGACGTAAACAACAATCCGGACATCGATTTTCCGGCAGCACAGATCAATATCGCTCAGCCCGGCGCCGCACCGACCGAACTAGAAACGCAAGTCACGCAGAAGGTTGAAGCCGCCGTACGCAACGTCGTCGGCGTCGACGAGATCAATTCGAGCGTCCGCGAAGGAAGCTCCAGCACCTTCGTCCAGTTCGTGATCGGCACACCGGTCGACCGTGCGGTCAACGACGTGCGCGATGCCATCGCCAATATTCGCAGCGATCTTCCTGAAGGAATTCTCGAGCCACAGGTCGCGCGGGTAAACATATCTGGCGATCCGATCGGCTTCTTTTCCGCCGAATCGCGCGATATGTCGCTGGAACAGCTGAGTTGGTACGTGGACAATACCGTGTCCAAGCGTCTGCTCGGCGTGACCGGAATGGCCGCCGTGACCCGCACCGGCGGCGTCAGTCGCGAAATTCGCGTGACCCTCGACCCGGCAAAACTACAGTCCGCCGGTGTTACGGCAGCGCAGGTCAACACCCAACTGCGCACGGTAAACCTCAACGCAGCGGGTGGCCGGGCCGAAATCGCCGGATCGGAACAATCGGTCCGCGTTCTCGGCAACTCGAAGGACGCCTTTCAACTTTCACAGACCTATGTGTCTGCTGGCGGCGGACGCACGATCAAACTTGCCGATCTCGGCACCGTGCGCGACGCCTATGCCGAACAGCGCTCGATCGGGATGATGGACGGGCGGCAGGTCCTCGCCTTTTCGATCGAAAAGGCCAAGGGGTCGTCCGACGTGAGCGTCTACGAATCCGCGCAGGAACAGTTGAAGGCGCTCGAGAAGGAAAATCCCAAGGTCAAGTTTACCCTGCTGTCGACGTCAGTTCCCTACACGATCAGCCAGTATGATTCGGCAATCGAAGCCATGATCGAAGGCGCCGTGCTCGCCGTCCTCGTCGTCTTGCTGTTCCTGCGTGACTGGCGCGCCACAGTCATCTCCGCGATTGCCATCCCCCTTTCGGCAATTCCTGCGTTCTGGTTCATGGATTTGCTCGGTTTCTCGCTAAATGGCCTGTCGCTGCTGGCGCTCAGCCTCGTCGCAGGTGTCCTGGTCGACGATGCTATCGTGGAGATCGAAAATATCGTCCGTCACATGCGGATGGGCAAGACTGCCTATCAGGCGTCGATCGACGCCGCCGACGAGATCGGCCTCGCCGTGCTCGCGACGACGATGGCCATTGTTGCTGTGTTCCTGCCTGTGGGCCTGATGCCGGGCATTTCTGGCCAGTTCTTCAAGAATTTCGGATTGACCATCGTCGTTTCGGTCCTGCTCAGCCTTGCCGTCGCGCGCCTGATAACGCCGATGGCCGCCGCCTATTTCCTGAAGTCACATGGCCATGCCGAACACGGTGAAGGCCCCCTGATGGATCGGTATATGGCGCTCCTGCACTGGACACTAGCCAACAGGTGGAAGACCGTCGCGGCGGGCGCGGCCAGCCTCGTGCTGACGATTATCATGTTCACGGGTCTGCCCGGCCTGATGAAGCCGCTTCCCCTAACCTTCCAGCCGACCGTCAACACCGATTACAGCCAAGTCCGCATCGAACTGACACCTGGCTCTACCCTTGGGCAGACTAAGGAAATCACCGACTATGTCCGCGACATGTTGGGCAGGGCACCCGAAGTAGAGCATGCATTTTCACGCATTGGGGTGGGCAGTGCCAACATCAATCTGAGCCTGCGCAAAGACCGCAAGATGACGAGCGTCGAATTCGAACGGAGTTGGGCGGGCCGGCTGAATGCCATCCCCGACGCCCGTATTTCGTTCCAGTCGCAGCAAAATGGCGGACCGAGCAATACCGGCCGGGATATAACGATCACGCTCGGCGGCGACGATCCTGTTCTGCTCAACCAGACCGCGAACAAGGTCGTCGAAGAGATGCGCGAATTGCCCGAATTGCGCGCACCTCGGTTCAACGGCGACCTGCTGCGACCCGAAATCGTGATCAAGCCGCGTCTTGATCTGGCCGCATCGATGGGCGTGACGACACAGGCGCTCAGCCAGACGATCCGCATTGCGACGTTGGGCGACATCGATCAGAACAGCGCCAAGTTCTCGCTATCCGACCGACAGATTCCCATTCGTGTGGCGCTGAGCGAGGAGTCGCGGCGTAACCTGTCGACTATCGAGAACCTACCGGTGCCAACATCGGCGGGCGGCTCGGTGCCACTCAAGGTCGTCGCCGAAATTGGCTTTGGCGCGGGGCCTGTGGTTATACAGCGGACCAACCAGATCCGCCGGACCTCGATTGGTGTCGATCTGGCACCCGGCCTGGTGACGGGCGATGCAATGCCCAAAATCAACAAACTACCTTCGCTGAACAACCTTCCCCAAGGCGTAAAGCGCCTGACGCTGGGTGCAGCGAAATGGCAATATGAACTGTTTGTGAACTTCGTTATCGCCGTCGTGGCCGGCATCCTGCTCGTTTTTGCCGTCCTTGTCCTCCTTTACAAGCGCGTCATGCCGCCATTCGTGAACATGGGTTCGCTGTTGCTTGCACCTTTGGGCGGCGCCATTGCCTTGCGATTGACCGGGAACGCGATTTCGATGCCGGTCCTGATCGGGTTCCTGATGCTGCTCGGCATTGTCGCCAAGAACTCGATCCTGCTCGTCGATTTCGCTCTTGAGGAGATGAATAAGGGCGTGGACAAGATGATTGCGATTGCCGACGCGGGGCATAAACGTGCTCAGCCAATCGTGATGACAACCGTCGCCATGGTCGCGGGTATGGTACCCGTCTCGCTGTCGCTGACCGGTGATGGCGCATGGCGAGCGCCCATGGGCGTCACCGTCATGGGCGGTCTGACCCTCTCGACCTTGCTTACGCTCCTGATCGTGCCGGCCAGCTTCAGTCTGGCCGTCGGGATCGAGCAGAAACTGGGGCCGTGGCTGAAACGCACCCTGACCAATGGGGGCGAAGGCGCGCCGAAACCGGCGCCGCTTCCCGCTGAGTGAACCTAAGCTCTGCCCTGCGCGTTCAAGGCTGATGGCGCCCCGCTCCCGCTTTGCACTTGCCGTACCGGTACAGGGTGGTGCTTCCGAGATGCGCATGGTCGCGACCGGCCTGTTGCTCGCGATGGCGGGCATCTACCTGACGACACGCGTCTATGAGCCTGCCTATCCGGCGCTGGGCTTCGTCAAGGCATTTGCCGAAGCCGCGATGGTCGGGGGTATGGCCGACTGGTTTGCGGTAACTGCGCTCTTCCGACACCCGCTCGGCCTGCCGATTCCTCACACGGCCATTATCCCGCGCAATAAGGACCGCATCGGCGATACGCTCGCCATGTTCATGCGCAACAACTTCCTGACCCCAAATGTGGTGGCGCGGCGCATGGGGCGCATCGACATTGCAGGCGCTGCAGGCAAGTTCATCACCGACGCACCGGATCGCGGCGGGCGGCTGAAGGAAGGGGCGTCACGCCTTGCCGCCGACATGCTCGGCGCACTCGACCCCGAGCGGCTCGGCGGTATGGTGAAAGGCGCGATCTCGAGCCGGATCGGCGAACTCGACCTAGCGCCCCTGCTCGGCCAGGCGCTGGCGGCGGCGATCAACGAGGGGCGGCATCGTCCGCTGCTCGACAGCATTGTGCGCTGGGGAGCAAAGTTGCTCGACAGCAACGACGACCTGATCCGCGAGATCGTGCACCAGCAAGCCGGGTCCGTCATGCGCTGGACCGGCCTTGATGAGACGCTCGCCAACAAGATCATCGACGGCCTGAACAAGATGCTGACGGACATGGCCGAAGACCCCGAGCACCGGCTGCGCGCCAAGGCCGAAGAAGGGCTCGCCCATCTGGCCATCGACCTTCAGGACGACCCGAAGATGCGCGCGCGCGTTGCCGAGCTTCGCGACGAAATCATGCGCAATGCTGCCATGCGGCGCTGGCTCGACGGGTTATGGGAAGCGGCGCGCGCTGCGTTGTTGCGCGCCGCCCGCGATCCCGACAAGGCGCTGGCCGGCAAGTTCGGCGACGCGCTTCGTCAGCTGGGTGAGACGCTCCAGAGCGACCCAGAATTGCGCGCGACGATCAATCGTTTTGCCCGGCGGGCAGCCGTTGGCGTCACCGCCAGCTATGGCGACCAGATCGTCAAGCTCGTGTCCGAAACGGTGCGCGGCTGGGACGCGCAGACGATCACCGACCGGGTCGAAGGCGCTGTCGGCCGCGACCTGCAGTATATCCGGATCAATGGGACAGTGGTCGGGGGGCTGGTGGGCCTGGCCCTTCACGCGATCGACGTCTGGCTCTAGCCGGCCGCAAGCTCCATGATGCGCGCCCATTCGGCCTCGCGCACGGGCGCGACCGACAGGCGTGATTGGCGGATGAGTTCCATCTGGGCGAGTGCTGGATCGGCCTTGATCGTCGCGAGCGTGACGGGCGACTTGAGCGGCTCGACCGGGACCACATCCACGGCAGGGAAACGCTCTGCTGCATCCTTGGGATCGATGTAGTGCTCGCGCACGATCTCGACAATGCCAACGATCTCCTTGCCTTCGTTCGAATGGTAGAAGAACGCGCGGTCCCCGACCTTCATCGTGCGCAGGTGGATAGCGGCGGTGTGATTGCGCACGCCGTCCCAGATCGTC
>JBMOGG010000036.1:0-21216 GCA_049318505.1 Sphingomonas sp. | reverse complement strand
AAAAGGGCAATGTTACGTGACGCAAATCTCATTGAAGTTGTTGGTGGTTGAGGATGAGGCCCTCATCGCGATGATGGCAGAGGACTTGCTCGAAGCGCTCGGGCATCAGGTTATTGCGACTGCGGCCACACTGGGTGCCGCGCATGTCGCGTGCGAAAGCGGCGGCTTCGATGCAGCGCTCCTCGACGTTAATCTGAACGGCGACAGCAGCATGGAATTGGCCACCAAGCTGAAGGCCAGTGGCGTTCCGTTTGCGTTTACGACGGGCTATGGTGCGGGCGGCATCGATGCCTGCCACGCCGACATGCCGGTATTGACCAAGCCCTATGCCCTTGCCGAGCTGGAAGCCGTGCTTGCCAAGTTTTGCATTCAGCTGGCCGGCACGAGCTCCATGACATCGAGCGTCGATTCGAATCTGGGGTAAGGCATCACGAGCCGCCAGCGCTGCGACCCGATGCGCTCGACGGCGCCGACGATGTCACGGCTTGCATCGCGACCATAGCCCAGCGGGCGCGTTTCATCGCCAAGCACCAATGTGCCGAGGAATATCTGTCGCCGGGCACCTCCAGGATAGAGCCGGCCGATTGGCCGTTGCGAACCTGTGATCTTTTCAAGCGTGGTCACGCCGCCGCTAAGCGCAACCCGGCAGGCGAATGCAGAATATGAGACGAACGCGAGGCCCGCACCGCCGGGGCTGCCCAGCTTCAGCGTGCGGCAGCGATAGCGTCCCGGCAGGATACCCGGCCCATCGAGCGCCGCATCGGGCTCGAGCAAAGCGCCTTCGTTCGCAATCGCCGCGGTATTGCCGCCACTTTGCGCCTGCGTCAGACCCTCCACGAACGCCTCCCGCCAGGTGCGCAGCCGCGCGAGGTCGTTGCGGGTGGCGAGGGCGCGCCAGTCGGCGGGGGCAACGGCGGTGGGCTTGGGCGCCTTGCCTCCCCCGGTGGAGGGGATGACGGCGAGCAACCCGACAACAAGCAGTGCCCGCTTCATGCCGCCGTCCATCCTCCATCGACCGACAGGTTGGCGCCGGTGATCGACGCCGCGGCATCGCCGCACAAAAAGAGCGCCAGCGCCACGACCTGATCGACAGTCACGAATGTCTTGGTCGGCTGCGCGGCGAGCAGCACGTCGTTCATCACCTGCTCCTTGTTCATGCCCCGCGCCTTCATCGTGTCGGGTATCTGCTTTTCGACCAGCGGTGTCCAGACATAGCCTGGGGAAATGCAGTTGGCGGTGATGCCCAGCGTCGCGACCTCGAGCGCGACCGTCTTGGTCAACCCGACCAGCCCGTGCTTTGCCGTCACATAGGCCGATTTGTTAGGGCTTGCGACCAGCGAATGTGCCGATGCCGTGTTGATGATCCGGCCCCATTTCCGGGCCTTCATGCCCGGCAGCGCGGCCTTGATGACATGAAACGCCGACGACAGGTTGATCGCGATGATCGCGTCCCATTTCTCGTCGGGGAATTCATCAACGGGCGAGACAAACTGGATACCGGCGTTGTTGATGACGATGTCGGGACCGCCCAGTTCGTCGGTGCAGGTTTTGACCATGGCGACAATGCTTGCGGGCTTGGTCATGTCGGCGTCGGAATACAAAGCCTTGCCGCCTGACAGCGCTTCAAGGCCGGCGCGTTCTTTCTCGATCTCGGCCGCGTTGCCAAAGCCGTTGATCATCACATCGGCGCCCTCGGCGGCAAGCGCCTTTGCATAGCCAAGGCCGATCCCCGACGTGGATCCGGTGACGAGCGCAGTCTTTCCTTTCAGAAACATCGGTAACTCCTATTTGGCTGCCCAGGCAGCGATCCTATTTGGCTGCCCAGGCAGCAATGGCCGGCGCCTGCCGCTCGCGCAGTCCGGCACGATAGTTGATCACGGCGACAGTGACCTCAGCAGGCTTGCGCGACCCGGCAGGCAGCGCCTTTTCGGCATAGGCGGTGACCCGGGCGGCAACGACAGGGTCGCTCGACCCGGCGGGCAGTCCGACGATGAAGGCAGCGCGGGTGCTCGATTCGAGAAAATTGCTGACTTGATCGCTATGGGCGACCGCCCAGTCGAACGCCATCGCCGGATGTTCGCTGGCAACGGCCTGGATGACATTGCCGCGCATCGGCACGGGGATTTCGTCGGTCAGCGTCAGGTCGAGCGCCTTTTGCGCCAGCGCCGGGTCGCGCACCGCGCCCAGATTGCTGTAGAGGTTAAGCCGGGCAACCGGGCTTTTTTCTGTGCGTGCCTTTTCACGCAACATGTCCCAACGCGCCGCGTCCGCTGTATAGGCGAAGTTACGCAGGGCTGGTTGCCGGATGTTACCCGGCACCGCATCGGGCGTCTCAAAACTCAATCGTGCATAGCGATTGCCTTCAGCCAGGACAGCCTCGTCGCCGAACTTGCCGAGCGCCGGGATAAGGCCCTCACGCAATGTGGCGAGCGCAGACGCTTCGCCCGCGCGCGCCGTCCAGCCGGTCCTCTCCAGCTGCGGCGCCAGAAGGCGGCGTGCCCGCAGGCGGAAAATGGCCTGCTCGGGCGTGCCGGTCAGCATGCCGTCAATGCCTCGCAATTGCGCCGTGATCAGCGACCACAGGATCGGCGACGCGTCCGCCGGCACGCCTGAAATCAGCGACAGATAACGCTCAACAGGCTGGTCGCCGCTGTTGCCGAGGCCATAGCTATCGGCCACCAGCCCGACCTGATCATCGACCGCGAGCTTGACAAAGCCCTGCTCGAGCTTGTCGAGATGCGACGGCGTGTAGAGCGTCCGGAAATAGGCGCTTTGTCCCTGATTGACTACAGTCAGGCCACAGCCCGGCACGGTCGCCCGCGACGGCGTCACTGCCGAGCCGGGCGCAATGACACGCGTGGGCGCGCCGCCACCAGCCTGGCCGATGCTGACGGGCATGATCCAGCTCTGCGGCTTGCGCGATCCTTCATCGAGCGCGAACCGGCCCTGCGTCCAACTGACCGACGTGCTGCCATTTTCGCACAGCGGGTCGGCGACGCGGAGCAGCGGAACACCGCCCTGCAGGGTAAAGCTGTCCATCATCGGCTTGATCGGCTGGCCCGAGGCCGCAGAGACTTCCGCCCACAACTGGTCGGTGACCGTGTTGCCATATTTGTACTTGGCCATGTAGCGGCGCACGCCCGTGCGGAAAGCATCGGGACCCACGGCGCCTTCAAGCATTCGGATGACCGCTTCACCCTTGCGGTAGGTGATGTCATCGAAGGCCTGGCTGATCTGGTCGGGCGTTTCGACATGCTGGATGATCGGGTGCGTCGTGACGCGCGCGTCGCGCGCCATCGCTCCCTGCCGGTCGAAAGCCATTGTCTGGGTCAGCGCGCCCCATTCGGGATTGAGGTCGTTGGCGGTCTTCGACGCCATCCAAGAAGCGAAACCTTCATTCAGCCACAGATCGTCCCACCAGGACATGGTGACCAGATCGCCGAACCACTGGTGCGCCATTTCATGTGCGACGACATTGAAAATGTCCTGCTTTTGGCTTTCGGTGGCAAGCTTGGGGTCCTGCAGCAGGACACGTTCGAAATAGAAGATCGCCCCCCAATTCTCCATCGCGCCAAAGAACTGCGACGATCCCGGCCCGGCGATCATATCCATCTTCGGCAGAGGATAGGGCGTGCCGAAATAGTCGTTGAAATGGTCAAGGATGCGCTTGGCGCTTGCCAGCGCATAGTCACCCTGGCTGACGACGCCCTTGCGCGTGATGACGCCGATCTCAACATTGCCTGCCATCAGCGTCTTGCGCTCGACATTGCCTAGCCCAAGATACATCAGATAGCTCGACATCGGCGGCGTGGGCGCGAAATGCCAGATGGTCTTGCCGTTGGCGCCACGCGTCTGGCCGGTTACGGGCATGTTCGAAAAGGCCATCTGGCCCTTTGGCGCGGCCGCGCTCAGCTTGAAGGTCGCCTTCAGAGCTGGCTCGTCCCAGATCGGCGCGAAGCGGCGTGCATCGGGCGCTTCGAACTGCGTCGCCAGCATCCGGTCCTTGCTGCCGTCGGTGTTGGTATAGTCGATCGCGAACATGCCGGATGCCGACTGGTTGATCTTGCCGGTCCACGCCATCGAAAGACTGTGCTTGCCTGGCGTTACGGGCTTTGCAAAAGTGAATGTGGCCGTCTGTCCGGCAGGGTCGAGCTGGACTGTTGCGGGAATGCGCCCGTCGATCTTGACGTTGCGGATGCTCAGGTCGGCGGCGTTGACGGTGATCGTCCGCGTCGGCTTGGCGACGGTGATGGCCACGCTGCCGCTGCCGCTGAACGTCAATTTGGTCGCATCGGGATCGATCATCAGCTCATAGGCGGTTGGCACGACGTCGGTCGGCAAGCGGCCCACGGCGGCGTGTGCCGACGGCCCGAACAGGGCAGCAGCAATTGAAAGCCCGGCGAACGGTTCGAATTTCACGGATGATCCTTTGACAAAAGCGCGTCGCCAACAGCGGCGCAATAAAGTTACGCTAATCCCGGCATCGCACCGGGTCTAGCGGGGCGAGAGATCGAAAGCCGCTGTTTTTCCGTCAAGAATATTTTGCGCGATCAGTCCGGCGTGACTGATTGTCTCAGCCACAGCCGCGCTGCCCGCCGCCCAGTGCTCGGCCATCGTTCGCGCCGAAAATTCATAGTCGCGTGCGCCGCCTTCCCATTTGTTGGCGCGGTAGATGAGCTGGACGATGTTGACCGGGAATTCACGTGCCATTTCGGTCAGCCGGGCGACGTCTGCGTCGTCGCGCAGTTCCACAGGCAATTTACGCAGTACGCTTCTGATCACCTCGCGCTCCTTGCGCAATTTGATCATCTGGTCGCTGATCTGGCGCGTGCGGCTGGAAAAGCGGATTTCCTTTTCGCGCGCCATCACGTCCATTATGGTTTTGGGCCGCGCGGCGCTGGCAGCAAACAGGTCGACCTGGAATACCAGCAGATCGGCATCCTGCGTGTCGAGCACATGGCTAAGTGGTGTGTTCGATACAAGCCCGCCGTCCCACCACAGCTTTCCGTCGATCTCGACCGGGGGGAGCCCTGGCGGCAGCGCGCCTGAGGCCATGATGTGGCGTGCGTCCAGCCGTTGCTTGCGGTTGTCGAAATAATGGAAATTGCCGCTTTCGATCTCGACGGCGCCGACGGCGCAGCTCACGGGCCCATCGTTGAGCAAATCCCAGTCGACCAGGTCATCAAGCGTTTTTGCCAGCTGTGACGAATCGTAAAAGCTCAGCGCATTGAGCGACCCGGGGAATGCTGCAAATGGCGGCAGCATGTTCGGCGCAAAGAAACCGGGCACGCCGAAGGTTGCGACAAACGCCGCCGACGCTTCGTGGAGCCATTCACGCCCATAGTCGCCACCCCAGATCGGAAAGGTCGGCAGCGCTGCCGACATCCGGTCCCAGAACGTCCGCAGCGCCTTCACGCGTAATTCAGGCGGGTTGCCGGCGATCAGGGCGGCGTTGACCGCACCAATCGAAATGCCCGCGACCTGATCGATCCCGATGCCCGCGCTGTTGAGCGCCTCGTAAACGCCAGCCTGATATGATCCCAGCGCGCCACCGCCCTGAAGCACCAGCGCGACTTTGTCGGGAAGCGGCAACGAAGCCTGGCGGCGACGCAGATTCGATGGGTCGATATCGGCCATGCCGATCCCTGTGCGACGCAATTCTCGCCGTTGCAACGATGTTGAGTCCGGTGCATTTCACGGGCGAAACAGGGGAGACGGCCATGCGCCTCGACGATTCAGACAATCTCAATGTCGAAGACCAGCGGGGCGGCAATTTCAGCAGCGCAGGATTTGGCGGCGGCGGCGGGCTTGGCCTCCTCGGGATGCTGGTGCCCTTCGTCTTCAGTCGTTTCGGCTGTGGCGGCGTCGTCGTGCTGGGCATCGCCTTGTTCCTGTTCGGCGGTCTTGGCAGCATCGGCTCGCTCGTGAGCCCATCGGCAACGACTGCCCCACACCAGCAAACGGGCGGTTCGTCGGTTGCAGAAAGTTGCCGCATCGATCCGGCCAGCCGCTTTTCGTGCAATGCGCTCGCCAATGTGAACCAGACATGGGCTAAGTTGCTGCCGGGCTATACGCCGCCCAAACTCGTCTTTTATGCGGGCAATGGCCGGTCAGGCTGTGGTGCCGCCCAGTCGGCAATGGGACCCTTTTATTGCCCCGCCGACCAAGGCGTTTATCTCGATACCCAATTCTACGAGGAGCTGACGCAGCGGTACGGCGCGCCGGGCGACTTTGCGCAAGCCTATGTCATCGCGCATGAAGTTGGCCATCATGTGCAAACGCTAACCGGCATCGCAGACAAGGTCCGTTCGGCCCAGCAGCGGGCGTCGCGGACGAAGGGCAATGCGTTGCAAGTCGCGATGGAACTGCAGGCGGATTGCTATGCGGGCGTCTGGGCCGCGAACAATCGTGACAGGCTGGAGCCCGGCGACGTCGAAGAAGGGCTGCGGGCCGCCCAGGCCATCGGCGATGATACGCTGCAAAAGGCAGCAGGCCAGCGCCCCGTTCCCGACAGCTTCACCCATGGTTCGTCGGCGCAACGCCAGCAATGGCTGCAGCGCGGCCTTCAAACCGGCGATCCCAGACAATGCGATAGCTTTGCTGGCTTCTAGGCCAAGGGCGCTCATGCTTGTTTGGCGCCGTGGACGCGCCATATCCCTGCCCTAGGCGGTGGTCCTGTTCCCGGACGTCTCGTCATGATCGGGAGCATGTGATTTGGCGACGGACTTCGAGGGCAAAGGGCGTGCGGTCCCAAGCGGGCGGCTCTCACGGCTTGGCATCTTCGGCCGCATGGCGGGCGGCGTTGCAGGCGGCGTGATCTCGGAAGGTGCAAGGCGTCTGGCGGCGGGCGAACGGCCGCAGATGAGTGACCTCTTGCTGACGCCGGCCAATGTGGCGCGGGTCACCGACCAGCTGTCGAACTTGCGTGGTGCCGCGATGAAGCTTGGCCAGATGATCTCGCTCGACGCCGGCGACATGCTGCCAAAGGAGCTGACCGACATCCTCGCGCGCCTGCGCAACCAGGCCTATCACATGCCGCCGGCACAACTTCAGACGGTGCTCGCCGCGCAATGGGGCAAGGACTGGCGGCGGCGGTTTGCCCGCTTCGGCGCAAGCCCGATCGCGGCGGCCTCCATCGGGCAGGTGCACAAGGCGCTGACGCATGACGGGCGCGAACTTGCCGTAAAGGTCCAGTATCCAGGGGTGCGCGAAAGCATCGATGCCGATGTCGACAATGTCGCCACGCTCCTCAAGATTTCGGGCCTGCTGCCAAAGGCAGTCGACATCGCGCCGTTGCTCGCCGAGGCCAAGCGCCAGCTGCACGAAGAGGCGGATTATGTGCGCGAAGGCGAACAGATGGCGCGCTTTGCCATCTTGCTTGCTGACGCGCCCGACTTCATCGTGCCCATGCTCGATCCTGAATTCTCCGGCGACCGTGTGCTCGCGATGAGTTTTATTGCCGGCACCTCGGTCGAAAGCCTGGTCGATGCCCCGCAGGAAGAACGCGACCGCATCATGCAGCGTCTGATCGCGCTGGTGCTGCGCGAATTGTTCGAGTTCGGCTTGATGCAAACCGACCCGAATTTCGCCAATTTCCGGTATCAGCGCGACACCGGCAAGCTCGTCCTGCTCGACTTCGGCGCCGTGCGCGCAGTCGATCCGGCAACCGCGAGCGGCTATCGCGCGCTGCTGATGGCGGGGCTCGACAATAACCGCGACAGGGCACGGGAGGCCGCCGTCGAGGCCGGCTTCCTGAACGACCTCACGGCGCGGCGCCACCGGGCGTCGCTTGATCGCATGATCGATGTCGTGATGACGGAAATGAACAAGCCCGGGCTTTTCGATTTCGGTGACCGCGCTTTTGTCTCGGTGCTGCGCGACCAGGGGATCGAGATCGCCGAGGACCGCGAGGCCTGGCATATTCCGCCGATCGATACACTGTTCGCACAGCGCAAGATCAGCGGGACAGCCTTATTGGCGGCGCGGCTGAAAGCGCGCGTCGATGTCCGCGCAATGGTCGAGGCTTATCGCCAAGGCTGACCCGGCACGCAGCTTAGCCTTTCGTGGCGGCCGAACGCCGACTATGTCACCCTCATGGGCAAGCTTGTTGTTCTCCACCCGGCCGACGACGTGGCTATTGCCGTGGGCGACCATGGCGCGATCGCCTCGGGCCACAAGGTCGCGCGCCGCGCGATCGATTGCGATGAGCCAGTGCGCCGCTACGGCCAGATCATCGGCTTCGCCCGCCAACCGATTGCCGCCGGCGAGCATGTCCACAGCCACAACCTTGAGTTCCGCAGCTTTGCCCGCGATGATGTGGTCGGCAGTTCCTATTCAGCCACGGTGTCGAGCACCGTTCCGGCGACCTTCGAAGGCTATGTTCGCCCAGACGCCCGTGTCGGTACCCGTAACTATATCGGCATCATTGCCTCGGTGAACTGCTCCGCCATGGTCTGCCGCGCCATTGCCGATCGGTTCCGCGACCGGCTGGGCGACTTCCCCCATATCGATGGCATCGTGCCGATCACCCACAGCTCGGGCTGCGGCATGGATGCCCAGGGAGAAGGAATGGTGGTGCTGCGCCGGACGCTCGGCGGCTATGCGCGGCATCCCAATTTCGGGGGCGTGCTGCTGATCGGTCTCGGTTGCGAGGCAAACCAGATCTCGGGCATGCTTGATGTCGAGGGGCTGGAACCCGGCGCCCGCCTCAAAACCATGACGATCCAGGACGAGGGTGGGACCGTCGCTACCGTCAGGCGCGGCGAGGAACTGGTCGTCGAACTCCTCCCCGTCGTGAATGCGGACCGGCGGACCACCGTCAGTGCAGCGCAGCTGACGGTCGGGCTGCAGTGCGGCGGGTCGGACGGCTATTCGGGCGTTACCGCAAACCCCGCGCTCGGCGCGGCGGTCGACCGGCTGGTCGCCCAGGGGGGCACGGCCTTGTTGTCCGAGACCCCGGAAATCTATGGCGCCGAACATTTGCTCACCGCCCGCGCCGCTGCGCCCCACGTCGCGGAAAAGCTGGCTGCGCGCATCGCGTGGTGGGAAGATTATGCGGCGCGCAACGGGGGAGAGATGGACAACAACCCCTCGCCGGGAAACAAGGCAGGCGGGCTTACAACCATCCTCGAAAAATCGCTGGGGGCGGTCGCCAAGGCGGGCAGCACGGGCCTCATGGACGTCGTTGGCTATGCCGAGCAGGTTCGGACCCACGGCCTCGTCTTCATGGACACCCCCGGTTATGATCCTGTGTCGGCGACGGGCCAAGTTGCGGGTGGGGCCAACCTCATCTGCTTCACGACAGGGCGCGGTTCGGTCTATGGCTGCAAGCCGACGCCTTCGCTCAAGATCGCGACCAACAGCCGCATGTACGCCGCCATGACAGATGACATGGATTTCAACGCAGGGGCGATCATCGATGGTGACCTGTCGGTCGATGATGCAGGACAAGCGATCTTCCAGCTGATGCTTGCAACCGCATCGGGCGCGCCAAGCCGCAGCGAAGCGCATGGCTTTGGCGTCGACGAATTCGTGCCCTGGGCGCTTGGCGCCGTCATGTAGCAATATTGCTGGGTCAGCGCGCGGCTCGACAGCTTGGCGCCTTTCGTGGCACGGGCTGTTCTATGGATTTCACAGGATTGAGGCTGGGGCACGTCAACATCCGGGCAACGGTTCTCGAAGAGACGGTCGCCTGGTACGAGCGCACACTTGGCCTACGCCGGGGTCAAGCCGATACCAATCCCGATGCCAGCCAGAACTTGTGGCTGTTCGACGCGGCGGGCAAGGCCTGTGTGCATGTCAATCAGCTTGCGCCCGACGATGCCCGCGCCGCTGAGGGCCATGTCGATCATTTCGCCTTCGACGTTGACGACCGCGCCGCCATGGAGGCGCATCTCAGCGAAATTGGCGAAACCTATCAAACGGTGACCTACCGGGACGTGCACATGGTGCAGTTCAATCTGCGCGACCCCAATGGGGTGAAGGTCGAACTGACGTTTCGCAACCAGGCCCTGACGGATTCAACAAGATAATCGATAGAGGAACGTAAAATGGCTGGACCACTGGCGGGGATCAGGATCGTCGAATTCGCCGGCATCGGCCCCGGGCCATTTTGTGCGATGATGCTGGCGGACCACGGCGCCGAAGTTATCCGCGTCGAGCGGCCGGGCGGGGTGCTCGATCCGCGCGATCCGCTGTCGCGCAATCGCGCCTCGATTGCGCTCAATACCAAGACCCAAGAGGGCAGGGAGGTGGCGCGCGACCTGTGCCGCAGTGCCCACGGCCTGATCGAGGGCTATCGCCCCGGCGTGATGGAGCGGCTCGGCCTCGGCCCGGACGTCCTGCTCGCCGATAATCCCGGGCTCGTCTACGGTCGGATGACCGGCTGGGGGCAGCACGGCCCCTATGCCCATGCCGCTGGCCATGACATCAACTATATCGCGCTGTCGGGCGTGCTGCACACCATTGGCCGTGCCGGCGAGCGGCCCGTGCCGCCGGTCAATTACGTGGGCGATTTCGGCGGGGGCGCGATGATGCTCGCCTTCGGCATGGTCGCTGCACTGCTGGCCGTAAAGGGCGGTGCAGGCGGGCAGGTCATCGATTGCGCCATGACCGATGGCTCGGCGCTGCTTGGCGGGATGAGCTGGCACCTGTTGGCCGCTGGCGCCAACACCGACATGCCGGGCACGAACATGCTCGATGGCGCTGCGCATTTCTACGACACCTATGCATGCGCGGACGGCAAGTGGATCTCGATCGGGTCGATCGAACCGCAATTCTATGCGCTGCTCCGTCATCATGCAGGTGTCGCCGACGATCCTGCGTTCGACGCGCAACATGATCGGGCGGGCTGGCCTGCGCTGAAGGCACGGCTAACCGCGATCTTCGCTGCCCGGCCTCGCGACGAATGGGACGCGATCATGGCGGGCACCGATGTGTGCTTTGCACCGGTTCTGTCGATGGGCGAGGCGCCGCAGCACCCTCATAATGTGGCGCGCCAAACCTTTGCCACGGTCGGCGGCGTCACCCAGCCGATGCCGGCGCCGCGCTATTCGGTGAGCCTGACCGACGTCCCCCGGCCAGCGCCGCGCGTGGGCGCTGACACCGACACGGTGCTCGCGAAACTGGGCTATGATGCGGCGCGCATCGATATGTTGAAAGCCGCGGGCGCATTCGGCTGAGGCGCGTTGAAACGGGCTGGTCGATGCGTTAGCACCCGTTGCAAGCGGCAACCTAAACCGCGTGTTCATCTGGAGAGCCTGACATGACCGATCTGCCTGCCACCAACATGACGATGCTTACGCTCGCGACCGAAGGTGGCCAGCTCGAGGTTTCACTCGCCGCGCTGCCGATGCCTGAACCCAAAGATCACGAAGTCCTGGTGCGCGTGCAGGCGACACCGATCAATCCGTCGGACCTTGGCCTGTTGTTCGGTGCTGCCGACATGAGCACCGCGCGCGCCTCGACCCGCGACGGCCTGCCGCTTGTGACTGCCGATATTCCTGCCGCAGGCATGCGCGCGATGGCCGGTCGGCTGGGCGAAGCGATGCCGATCGGGAACGAAGGCTGCGGCGTGGTGGTGAAGGCCGGTGCCTCGCCCGAAGCGCAGGCGCTGCTGGGCAAGACAGTCGCGATGCTCGGCGGGTCGATCTATGCCCAATATCGCGCCCTGCCGGTGCAGATGTGCATGGTGCTGCCCGACGGGACCGATCCGAAGGACGGGGCTTCGTGCTTCGTCAACCCGTTGACCTCGCTCGCCTTTACCGAGACGATGAAGATGGAAGGACATTCGGCCATCGTCCACACGGCGGCGGCGTCGAATCTGGGCCAGATGCTCGTCAAGATCTGCGCGATGGACGGCATTGCGCTCGTCAACATTGTGCGCAGCCAGGCGCAGGTCGACCTGCTCAAGGGGATCGGCGCGACCCATGTCGTCGATTCGACGAGCGAGAATTTCATGGCCGAGCTGACCGATGCGCTGGTCGAAACCGGCGCGACCATCGGCTTCGACGCGATCGGCGGGGGCAAGCTCGCGGGGCAAATCCTGGCGTGCATGGAATCGGCGGCGGTCAAGCGGATGACCACCTATAGCCGTTATGGCTCCGACAGTTTCAAGCAGGTCTACATCTATGGCGCGCTCGATGTCGGGCCGACGGTCCTCAATCGCAGCTTTGGTTTTTCGTGGAATCTCGGCGGCTTCCTGCTCACGCCGTTCCTGATGAAAGCCGGGGCCGAGACGGCACAACGGCTGCGCGCGCGCGTCGTCGCTGAACTGACGACGACGTTCAAGAGCCATTACAGCCATGAAGTCACTCTCGAGGAGGCCCTGAACCTCGACGTGATCACCGGCTACAACGCCAAGCGGACAGGTGAGAAATACCTCATCTGCCCGACTGCCTAGTCGATGGACGACCGCGTCAAGCCGTTCACCGGCATCCATAATTTCCGCGACTATGGCGGCTATAAGACGATGAGGGGCGCCCGATTGACGACAGGCGTGCTGTTCCGGTCAGGGCAGCATGTCGGCGCGACAGCCGATGACCTGGCCGCCATCTCGGCATTCGACATACGTACCGTCATCGACCTGCGCGGCAACAGCGAGCGGCGCAGCTACCCCTGCGCACGCCCGGAGGGCTTTGACGCCGAGGTCTATTTCCATGATGGAGAGACCGCCGGGCGCGGCGGTGCGCCGCATGTCGAGGCTGCGCGCGAAATCGTGACGGCGGCGGACGCGCACCGGGCGATGGTCGATCTCTATGCGTTCATGCCGGCTCGACCCAATCTGATCTCGGTGATGCGCATGTACTTCGATGCGCTTGCCGGGCGAGAGGGGGCGAGCCTGTTGCATTGCCTCGCGGGCAAGGACCGGACGGGCCTTGCCGCCGCGCTGCTGCATACGCTCGTTGGCGTACACCACGACGACATGATGGCCGATTACCTGCTCACCAATATAGCGGGCAATGCCGAGGCGCGGATCGCGGCCGGTGCCGCGTCGATCCGGGCAAGTCGCGGCGCGCAGATCAGTGACGAGGCGGTTCGGACCCTGATGGCCGTCCATGAAGAATATCTGGACTCAGCGCTCACCACGATCGTCGCCACGCACGGCTCGGTCGAAAGCTATGCCCGTGACGTCCTCGGCGTCACGCCTGAACGGCTGGGCCAGATCGAGGCGCGCATCGTCGATTAGCGCCGCACCGCTTGTGTCGCGACGACGAATGGCGGAAAGCGTGGGCAACTTGAAATCATCGTACCGGAGTTGATCATGGCCACCGTTCATGCCGTTCCTCTTGCCCATGACAATGCGCCGAAATGGCCGTCGTTCGACTGGACCGATCCGTTTCTCCTCGACGCGCTGCTGACCGACGAGGAGCGCATGGTGCGCGACACGGCGCGCGCCTTTTGCGACGCCGAGCTTGCTCCCATCGTGCGCGAATCGAACCGCAACGAGACATGCGACCGCCACCTGATGGCAAAGTTCGGCGCCGCCGGCCTGCTCGGGCCGACGATCGAGGGCTATGGCTGCCCGGGCGTGTCCTACGTTGCCTATGGCCTGATCGCGCGCGAGGTCGAGCGGATCGATTCGTCATACCGCAGTGCCATGTCGGTGCAGTCGAGCCTCGTCATGTACCCGATCTGGGCCTATGGGTCACAGGCGCAGCGCGAGCGCTATTTGCCGCGGCTGGCAACCGGCGAATGGATCGGATCGTTCGGCCTGACCGAGCCCGACGCAGGATCCGACCCCGGCGGCATGAAGACCCGCGCGCGCAGCGTCGACGGCGGCTATGTGCTGTCGGGCGCGAAGATGTGGATCACGAGTGCGCCTTTTGCCGACGTGTTCGTCGTTTGGGCAAAGTGCGATGACGGCCAGATCCGCGGCTTCATCCTCGAGCGCTCCGACAAGGGGCTTTCCACGCCCAAGATCGAGGGCAAGTTTTCGCTGCGCGCCTGGGTAACGGGTGAAATCGTGATGGACGAAGTCGCCATTCCTGCCGACCGTCTGCTTGCTGGCGTTCACGGGCTGAAGGGGCCGTTCGGCTGCCTCAACAATGCGCGCTACGGCATTGCCTGGGGCGCGATGGGCGCGGCCGAGTTCTGCTGGCACGCCGCGCGTCAGTATACGCTCGACCGCAAGCAGTTCGGGCGGCCGCTGGCGGCGACGCAGCTCGTGCAGAAAAAGCTCGCCGACATGCAGACCGAAATCGCGCTGGGCCTGAACGCAGCGCTGACGGCTGGTCGCCTGATGGACGCGCATAATCTGGCACCCGAGACGATCAGCCTCATCAAGCGCAATAATTGCGGCAAGGCGCTCGATATCGCGCGAATGGCCCGCGACATGCATGGTGGCAACGGCATCAGCGATGAATATGGCGTGATCCGCCACGTCATGAATCTCGAGGCGGTGAATACCTATGAAGGGACGCATGACGTTCATGCGCTCATTCTCGGGCGCGCGCAGACTGGAATTCAGGCGTTTAGCTGACGCGACCGCTTGACCCATGGTTCGCTGCGCTGCAGCACCTGGCCATGGCATCGGACCCGATTTCGCAAAACCCCGACATTCGCTTTCTGGGACGTATCCTCGGCGATGTGATCCGCGACCTGGGAGGCGAAGCGCTGTTCCGGCGGATCGAATATATTCGCTCGACGTCGGTCGACCGGCATCGCGGCATCGAAGGCGCACATGACGTCGACCGAGGTCTGAGCGCGCTCAATCTCGACGATACCTTGTCGTTCGTGCGCGGGTTCATGCTGTTCTCGTTGCTCGCCAATCTGGCCGAAGACCGGCAGGGGCTCGCCAGCGAGGCAGGCGCAACTGTGGCCAGTGTCGCCTCCGATCTCGACCAGCATGAGGTGATCGAGATGCTGAGCCACGCCAGCGTCGTGCCCGTGCTGACCGCCCACCCAACCGAGGTGCGGCGCAAGAGTATCATCGACCATAAGGTACGGATCGCCGCCCTCATGCGGCTGCGCGACGCCGGCGTCGCCACGACGCCCGATGGGGACGACGTCGAGGCGGCCATCGTGCGGCAGGTCGCCTTGTTGTGGCAAACGCGTGCCTTGCGACGCGAACGCCTTTATGTCGCCGATGAAGTCGAAAACGCGCTGGCGTGGCTGCGCGATGTGTTCGTGCCCGAAGTGCCCGCGCTCTATGCGCGCTGGGACCGGGTATTGGGCGCGCGCACGCCGGGATTTCTGACCGTCGGCAGCTGGATCGGCGGCGACCGTGACGGCAATCCGTTCGTCGATGCCGATGCGCTGCGTCTGGCGACCGGGCGTGCCGGCGAAACGATCCTGCTGCACTATCTCGATGCTGTTCACGCCATCGGCGGTGAATTGTCGATCTCTGCCGAACTGGCAACGCTTGACCCTCACGTCATCGCGCTCGCCGATGCAAGCGGGGACAATGCGCCGAGCCGCGTCGATGAGGCCTACCGCCGGGCGATGACGGGCATTTATGCGCGGCTGGCGGCGACTTTTGCGGATCGCATCGGGCGGGCGCCGCCGCGTCCGGCAACGGTGAAGGGGGCACCCTATGCCGATCCGGCGGCATTCCGCGCGGACCTGGTAACCCTTGCCGAAGGGCTGGCCGGCAACGGGCTTTCAAGCCCCGGCGCGCTCGCCCGGTTGATCCGCGCGGTCGATGTGTTCGGCTTCCATCTTGCCCGGCTCGACCTGCGCCAGAACAGCGATGTCCACGCCCGCTGCATTGCCGACCTGTTCGCAGCGGCTGGCGTTGACGCTGATTATGAGGGGCTTGGCGAAGAGGCGCGCGTTGCCCTGCTGCGGCGCGAACTCGCCAATCCCCGCCCGCTGACCGGGCCCAATCTTGCGCAATCGGACGAGACCCGCTCCGAACTGGCGATCCTTGCAGCGGCGCACGACGCCCGCGCGAAGTTCGGCAATGGTGTGATCGGGAGCGCGATCATCTCGAAAACCGATGCGGTATCGGATCTCCTCGAGCTGTTGCTGTTGCTGAAGGAGGCGGGTCTTTACCGGCCGGGGGACCCTGGCGCTTCGCTGATGCCGGTGCCGCTGTTCGAGACGATCGGCGACCTTGCGGCAGGGCCGGCGATCATGGCCGCCTTTTTCGCGATGCCCGAGTTCGGCGACCTTGCCCGCGCGCGCGGGTTTCAGGAAGTGATGGTCGGCTATTCGGATTCGAACAAGGATGGCGGCTATCTTACCTCGGTCTGGTCGCTCCATCAGGCGAGTGTGGCGCTAAAGCCGGTGTTCGAAGCGGCCAGGGTCGCGATGCAGCTGTTCCATGGCCGCGGCGGCGCGGTCGGCCGGGGCGGAGGCTCTGCGTTTGCCGCGATCCGCGCGCAGCCCACGGGCACGGTCAGGGGGCGCATCCGCATTACCGAACAAGGCGAGGTCATCGCCGCCAAATACGGGTCACGCGACAGCGCGGCGGTCAATCTGGAAGCGGTGGCAGCCGCAACGATTGCCGCAACCCTGGCGCCACCCCAGGTCGCTCCTGTTGATGCGGCCCGCTTTGGGGAGGCGATGGACAGGCTGTCTGCCGATGCGTTCGCAGCATACCGCGCGCTCGTCTATGAAATGCCGAATTTCCGAAGCTTCTTTCGGGCGATGACGCCCATTGCCGAGATTGCGACGCTGAAGATCGGATCGCGCCCCGCGAGCCGCACCAGGTCCGACGCGATCGAGGATCTGCGGGCGATTCCCTGGGTGTTCAGCTGGGCGCAGGCGCGTGTGATGTTGCCGGGCTGGTTCGGGCTGCATGCCGCCGCGTCACGTTTCGAAGACCGCGGGCTGCTGCGCGCGATGGCGCAGGGCTGGCCGTTTTTTGCAGCAACTCTGGCGAACATGGAAATGGTGCTGGCGAAGTCCGACATGGGTATTGCGGCGCATTATGCCGAGCTGGCGCATGCCGCCGATGGGCCGGTGATTTTCCCGCGCATCCATGACGCCTGGTACGCGACGCGCGATGTTGTGCTCGATCTGACGGGGCAGGCGCGTCTGCTGGCGAACAATCCGGCCCTTGATGCTTCAATCCGGCTCCGCATGCCCTATGTCGAGCCCTTGAATCTGCTCCAGATCGAGCTGCTCAAACGGCACCGCGCGAGCGAAGACGACCCGCGCATTGCCGAGGGCATCCAGCTGTCGATCAACGCGATTGCGACAGCGCTCAGGAACAGCGGCTAGGCGGGCCTGCGATCTTTTATTCGGCGGCTTGTGGCACGCCGCGGGGCTCGGCGTTCACACCGCCATTGGTCAGCGTACGGCTCAGCCAGGGGGCGATGCGGGCCTCGACACCGACGGCCAGGCTGAACAGGGCGGGCACGATGACCAGTGTCAGGATCGTTGACAGGATCAGGCCCCCGATCACGACAATGCCCATCGGCGCGCGCCAGCTGCCGTCGCCGCTGAAACTGAGCGCGATCGGCAGCATGCCGGCAACCATCGCGACCGTGGTCATGACGATGGGTTGGGCCCGCTTATGGCCTGCGTCGAGGATCGCGTCGTAGATCGGCACATCCTTGGCGATCTCTTCGAGCGCGAAATCAACGAGCAGGATCGAGTTCTTGGCAACGATGCCGAGCAGCATCAGCAGCCCAATGAGGACGGGGAGCGAAATCGGATTTGACGTCAGGTGCAGCGCGATGGCGCCACCCAGTGGCGCCAGCAGCAGCGACCCCATGTTTACGAAAGGCGGCAGGATGCGCTTGTACAGCAATACCAGCACCGCGAACACGAGCAGCACGCCCGCAGCGACGGCAACGATGAAATTGTGCAAGATCTCCTTGTTCAGCTTGTCGTCGCCGAATGAGACGCGCTGAACGCCCGAGGGCAAGTTCTTCAGCGTCGGCAGCGCGTCGATTTCCGTGGCGGCTGTGACGACGCCGGGTGCAAGGTCGGCGCCGACGACAACACGGCGGTTCTGGTTATAGCGCCGCAAGACCGACGGCCCTTCGCCAAACGAGATGTCGGCAACCAGTTTCAGGGGGACGCTACCGCCCCCAAGCGTGGGCACCGGCAGGTTCTCGATGGTCGACAGGCTGGTCCGGTCGGCGGCGTCAATCATCACGCGAATGGGAATTTGCCGGTCCGACAGCGAGAATTTTGCCGCATTCTGGTCGATTTCGCCTTGTGTCGCGATACGGATCGTCTGGCTGAGCGCCGACGAGGTCACGCCCAATTCGGCAGCAAGCGCGCTGTGCGGCTTGATCACGATTTCGGGTCGCTGCAGATCACCGTCGATCCGAGGGACACGCAGCTGTTTCAACGCGCGCATTTCATCCACCAGCTTGTTGGCCGTTGCCGTCACGATAACGGGGTCTGATCCCGCCAGCATGACCGTGACATCGCGGCCAAAGCCGCCATTCTGGCTCTGGAAGGTGACGCGCGCATCGGGGATCGCGCGCAATTTGGTCGCGAAGTCGCGCTCGAACTGGACGCTGGTTTTTGTGCGGTCCTTTTTGAGGGTAAGATAAATATTTGCATCGCCGACGTTGACGTCGCTGAAGGCGGCTTCGACCTCAGGCGCGGTATCGAGCAGTCGGGCGACCGCATCGCTGACGGCTTCGGTCTGCGCCAGTGTTGCGCCTGGCGTCAGCTGGATCCTGACCTGGCTGTAATCGCTGTTGAGCGCGGGCTGGCTGGTGAACTGCAGCGTGCCAAAGGCAACGACGGTCAGCGCAAAGGCTAAAGCGCCTATCCCCATGACCCAGATCCGGTGGTCGAACAGAAGTGCCCACCAGCGTTGCCCGGCCGCGCGAAGCTCGCTGGACCGGCTCGTGTCGAGCGACCAGCGCAGCAGTGCCATATACCGGTCCATCAACGGCCCTTCGCCATGCGAGGCCGGCCCGTGCGACTTGAGGAAATAGGCGGCGACCATTGGGGTGATCAGGCGCGCGACGGCCAGGCTGACCAGCACGGCGGCAACAATCGTCATGCCGAACTGCTTGAAGAACTGACCCGATATGCCGGGCATCAGGCCGACCGGCAGGAACACCGCAACAATGGCCATTGTCGTTGCGAGGACGGCAAGGCCGATCTCGTCGGCGGCGTCGATCGAGGCCTGGTAAGCGGTCTTGCCCATGCGCATGTGGCGGACGATGTTTTCGATCTCGACGATGGCATCATCGACGAGCACGCCGGCGACAAGGCTGAGCGCGATCAGGCTGACGCCGTTGAGCGTAAAGCCCATCAGGTCCATGAACCAGAAGGCCGGGATCGCCGACAATGGGATCGCGATCGCCGAAATGAGTGTCGCCCGCCAGTCGCGCAGGAAGACGAAGACGACAAGGACCGCCAGGACCGCGCCTTCCCACATCGCGTCGATCGCCGAATGATATTGGCTGCGGGTATAGTCGACCGTTGTGAACAGCTGGCGGAACTTGACCTTGGGGTTTTCCTTTTCGAGAGCGCGCAGCAATTTGACGCCTTCGTCATAGACCAGCACATCGGACGCGCCCTTTGACTTTGCCATGGCAAAGCTCAGCACCTGCTTGCCGTTCATCTTTGAGATGTTGCGCTGTTCGGCATAGCTGTCGCGTACCGTTGCGATGTCGGTGAGCTTTACCGTGCCGTTGCCGACCGAAATCAGTTTCTCGCCGAGCGCATAGGCGCTGGCGGCATTGCCCAGCACGCGTACCGATTGTTCGGAACCGGCGATCTCGGCGCGGCCCCCGGCGGCATTCAGGTTGGTCGCGCGTAACTGGGCATTGACCTGTGACGCGGTGACGCCGTGGCCCTGCATCCGTGCGGGGTCGAGGATGACACGGATTTCGCGTTTCACGCCGCCTGAACGCTGGATGTTCGCCATGCCTGACACGCTGACGAGCCGTTTGGCGACGGTGTTGTCGACGAACCAGCTCAGTTCTTCCAATGTCATGTCGGTCGCTTCGGCGGAGAAATAGGCAATCGGGCCGCCGTCGATGTCGATGCGGTTGACCTGCGGCTCTAATATCCCGTCCGGCAGATCGCTGCGGATGTTCGCGATCGCGTCGCGTACGTCGTTGACCGCCCGGTCGACCGGTGTGCCGATCGCAAACTGGACGGTCGTGTTCGAAGACCCCTCCTGGATGTAGGAAGAGATGTCCTCGACGCCGTTGATACCGCGCAGCGCCGCCTCGACCTTTTGGGTGACTTGGCTTTCGAGCTCGGTCGGTGCAGCGCCTGGCTGTGCCACGCTGACTTGTGCAGCGGGGAAGCTGATGTCAGGGTTGTTGTTCACCTTCATCTGCATGAAGGCCATGATGCCGGCGAGCGACAGCGCGATGAACAGCACGATGGGCGCAACCGGGTTGCGAATCGACCATGCGGAAATATTGCGGAAACTCATCGCGGCACCCTCTGAAGTGCAACTGTATTACTGTAACAACACACAAAGGGGAAGGCGAAAAGCGATCAGTCGAGTTCGAGGATGACCTGATCGACGCTGAGGCTTTCGCCCTGCGCCGCGGCGATACTTTTTACGGTACCCGTTTTTCCGGCGCGCAGGATGTTTTCCATCTTCATGGCTTCGATCACGGCCAGCGGCTGGCCGGCCTCGACCTTGTCACCCTGAGCGACATGAAGTGAGGTGAGCAAGCCCGGCATGGGCGAGAGCAGGAAGCGCGAGAGGTCGGGCGGGATCTTCTCGATCATGTGCGCGCTGAGCGGCGCGACATGCGCGGGGAGCACGCGGGCGATGTGAGAGGCGCCGCGCGTCGTTAGCTTGAACCCGGCGCGCGTGCGCAGGATGCGGACGGCAAGCGGCTCTTCGTTGAGCGTCGCCTCGATGATCCGGTCGCCGGGGGTGTATTCGAGCTCGATGTCGAGATCGTCGCCATCGACGACAATGCCGTGGGTGCTGACCGAGACATCATGGTCTGCGCCGCCGATGTGCACCTGCCAGTCGGCAGGCGGCTGGAGGCGCTTGCCAAGCTGCCCGTCGACGCGCCGCGCGCGGTCGGCCTCGGCGGTCGCGGCGAACGCCGCGATAGCAGCAAGCGCGCGGAGGCGTTCGGGTGACGCTGGCGCGCCGTGAAAGCCTTGCGGATATTCCTCGGCGATAAAGCCCGTGGTGATCTCGCCTGAACGGAAGCGCGGGTGCTGCATGATCGCCGAGACGAAGTCGATGTTGTGGCTGAGGCCCTCGATCTCGAAGCTGTCGAGCGCGGTGATCTGCTTATCGATCGCCTCAAGCCGCGTCGGGGCCCAGGTGATGAGTTTTGCGATCATCGGGTCGTAGAAGCGGCTGACCTCGCC